>CAZVZV010000054.1:0-7541 GCA_964631735.1 uncultured Enterobacteriaceae bacterium
GCCGCGTCATCGACGTGCGCGGTGGCAGCGAGAAACTTGGGATTGGCGTTCATGGCGCTTCCTTCGGCGGGATTACCCGCATCAGGTTCTAAGGGACTCTCTCACCCGCCCCGACCGGGACAGGACCCCTGCGTGGCCAACAGTTTGCCGTGCTTGACCTTTTTGCAGCGCAGTATTATCTTACTGACTGTTCAGTTATTTCTATCAGCCATGTCTACCCCTGCCAACGCCAAGAACGAACCCCGCTGGACGCGCCGCAAGGAAGCGCGCCCGGAGGAAATCACTGCCGCTGCGCTCGAACTGTTCGTCGAGCGCGGCTTCGCCGCGACCCGGCTCGAAGATGTCGCCGCTCGGGCGGGTGTTTCCAAGGGCACGGTGTACCTGTATTTCGCCAACAAGGAAGATCTGTTCAAGGCGGTGGTGCGCGAGGGCCTGGTCTCACCGATCGCCGAGATGAAGCATTTTGTGGCGCAGTTCCAGGGCAGCAGCTTCGAGCTGTTGCGCGTGCTGGTCCTCGGCTGGTGGGAGAGAGTCGGCGCGACCCGCGTCGCCGGGATTCCCAAGCTGCTGCTCGGGGAGTCTGGCAACTTTCCCGAGTTGGTGCGGTTTTATCTCGCCGAGGTCGTAGAGCCGGGCCACGACGTGATGATCGGCATCGTCAAGCGCGGCATTGCGCGGGGGGAGTTCCGCAAGGTGAACGCGGAGGATGCGGCGCTCCTCATTTTCGCGCCGCTGCTGCAGCTGATGCTGTGGCGCAGCGCCCTCGAGCCGCAGTCCACACACAAGTTGGATGCGGCGCGCTACCTGGAAACGCACCTGGACATGCTCGAGCATGGCCTGGGCGCGGAATTGGAGTAACGCGATGACCAAGAGCAAGACCATCCTCCTCGCCGCACTGGTCGTGGCGGGCGTCGCTGCCGGCGGCGTCGCGGCGGTGCGCGGCAATCGCGCGGCGCAAAAGCCCGCCGCCGCAGTGCCAGTCGCGGAATTCCTGCAGAGCGACCTTTACGTCGTTGCGCCGGGCACACTGGAACGCGTGTTGCCGCTCACCGGGTCGCTCGCGCCCCTCACCGAGGCGACAGTCAAGGCCAAGGTCGCGGGCGAGCTGGTCGCCGTCACAGTGCGCGAGGGCGAGAGCGTGAAGCAGGGCCAGATGCTGGCGCGCATCGACCCCACCGAGGTGCAGGCCCGGGTCGCCGCGCGCCAGGCCGACGTCGAGGCCGCGAAAGCGCAACTGATCTGGGCGCAGAAGAACCGCGGCACGCAGAAGGCGCTGCTCGACAAGGCGTTCATTTCCCAGAACGCCTTCGACAACATACAAAGCAACTACGACGTCGCCGCGGCCAGGCTGCGCGCGGCCGCGGCGGACCTGGTGGTGGCGCAGAAATCGCTCGGCGACGCGGTGCTGTCGGCGCCGTTCTCCGGCATCGTGTCGCAGCGCCACGCCCAGCCTGGGGAGCGCGTCGCGCTGGACGCCAAGGTGGTGAGCATCGTGGATCTGTCACGCCTGCAACTGGAGGCCCCGGTGCCGCCCATGGCGATCGGCCTGGTGAAGGTCGGCCAGTCGATGAATTTCCGCGTCGAGGGGTTCGGCGAGCGCGAGTTCGCCGGCCGCATCGAGCGCATCAATCCGGCGGCCACCGCCGGCTCGCGCTCGATCAGCGTCTACGCCGTGATCGACAACCGCGAAGGCCTGCTGCGTGGCGGCATGTTCGCGCAGGGCGCTCTGACGCTCTCGCGCATCGACCACGCGCTGGCCGTGCCGGCGTCCGCCGTGCGCGAGGAAATCGGCCAGACCTTCGTCTACGCCATCGACGACGGGATGGTGAAGCGCAAGAACGTCAGGGTAGGCGCGCCCGACGCTGCGGGCCGGGTGCAGGTGCTGGACGGGCTTGCGGCGGGCGAGCGCATCGTGCGCGTGAACCTGGGTTCGCTGCGCGAAGGCGTGGCCGCCCGTTTGTCGGGCCCGGCACCGACCGAAACCGCGAACAAGCAGTAAAACCCTTCGCAAGGCGCCTCCGCACATGTGGTTCACGCGCGTCAGCATTTCCAACCCGGTGTTCGCGACCATGATGATGGCCGCGCTGCTGGTGCTCGGCGCGTTCTCCTATTCGCGCCTGCCGGTCGAGCAGTTCCCCGACGTGAGCTTCCCGGTGGTGGTGGTGCAGACCGAGTACCCCGGCGCCTCGCCCGAGAACGTCGAGGAGGAAGTGACGCGGCGCGTGGAGGAGTCGGTCAACACCATCAGCGGCATCAAGACGCTCTCCTCGCGCTCCTACGAGGGACTGTCGGTGGTGATCGTCGAGTTCGACCTGTCGATCGATCCCAAGCTCGCGGCGCAGGACGTGCGCGAGAAAATCGCCTTGATCCGCTCGACGTTCCGCGACGAGATCAAGGAGCCGCGCGTCAGCCGCTTCAACCCGGACGATTTCCCGATCGTCTCGGTGGCAGTGCAGTCCACGGGCCGGTCCTTGCGCGAGCTCACCACGCTCGCCGACCAGGTGATCAAGAAACGCCTGGAGAACGTCGGCGGGGTCGGCCAGGCCACGCTGGTGGGCGGGGTCAAGCGTGAGATCAAGGTCACCCTCAACCTCGAGGCGATGGAAGCGCAGAAGATCGGCGCCGATCAGGTGGTGCAGGCGCTGCGCTCTGAGAATCAGGAGATCCCGGCAGGCTCGCTCCTCACCCCCAGCCAGGAAAAGATCGTCCAGCTGCGCGCGCGGCTGACCGGGCCGCAGGACTTCCGCAACCTGATCGTGGCGCGCCGCGGCGCCGAGGGCAAGAAAGCGGCCGTGACGCTGGGCGCAATCGCCGAGATCGAGGACAGCCAGCAGGAAGAGGAGAACGTTGCGCTGGTGAACGGCCAGCGCGCGCTGTCGATCGACATCGTCAAGGCGCAGGGCGAGAACACCATTGCGGTGGTGGACGGCGTGCGCCGCGTAACGCAGGAGTTGCAGGGCTTGCTGCCCGCGGACGTGAAGATCGACATCGTGCGCGACGCTTCGATCGGCATCCGCAATTCGATCGCCGACGTGAAGAAGACGCTGCTCGAGGGCGGGCTGCTCACCATCGCCATCGTGTTCCTGTTTCTCGCGTCCTGGCGCAGCACCGTGATCACCGGGCTGACGCTGCCGATCGCGCTCATCGGCACATTCCTGTTCATCTACGCCTTCGGCTTCACGCTCAACGTGCTCACGCTGATGGCACTGTCGCTTTCGGTGGGCCTGCTGATCGACGACGCCATCGTGGTGCGCGAAAACATCGTGCGCCACGTGGCGCTGGGCGCCGACCACCACACCGCGGCGCTGGAGGGCACGCGCGAGATCGGCCTTGCCGTGCTCGCCACCACGCTGTCCATCGTCGCCGTATTCCTGCCGGTGGGTTTCATGGGCGGCATCATCGGGCGCTTCTTCCACCAGTTCGGCCTGACCGTGGTGTCCGCGGTGCTGATCTCGATGTTCGTGTCCTTCACCCTCGATCCGATGCTGTCCTCGATCTGGCGCGATCCCCAGGCGGAGGGCACTTTCAGTACGAGCCCGCTCGGACGGTTGCTCGCCTGGTTCCATGCCCTGATGGAGCGCTTCTCCAACGGCTACGAACGGCTGCTCGGCTGGAGCCTCGCGCACCGAAAAACCGTGCTGGCGATCGCCGTCACCAGCTTCCTCGCCAGTTTCCCGCTGATGACATTCGTCGGTTCGGAGTTCGTGCCCGAGCCGGACCTGTCGGAGCTGCAGGTGCAGTTCAAGACGCCGGTGGGGGCCTCGCTCGAGCTCACCTCGCACAAGGCGCGTCAGGCCGAAGCCGCGCTGCGCGAGTTCCCCGAGGTCCGCTACACCTACGCCACCGTCAACACCGGCTTCGTGCTGGGCAAGAATCGCGTCAACATCTTCGTCCAGCTGGTGCCGCGCAAGGAGCGCAACCGCTCGCAGAACGAACTGACCAAGCCGATGCGGGAGCGCCTCGCGCGCGTCGCGGGCATCGAGCTGCAGCAGATCGGCGCCTACAAGCCGGTCTCCAGCGGCAAGCCGCTGCAGGTTTCGATCCTTGGCCAGGAACGCAAGGTGCTCACCGAGATCGCCGGGCAGGTAATGGCCGCCGTACGCGAGGTCCCCGGCGCGGTGGACGCGGAATCGAGCGACGAAGCGGCCAAGCCGCAGGTATCCGTGGAGCTGAAGCGCGAGCTGGCGAGCGACCTCGGCATCGGCGTCGGCCAGGTCGCGGCTGCGCTGCGGCCGCTGCTCGCCGGCCAGGCGGTGGGCAACTGGCGCGGGCCGGATGACCAGTATTACGACGTGCAGGTGCGCCTGTCGCGCGCCGACCGCGCGCGCATCGAAGACCTGCAGCGGGTGCCGCTCGCCTCCAGCCAGCTTGACGCCAACGGCGCGCCGAAGATGGTCAGCCTGCGCGAGATCGCTACCATCGCGCCGGGCAGCGGGCCGCAGCAGATCAACCGCAAGGAGCAGCTGCGCGAGGTGCTGATCACCGCGAACGTGTACAACCGGGCCGCCGGCGACGCGGCGGCGGAACTGCGCGGCAAGCTCGAGCGCATCGCGATGCCGCCAGGCTACCGCTACAGCATGGGCGGCTCGTCCAAGGATATCCAGGAATCGCTCCACTTCGCCAGCCAGGCCCTGGCGCTGGCGGTGGTCTTCATCTACCTGATCCTCGCCTCGCAGTTCGGCAGCTTCATCCAGCCGGTGGCGATCATGATGTCGCTGCCGCTGTCGCTGATCGGCGTGGTGCTGGCGCTGATCCTGTTCCGTTCGACGCTCAACATCTTCTCCATCATCGGCTTCATCATGCTGATGGGCCTGGTGACCAAGAACGCGATCCTGCTGATCGATTTCGTGAACCAGGAACGCCGCGCCGGCAAGGCGCGGCGCGACGCCGTGCTGGCGGCCGGCCGCATCCGCCTGCGCCCGATCCTGATGACCACCCTGGCGATGATCTTCGGCATGCTCCCGCTTGCGCTCGGCCTGGGCGAAGGCGGCGAACAGCGCTCGCCGATGGGCCAGGCGGTGATCGGCGGGGTGATCACCTCGAGCCTCCTGACGCTGATCGTGGTGCCGGTGATCTACACCTATCTGGACGACCTGGCGGCGTGGCTGAGGCGCTTTGGTAAACTTAGCGCCCCCTCGCAAAGCGCCGCAAAAACGCCATGAATTTCGAGCAAGCGCGCAGCAACATGGTCGAACAGCAGATCCGCACCTGGGAGGTGCTGGACCAGGCCGTGCTCGACCTGCTCTACGTCGTGCCGCGCGAGGATTTCGTGCCGCCGGCCCGCCGTACGCTGGCCTTCGTCGACATGGAGATCCCTATCGGCGATGGCGAAAAAATGATGCCGCCGAAGATGGAGGCGCGCATCCTGCAGGAGCTCTCGCCGCGCAAGACCGAGCGCGTGCTGGAAGTCGGCACCGGCAGCGGTTATCTGACCGCACTGCTGGCGCACCGAGCGGCGCAGGTGCACTCGGTCGAGATCCGTCCGACGCTGGCCGCCTTCGGCCGCGGCAACCTGGAACGTCACGGCGTCGACAACGTCACGCTGGAAGCCGGCGACGCGGCGCACGGCTGGCCGTCACGCGCGCCCTACGACGTGATCGTGCTCACCGGCTCGACCCCCGTGCTGCCGAAGGCCCTGCTTGAACAACTATCGCCGGGCGGCCGCCTGTTCGCGGTGGTCGGCGAGGAACCGGTGATGGTGGCGCGGCTGGTGACCTGCAGCGCGCCCGGCGCGTTGCGCAGCGTGAACCTGTTCGACGCACTGCTCGCGCCGCTCGCCAACGCGGAGCAGCCGCCGCGCTTCAGGTTCTGACATCTGATGAAAACCCGATGAACAATAAACGCGCCCTCGCCCTCGCTCTCCCCCGCGCCCTCGCTCTCGCCTTCGCCTGCGCGCCGCTGCCTGCGGCAGCGGAGAACCTGCACCAGGTCTATCTCGATGCGCGCAACTACGACGCGCAATACGCTGCGGCCCGCTACACGCTGCAGGCGAGCCAGGAGAAATTGCCGCAGGGCCGCGCGTTGCTGCTGCCCACGCTCAACCTCACCGCAAGCGTGGTGCAGACTTACATTGATTCGGAGTTCAAGGGCCCGAGCGCGCAGCCCGCCGGAAATCGCGATTACCGTACCCACGGCTACACGTTCACGCTCACGCAGCCGCTGTACCGTCCGCAGAACTACGCCCAGTACAGCCAGAGCGAACTGCAGGTGAAGCAGGCCGAGTCGCAGTTCGGCCAGGCGAGCCAGGACCTGATCCTGCGCGTGGCTCAGACCTACTTCGACACGCTCGCCGCGGTAGACACCCTCACCCTGGTGCGCGCGCAGAAAATTGCCATCGCCGAGCAGCTGGCGCAGGCCAAGCGCAATTTCGAAGTCGGCACCGCGACCATTACCGACACGCATGAGGCGCAGGCGCGTTTCGACCTCGCCGGCGCGCAGGAGATCTCGGCGCTGAACGACGTCGAGGCGCGGCAGCGCGCGCTGCAGCAGTTGACCGGCAAGGTATACCCGTCGGTCAGTGCGCTGCGCCCCGACGTCAGGCTGTCGCCGCCCAACCCGAACAGCATGCAGAGCTGGGTCGATCTGGCCGAGAAGCAGAGCTTCCCCGTGCTGGTGCAGGAAGCCGGTACCGAGATCGCGAGCTACGAAGCACGGCGCAACCGCGCCGGACACTACCCGACTCTGGATGTGGTCGCCACGACCGGACAGGGATTCCAGACCGCCTCGCAGTTGTCCACCGTCGGCAGTGATACCACCGTCAGCACCATCGGGCTGCAGTTCGCCATGCCGCTGTACGTGGGCGGCTCCGTCAGTTCGCGCGAGCGCGAAGCCGCGGCCAACTACGAACGCTCGCGGCAGGAACTGGAGAACGCGCGCCGCGCCTCGGCGCTCGCCACGCGGCAGGGCTACCTGGCGGTGATCAACGGCATTGCGCAGGTGGGCGCGTTCGAGCAGGCGCTGGTCTCGACGCAGAGCGCGCTCGACTCCAACCGCCTGGGCTACGAAGTGGGCGTGCGCATCAACATCGACGTGCTGAACGCGCAGCAGCAGGTGTTCTCGACGCGGCGCGACCTGGCGGTTGCGCGTTACAACACCATCACCAACACTTTGCGCCTGAAGGCCGCCGTCGGCAGCCTGCGCGAGGAAGACCTCGAAGAGATCAATCGGGCGCTGGCGCCCTGAGCAGCCCCCGGCACACCGCGAGGTGCCGCTCCGCGGCCCCGCGGTGCTGGGCACAAAGCTGCGTGCCCGCAATCCCCATGCGCGCGCACCGCCCGGGGTCTTCCAGCAGCGCACGCGCCGCACGCAGAGCCGATGCGGCGTCGGGCGCCTGGATCGCCGCTTCCGCGGCCACCGAGAGCCGCGTCACGTCAGCGAAGTTGTACATGTGCGGGCCGGTGACCACCGGGATCCCCGCGGCGCATCCTTCGATCAGGTTTTGCCCGCCAAGCAGCGCAAAACCACCCCCGATCACCGCCACGTCGGCAAGCGCGTAGTAGAACGCCATCTCGCCCATCGTGTCACCGAGGTACAAGCGGCAA
>CAZVZV010000055.1:0-12996 GCA_964631735.1 uncultured Enterobacteriaceae bacterium
GATACATGAAAGAGTTGATGTCGCGATAAGGGACTTCCTGAGCGGCCTATGAGGTGGGCCAGGGCAAATTTGCCATTGCCTCAGTATCCGACCGATATTTGCCGGACTCGAGATTTCGAGTTTTTCAACAGAATAGGCCAAGAGCGGTCACTCGCCGTGTCCTAACGGGCCGCTGCACGCGGATGTCAGCCCGAACCTTCGAACGAGCCTAGTCGATGAATCGAACATTGACAACCTGAAGTTGTTTCCGGACCTCCTGTGCCATCGCAGCCACGTCTGGGACTCTTATCGCTCTCTCGGCGGCCGCCAACATGAGCGACTTTAGCTTGCCGTAGTAGGCCCGCGAGAGAGACCGGTCAACCTTGTCCTCGGCACGGTAGTCTGTGAAGGTGTTGTACTGAAGGTCGCTCACCCATGCGTGAAAATCCTCTGGAAATTTGGCAAACGATTTCAGTAGGACGACGGGTTCGGCAGCAAAGCACTTCGATAACTCCTCGCCGATTACACTGCCTGCCGCCCCGTCTCGTTTGCCCCACAGGGCCACCTGAGAAGCAACATACGCTGCAGATGTTCGGTCGGTACCAAAGCACGGAGCCACCCCGACGAGAAGCGTCAAGGCCAGAACGAGCGAAACGGAAAGGCCGCGATTGATCATTTCCTTTCACCATTCTTGTCGGACTAACGTGAGTGAGGAGTAAAAACGGGCCGAATGCAGACCGCTTAAATCTAGTCGCGTCATATCACTCTTCAATAGGATTAGGACGTTACTCCTCGTCATTAGTCCAAGCAAATCGATGACAAGATGGGGATGGAAAGCGAACCAATCCGTCCTCCCAATGACCGCTTCGGGTCGAAAGCGGCCATTGGCGAATGTCAGCTATCGGCCAAGAGCGGTCATTCGCAGACCCGTTGTGGGCCGTCGCGCCGAGGCTGGGGAGCGGGGGCAATGGGCATTTCGCGGGGCGCAGCGCAGCCGGGGCTGGATAGACTTTCCTATCCGTGGGCAGACTGACCGGCTGGCCGGTCGTGGGATGCGATTCCGATTGCGGCGTTATCGTCAGGAACGCTTCTTGAGATCGTCACTGAAGAAGGCGTTGAGTTCGGCGTTGGTCATCACGCCGGCGAAGCTGTCGAATTTGCCATCGTTGGCGATGGCGCGCGCCGAGTGGATGAAGGCGTTCATCGCCACGCGTGCCAGCGTGCCGCCGACGCTGATGCGGCGCACGCCCATTGCGGCGAGATCGCTGACGGTGTGTCCGAGCGGGCCGGCATTGAGGAAATTCACCGGTTTGGGCGCCACCGCCTTCACCGTCGCCTCAATCTGCTCGCGCGTCTTTATGCCGGGTGAGTAGAGGCAGTCGGCGCCGGCGTCGGCGAAGGCCTCGAGCCGGCGGATGGTTTCGTGGAGGTCGGGACGGCCGCGGATGAAGCCCTCGGTGCGCGCGGTGAACACGACGTCTCCGCCGGCCTTGTCGATCGCGGCGCGTGCCGCCTTGACGCGCGCCAGTGCCAGATCGAAGTCGTAGAGGGGGATCGAGGGGTCGCCGGTCGAATCCTCGATCGACAGTCCAGCAACCCCGGTCTCGATACAGCGCAGCACGTTTTTGGCGACACCTTCTGGATCGTCGGCATAGCCACCCTCGAAGTCCGCGTTCACCGGGATGTCGGTCTCCGTGGCCAATTCGCGCAGGTGATCGAGATGCAATTCGAGCGGCACCTGACCGTCGGCGCGGCCGGCCGCGTGGGCGAAACCCGAACTGGTGCTGGCCAGTGCCTTGAAGCCGAGCCCTTGAAGGTAGCGCGCGCTGCCGATGTTCCAGGGATTGGGAATGACGAAGCACCCGCTCTCGTGAAGCTTGCGGAAGGCGTGGCGCTTGTCGACAGTAGACGGACGGGAGCTGGTCATGGAACTCTCGCTTTCCCAATAATGTCTTCCGGGAACACAAAATACCTATTGTGCACCGCCGCCGCAGGTTGATTGCGATAGCGGCACCGCTTCGCGGGGAGCGAGAGATCGAGCAACACGCCCGCGAATGACCGCTTTGGGTCGGAAGCTGTCATTCGCGGAGCGACAGACCGGTAGCGTCAATATCCCGCTTTGCGGTCCACCACTTCCTTGAGAGGTTTTCCATCCAGGAAGCGGCCCAAATTATCGACGAACAAGCGCGCGACGATTTTGTCGCGCTGCGGGTGCGGGCCGCCGATGTGGGGCAGCACGATGATCCCCTGCGTGGTCCAGAACGGGTGCTCGACGGGCAGTGGCTCCTGCCGGAACACATCGAGCATGGCGCCGGCGATCTTCTTGGCCTTCACCGCGGCGACCAGGTCGTCGTCCTTGATCAGATGGCCGCGGCCGAAATTCAGCAGCCAGGCGCTGGGTTTCATCATCCCCAGGCGCTCAGCGTTGATGAAGTTGTCGGTCTCCGGCGTCGCCGGCAATAGCAACAGCAGGAAGTCGGATTGTGCCAGCACCTCGGGCGTGCGGTCAGCGGGCAATACCTCGGCGACATCGGTCATTGGTTCCGGCCTGCGCCTGGTGCCGATCACTCGCATGCCGAGCGCGGCGGCGATGCGGGCGACATCCTGACCGATAGCGCCGAGCCCGAAGATTCCGAGGGTCTTGCCGGTCAACGGCTGTGCGGGGCCATGGACCCATTTGCTGTGCTTCTGGTTCTCGACCGCAGCGGCGTAGGGTTTGGCTACATACAACAGCGCGCCGATGATGTTCTCCGGCATCGATTCCCGGTGGGTGCCGCGGGCGCAGGTGAGGGTCAGATTTTCCGGCAGATCGGGCAAAGCGAACCAGCCCTCGACGCCGGCGGTCATGGTCTGGGCCCAGCGGAGTTTCGGCATCGCCGGCAGCAGGCCCGGCGCAACGCCGTAGGCCATCAGCGCCTCGGTCCGCGCCATCTGGTCGGCAGAGGGTTTCTCCTTGCGGGGCAAGGTGTCGACCAGGACCCGGTCGGCCAGGCCGGCGGCCTTGATCGCATCGAGATAGGGGGCGGTCGAGTCGGCCCAGAGCAGAACATGGGTGCGGCTGGTCACGATGCAGCTCTTGATTGGTTCCGCTATCCGGCCAAGATCCTGTCCACGTCCAGCTTTCCGGCCTGGATGCCGGCCCGCAGCGTGGCGATCGTTTGCCGCACGCCTTCGCGCAGCGGAATCCACTGCAATTTGCCGATGGCCCTCTCCAGTTCGCTGCTGTCAATCTCCGGCGTGACGCCAATCTCCACCGGGTTCACCGTAATCATGCCCTTTGCCTCCGGCGCGGCGGTTTCGATGGCCTGCACTACTTCGGCCACAGAGGCTGACGTACCGCCCAGGTTGTAGACCGACGCCCGTTGATTGCCAGTGCGCGCGGCCCGAATGAAGGCGCGCGCGGCGTCATCGGCGTATTGGTAAACCAGGGTATCGCTGAACGAGATGCGGTAGCTGCGCCCGGCCGCAGCCGCCAGCATGGCCTTGGTCGGGGTGGAGGTCATGCCTTGATCGCGTCCCGGACCGTACACCACGCACGGCCGCAGACCGATGCTGCCGACGCCGTAATCCTGCCAGTAGATGCGGGCCATGCCTTCACCGGCCTGCTTGTGCACGCCATAGAGATTCATCGGAATCGGCGGCGCATCGTGCGCGAGCGATCCGGGCGGGTACAGGTTCGGCGGCCCGTATACCGCAGTCGAACTGGCGTACACGTAGCCCTTGATCTGGTCCTTGTGCTTGCGCAACGTCTCCAGCACGACCGCGCTGCCAAGCATGTTCACCTTGAGGCCTTGCAAGGGATCGGCCTTGACGAAGGGCACCTGGAACGCGGCCAGGTGCACGACATGGGTGATGCCAAGGCTGGCGACGGTCCTATCGAACGTATTTGAGTCAGTGATGTCGCCGTCTACGAAGCGGACCTTGGCCAGCGCGTCGTCGCCCATGATGAGCCGCAACCGCCGCGGTTCGCCGGGCAGATCGTAAGCGCACACCGGCACACCTTCGTCCACCAGCCGTTTGACCGTCCATGCGCCGATGCAGCCCAGCGCGCCGGTGACCAGGAAATGTTCCGCCATGTTGGGTCAGTGCTCCGCAGACTTCGATGTCAGCTTCTCGCTTCATGGCGTCCCCACGGGGATTCGAACCCCGGTTACCGCCGTGAAAGGGCGATGTCCTAGGCCTCTAGACGATGGGGACTCGAAACAAAGACCGAGTCGGGTCTGGTGGAGGTAACCGGGATCGAACCGGTGACCTCTTGCATGCCATGCAAGCGCTCTCCCAGCTGAGCTATACCCCCGACCGAGGGCGCGGATTATAGCCCACCGCTAAGGGTTGCAGGGGCCGAGGCGCCGGCCGGAAGTCTTCATGCGCAGGTCGATTCCACCGACCCGCGAACCTAGCTGCACTTCGCTTTCCATGCTGCCGCGCCCCAGGCGCGCCTTGCCCGCGCCTCGCATCCCGGATCCTGGGCACTCCATTTCCCAGGACAAGGAATCCGGGCCGAGCTTCAGCGTCGTCACACGGCAGTCCGCAGGCTGCTGGGGATTGCTGCCCCAGCGTGTCGGGTCCCTGGACTGCTCTTTCGTGATGCAGGTGCGGCTGCCGGTGGAGGTCGGCTTGGACAGGCCGGGTGCCGTCACCGTGGTGGCGAAATCCCATTCGCCCGGCTCGAGTTGCTGCGCCAGCGCGCTGCAACAGGCCAGGCTCAATGCCAAGGCAACGAGCGCCCTCAAGCGAGCGACCTCGACAGCCGCGCGAGCACCGTTTCGCGCCCCAGCAATTCAAGCACGGCGTCGATCGATGGCGTCTGCTCGCGGCCGGTGAGGACGCGCCGCAGCGGCATGGCGAGCTGAGGCAGCTTGAGATTGTGCGCCTTCGCCACCGTCTGCACTGCCGCGCCAAGCGCCTTTCGCTCCCAGGCGAGCGAGTCGAGCTCGCGCTTGAGCGCCGCGAGCGCCGGCTTCGCCTCGGCCGGCACCGGTTGCACGCCAGGATCGGAATAGAACATCCCCGCCTGTGCGGCCAGATCGTTGACCGAGGTGGCGCGCTCCTTGAGCAGCGCGACCACGCGCTCGAGCGGCGGGCCGTCGCCATCCATCAGCAGCGGCGTGACCAGGCGCGCGAGGCGCTGGTCGTCGGCCGCCTTGAGGTACTGCTGGTTGAGCCAGGCGAGCTTCTCGAGGTCGAACCTGGCCGGCGAGCGGCTGACATGGCGCAGGTCGAACCACTCGACCAGCTGTTGCTTTGTGAATATCTCGTCGTCCCCGTGCGACCAGCCCAGGCGCGCGAGGTAGTTCACCAGCGCTTCGGGCAGGAAGCCCTCGTCGCGGTACTGCGTGACGCTCACCGCGCCATGGCGCTTCGAGAGGCGCTCGCCGTCAGCGCCGAGGATCATCGGCACGTGGGCGAACTCGGGTAGCTTGGTCCCCAGCGCCCGGAAGATGTGGATCTGCCGCGGCGTGTTGTTGACATGATCGTCGCCGCGGATCACCTGCGTGATGTCCATGTCCAGGTCGTCCACCACCACGCCGAAGTTGTATGTCGGCACGCCGTCGGCGCGCAGGAGCACCAGGTCGTCGAGCTCCGCGTTGGGGAATTCGATCGGGCCCTTCACCAGGTCGTTCCAGCCGCCCGTGCCCTCTTCCGGCGTACGGAATCGGATCACCGGCGGCCGGTCCGCGGGCGGCACGAGCCTGGCGGCTTTCGCGCGCTCAGGACGCCAGCGGCCGTCGTAGCGCGGCTTCTCGCCGCGCGCGCGCTGCGCATCGCGCATCGCATCCAGCTCTTCCTTCGTCGCCCAGCAGCGGTAAGCGTGGCCCGAGGCAATGAGCTTCTCGGCGGCTTCCTGGTAGCGCGCGAGGCGCTGCATCTGGAACAACGGCCCCTCGTCCCAGTCGATGCCGAGCCACTTCATGCTGTCGAGGATCGCGTCGACCGAGTCCTGCGTGGAGCGCTCGAGGTCCGTGTCCTCGATGCGCAGGACGAACTTGCCGCCGTGGCGGCGCGCATAGGCCCAGGAAAAAAGCGCGGTGCGCGCGCCGCCGATGTGCAGGAAGCCGGTGGGACTGGGAGCGAAGCGCGTGCGGATGGTCATCGAAAAAAGGGGTCTGACCCCATTTTCAGGCGGAACTGGAGCATGGCCGTAGTCTACCGGTTGCGAACGCATGGGATTCTTCGAGCGCGGCGGGTTGCCCGCGGCCCGCGAGAACACGTAGAATCCGGCCCTCTCCGGCAGGGTCGTTAGCTCAGCGGTAGAGCACTGCTCTCACACAGCAGGGGCCACTGGTTCGATCCCAGTACGACCCACCACGTTTCTGCTCTGCCGCGCGCGCGCATCCATTGGGTGACGTAGTTCACGAAATTCCCGCCGATCGCGCTCGCCGCTGTCGCGGTGGACCCAGCGTCAACCGGCTTCTGTCAGACAGTGTGATATTTGCACCAGTGAAGTGCGGCGCCGCCTCTTAGCATCCGGTGATGCCAATCGATCGCCTGGCGCCCAATGGCGTAGCCAACTCCGAGGCGCTGCGCCAAGGCGTGGTCTATGGGCTGCTGATCTCCATTCCGCTGTGGGCTTGTGTCGGGATCGGCATCATCCTGCTGATCCTCGAGCGGCCATTCAACGAAGCGGAGAGCGCCGTGCTGATGGTCGCGGCGATCGTCGAGCTGATCCTGCTGCGGCACGTGTGGCGGGAATTCCACCCGAAAATTCTCTATGACGGGCGGCTCGCACGCGCGGGCGCGAGCGTGATGGGAGCTCACCAGCCGTTGCTGAAGCAGACCTCGCTCCTCGCGGGCGTAGTCGGCGCCTACTTGCACTACTATTTCTGGGACGTCCAATTGCAGATCGCAGCGCTGCCCTCGGTTACGGTGTTCGTCCCCGTGCAGGCACTAGGCTGAGCGCGTACGCTCAGCGGCAGTCGGCGGCGAAGGGTTTGCGGCGGTAGTTGCCGCCGCCATCCTGCAGGCTATCGAGGAACGCCACCAGGTCCAGCGTCTCCTGCTCCGATAGCTGCAGCGGCTTGAGGATCGCCTCGCCGTCCGAGTGCAACCGGTCCGGGCTGATGTTCGAGTAGTGGTGCACCACGTCGCGCAAGGTCGCAAGGCGCCCGTTGTGCATGTAAGGCGCCGTCAGCGCGAGATTCCTCAATGAGGGCGTCTTGAATTCCCCGAAATTGCGGTGCTCGAGGACCACGTGCTTCGTGCCGGTCGCGCCCGAGCGTTTCGGATCGTCGCTGTAAGGCCCGAGCAGGTTGTAGCGGCTCGCGAGCAATTTCTTGATTCCTTCGTGCCGCCCCGGGTCCACCTTGCCCGGCTCGATGAAAAACGGAATCCCCGTGTCGTGGAATTCGCCATTGGTGAACGCCGCTCCCGCGTGGCAGGTGTTGCAAGAGCCACTGCCAATGAAGATGTGCAGGCCTCGCTTTGCCGGCGCAGGGTACTTTGCGATGCCGGCTGCGTCCTGGCGAAGCAGCGCATCGCGGAACTCGTCGAACGCCGTGCGAGCGCTCGCGAGTGTTTCCTGGAATGCCGACAGCGCCTTGGCCACGTCCACCAGCAGCTTGTCGTCGTCCGGCAACGGCGCGCCGAACACCTTCCGGTAGCGGCACGCAAGATCCGCGTCCGCGCGCATCAGCATCGCCACCTGCGCCGCGCTCGAGCCCATTTCCCTGGGGTCGAGGATCGGCCGAATGCTTTGCGCCCACAGGCTGTCCTGCGCGCCGTCCCAGCCGAACCAGCGCTGCAACCGCACGCCGGCAACGCTTGGCGTATTGCGGTCGACGAGCGCCAATCCGCGCGCCCGCGCCTCGCCGTCAGTCCAGTTTCGTTCCGGCAGGTGGCAGCGCGAGCAGGCTATCTCGCCATTCGAGGAAAGCCGCCGCTCGAAGAACAGCCGCTCGCCGAGGTCGATGGCGTCCTGATTGCCCGAAACTCGGTTCGAAGGATCGGCTTTGAACACCGGCGGCCAGGGCCCGTGGGAAGCGATGGCGCGCACTTGCGCATCGCTGAAGGCCTGCGCGGCCTGTGCGGCCGCAAAGAGGAAGACGAGGAGGCCGCGCCTCACTCGAGCCGCACGCTGTGCGCGAGCCGCTCGGTCTTGCCGCCCGCGCGGACTTCGAACACGAACTCCCAGCGCCCCGCCATGTGGAACATGAGCCCTTCGGCACGGTAGCGCCCTGCACCGAGCGTCGCGACCGTCGGCTTGTAGTTCATTCCGTGCCGGTGGTCCGGCATCCATGCGTTCACCGTCACTGCGTCCGGCGCCGGGCAGACTGCGAACTCGACCGCGAAATGCTCGCCGACGCGCAACGGCACCGTGCGAAAGAGAACGGTGGTGGTTGCGGACTTGACCGGCTGCGCCGCGCCGCCGGGCAGCTCGCAGGCCTGCGCGGCAGGCGCGAGCAGCGCGAGCAGCAGCCAGCGCCTCATTTTTGCGGCGGGAACAGCGCCTCGCCGTTCTTGTAGGCGATGCGCTCGGCGACGTCCTGCGGCAGGTCGGCGAGCCAGGCGCGCGACCAGCCGGCGTGCTCGACCACGTAGTGCCAGCGCTCCGGCGTGAAGGTGTCGGTGCCGACCATGAAGCGCTCGGGAAATTCGAGGAAGGCCTTGCGCCACTCTGCATCCACTTTCCCGCCCGAGCCGTGGTCGGTGCGGAACGCGAGGTCGCACCAGAGGTTCTTGTGCTTCCTCAGCATGGCGCGCACGTTCTCGGGGCGGTCGAAACCGGCGTGCGCCCACAGGATCTTCGCCTCTGGCCATTGCTTGAACAGGCGCTCTACCGCATCGGCATCTGAATGCGCGTGCAGGAACAGCTTGTACTGCTTCGCCAGCTGCACCATGCGCCGCGGCACCGGCAGGTCGGCGTCGGCGCCATAGAGGTGGAATTCGCCGATGCCGGAGTAGCGGTAATTCTTCAGCCGCTGTTCCAGGTACCCCGGCACCGTCTCGTCGCGGAACCAGGTGCCGGTGTCTCCGCGCGAGCGGTAGGGTCGCAGCTCGGTGACGATGAGCTCGGGCGCCTCGGCCTTGAGGCGCTGCTGGCCGTCGTCGCCGGAAGAGGAGATCAGCGCGCGCCGCACGCCCGCCTTTTTCAGGATGGCGATGATGTCATTCGGCGGCAGCACCTCCCAGGCGTCGTGGCTGTAGTGCATGTGCGCGTCGAAGATCGGCAAATCCGCGCCCGCCGCGGCCAACGGCGCGAGGAACAACAGCCCGGTGATCAACCTACGCATCTGCACCCTCCTTCAGAGCAATTCTACCCACATGCGCCGGGTCTGGTGCCTGGGCTAGACTGAAGCATGGGCGAGATTTCGCTGGGCGACATACGGGCGGCGGCGGTGCGCATTGCCGGCGCGGTGCAGCGCACGCCTTGCGTTCGCAGCCGCACGCTTTCGGCAATGACCGGTTGCGAGCTGTGGCTCAAATTCGAAAACCTGCAGTTCACCGCCTCGTTCAAGGAGCGCGGCGCACTGAACAAGCTGCTGACCCTCCCCGACAGCGAGCGCCGGCGCGGCGTCATCGCCATGAGCGCCGGCAACCACGCGCAGGGCGTCGCCTACCATGCCGCGCGACTGGGCCTGCGCGTGGTGATCGTGATGCCGCGCGGCACGCCCAACAACAAGGTCAAAAGCACGCAGGTGCACGGCGCCGAGGTGATCCTCGAAGGCGACACGCTCGCCGAGGCGGCGGTGCACGCGCGGGCGCTCGCCTCGCGCGACGGCCTCAGCTTCATCCATCCTTACGATGACGCAGCAGTGATTGCTGGCCAGGGCACGGTGGGCCTCGAGATGCTGGAGGATGTCGCCGACCTCGACGTGCTGGTGGTGCCGGTTGGTGGCGGCGGGCTGATTTCCGGTATCGCCGTCGCAGCGAAGGCGCTGCGCCCGGCGATCCACGTGCTCGGCGTGGAGTCGAAGGCCTGGAGCGCCATGCACCATCGCTTGAACGGCCTGCCGGTGGAGGTGGGCGGCGATACCATCGCCGAGGGCATGGCCGTGCGCGACGTCGGCGAGCTGACGCTGGCGATCTGCCGCCGCCTGGTGGACGAAGTGCTGCTGGTGGAAGAGGAAACCATCGAGCGCGCTATCGTCGCCCTGATCGAGATCGAGAAGACGGTGGCCGAGGGCGCGGGGGCGGCTGGCCTGGCCGCGCTGCTGAGCGAACCGCGGCGCTTCGCCGGCAAGCGCGTCGGCGTGCCGATCTGCGGCGGCAACATCGACTCGCGCCTGCTGTCGGCGGTGCTGATGCGCGGCCTGGTGCGCGATGGCCGCCTGGTGCGGCTGCGCGTGCGCATGACCGACGTGTCGGGCAGCCTGGCAAAAGTCGCCGCGATGATCGGCGATGCCGGAGGCAACATCGTCGAAGTCCAGCACCAGCGCGTGTTCGGCACGGCGTCGGTGAAGACCCCCGAGGTCGAGTTCGTGGTGGAGACGCGCGACCGCGAGCACACGCGCGCGATCGCGGCCCACCTGGCGGCGCACGGGGCGCAGGTGGGGCTGGACGACTAGGGCAATGGTTCGGAGATCTCGACCAGGTTGAGGTCGGGGTCGCGCACGTACACCGAACGCAGCTTGGACACGGCGCCGGTCTTCATCACCGGGCCCTCGAGGATCGGCACGTTCTTCGTCCGCAGGCGCTTGATCACCTCATCGAGCGGCACCGCGGCGATGAAGCACAGGTCGAGGCTGCCCGGCACCGCGACGTGCGCGCGCGGCTCGAACTCCCTGCCCCACTCGTGCAGGTTGATCTTCTGGCTGCCGAACTTGAGCGCCACGCGCTGCTCGGTCGGAGTCTGGAATTTCTCCAGCTTCATCCCCAGCACTTCCGTGTAGAAGAGGATGCAGCCCGCGAGGTCGCGGGTGGTGAGTACGATGTGGTCGAGGTGGGAGAGCAAAAAAAGGGGTCTGACCCTATTTTCTTTTCAACAGTCTTAGCGGGTTGTACTCGAGCACCGTCTCGCCGCGCTGGTTCAGCACCTTGTTGTTGAAGCGCACCAGGCCGCGGTCGCCTTTCGACGTCAAGCGGCTCTCGGTGACCTCGACCTCGACGTGGATGGTGTCGCCGACCACGGTCGGTGCTTTCACGTCGAGCGTCGCATTGAGGAACGCGAGCCCCGTGTCCTGCATCGAGGGCAGCAGCAGGCCCTCCGCGAAGGAGTAGACCAGCGCCCCCGGAACCGCACGGCCCTTGATGGCGCGCTTGGCATCGTCCTCGACCGCGAACAACTCCTCGGTGAGCCAGGTCAGGTTGACGAAGTTCGCCAGGTCGGCCTCCGCGATGGTGCGGCGGTGGGTGCGAAAACGGAATCCGACCTTCAGGTCCTCGTAGCCGTAGCCACGGCCGATGACGTGCACGTTGTCGTTCATTTCAGAAGATGGTGTAGGCGCCGTCGATGACAAAGCTGTCGCCCGTATGGTAGCCGCTCGCGTCGCTCATCAGGTACACCGCGATGCCGGCGAAGTCCTCTTTCGTGCCCCAGCGCCGCAGCGGGATGCGCGGCAGCACCGCGCCGGCGAATTTCTCGTCGCCCATCGCGGCGGCGGTCATGTCCGACGCGATCCAGCCCGGCAGGATGGAGTTCGCGGTGACCTGGTGTCGCGCCATTTCCACGGCGAGCGCGCGGATCATGGTCAGCATCGCGCCCTTGGTCGCGGCATAGGCGGAGGCACGCCCCGCGCCGTGGATCGCCGCGCTGCTCGCCATGCCCACCAACCGCCCGCCCGGCTTGCCCGCCTTCGAGCGCTCCGTCATGTGCCGCGCCGCGGCGCGCAGCGTGAAAAAGGCGCCGTCGAGGTTGACCGAGAGCACGCGCCGCCACTCCTTCGTCGGCAGCTCGGCCATGGGCGCGCGCCCCTGGCTCACGCCGGCGTTGGCGAAGCAGCCATCGATGCGGTCCATGGTTTTTACAGCTTCCGCGAACTTCGCCTCGACCTGTGCCTCGTCAGCCACGTCGCAGCGCTGCGCCAGCACGCGCCGGCCGTGTTTTTTCAGTTGTGCCTCGGCAGCGGCATTCTTGTCCGCGTTGGAGCCCCAGATCACCAGGTCTGCGCCAGCCTGGGCCAGACCCTCAGCCATGCCCAGGCCGATGCCGCCGTTGCCGCCGGTGACCAGCGCGACCTTGCCCGTGAGATCGAACGCCTTCACTTCTTGTCGAAATGCGAGCGCGCCTTGGTGAAAGCCTCGTGCATGTTCTTCCACGCCTGGTCGGCGCCCTTCATCATGTCCTGCCAGGCGTCGGTCGAGGCGCCCTGCAGCAGCTTGAGCTGAACCATCGCTTCATCCCGGCGGCTGTGCACCGTCTTGAGCTGCTTCTCGTACTCCGCCTTCATCGTCGCCTGCGCTCCCTGCGCCTTGGCTTCCCACTTCTTCGCGTCGGCGTTCCACTGGTCGAGCTGGTCCTTCAGCTTCTGCACGTAATCGTCGCGGTTGATCATGGCCTCGCTCCTCTTGGTAAGTCCTTCAGGATGCCAATACCAGCGCCAATGCCACGGCGCCCGGGACTGCCTGCACCCACAGAATCCGCCTGCTGACGCTCCACGCACCGTAGACCCCGGCCACGATCACGCAGGTGAGGAAAAAGATCTTGATGTGCTGGCCGGTAGCGCCGAGGTAAAGACCCCACACCAGCCCGGCGACGAGGAATCCGTTATACAGGCCCTGGTTGGCCGCGAGCACCTTCGTCGTCTCCGCTTTCTCCGGCGTGTTGCGGAACACCTTAAGCCCGAGCGGCTTGGTCCACAGGAACATCTCCAGCACCAGGAAGTAGAGATGCAGCAGCGCCACCAAGCCCACCAGCGCGTCGGCAAGCATTCTCATGTGCACTCCTCCGGGTCAGGCGACATCTTCGCGCCTGACGCCTTCGCATTCAAGGACAAAATCTGCGCCAAACGCCTTGCCCGGCGTCTGGAAACCGGGCGAATGGATGCCGGCGAGCACTTTCTTCACCGCGGCCAATGCCGCACGCGTCGTCCAGACCAGGCCAGCTTCCGGCCCGTGCAGGCGTGACACCGCGCTGCGCCC
>CAZVZV010000056.1:0-7114 GCA_964631735.1 uncultured Enterobacteriaceae bacterium
CGCCCATGGTCCAGTCGGTGTAGCGCTCTGCCTCCTCGTGCGGCGCCTCGCTCTGCAGCACTGCCGCCGTGTGCTGCGCCAGCTCGCGCTTGATCTCGACGAGGTTGCGGCCCATCGCCAGCTGGCGGCCGTGCTCGTCGAACACCAGGAAATTCATCTGCAGGTGCGGCGGCGCCGAATCCGGGCGGAAAGTGTCGAGCGGGACTTCCAGGTTCAACTCGGCACGGATATGGCGCGCCAGGGCCTGCGCAAGCGGCATGTCCGAGGGCGGCACGGCGGCGGCGAAACCCTCCGCGAACTCTTCCAGCGGCCCGAGCTTGTGGCGCAGCCGCTGCGGCATCGACTTCGCCAATGCGCGCACCTTCTCCTTCAGCAGCCCCGGCACCAGCCACTCGCTGCGCGCCGCGCTCACCTGGTTGAGCAGCGCCACCGGCACGGTCATCGTCACGCCGTCGCGCGGCGAGCGCGGCTCGAAGTGGTACTCCAGGCGGATGGCGTTGGCGCCGAGTGTCACCTCGTGCGGGAAGTTGTCGGTGGTGATCCCGGCCGCCTCGTGGCGCATCAGGTCATCGCGCTTGAGAAACAGCAGCTTCGGGTTTTCGCGCTCGGCTTCCTTGCGCCATTTCTCGAAGTCCGCGCCGTTGTGGATGCCCTGCGGCACGCGCTGTTCGTAGAAAGCGTGGATCAGTTCGTCGTCCACCAGGATGTCGGGACGGCGCGACTTGTGCTCCATGCGCTCGATCTCCGCAACCAGGCGCTGGTTGTGCGCGAAGAACGGCGCCTTGGTGTCGAACTCCCCCTCCACCAGCGCCGAGCGGATGAAGATGCCGCGCGCGAGCTCGGGGTCGAGCGGCCCGTAGTGCACGCGACGGCTCGTGTACACGGGCAGGCCATAGAGCGTGCCGCGCTCCAGAGCCACCACCTGAGCGCGCATCTTCTCCCAGTGCGGGTTGTCGCGGTGGCGCTTCATGAGGTGCGCGCCCAACTCCTCCAGCCACTGCGGCTCGATCGTCGCCACGCTCCGCGCGTAGAGGCGCGTGGTCTCGACCAGCTCCGCGGCGACGATCCATTTGCCGGGCTTTTTGGTGCCCGAGCCCGGGTGCACCCAGAATTTGATGCCGCGCGCGCCGGTGTAGTTGCTGTCCGCTTCGTCTTTCATGCCGACGTTGCCGAGCAGCCCGGCGACCAGCGCGCGGTGGATCGCCCGGTAACCATCGGGCTTGTCCACCTTGGCGCTCGACATCTTCCACTCCAGTTCGCCCACCACGTTCTGCAGCTGGAGGTGCACGTCGCGCCACTCGCGCATACGCGGAGTGGACAGGAAATTGTCGCGGCAGATGCGTCGCAGGCCCTGCTCGCCTTGCAGCTTCCAGAGCTTGAGCAGCGCCAGGAAATCGGAGCGCTCCTCGGCAAAGCGCGCGTGTCGCTCGTCCGCCGCGCCCTGCCTGGCCAGCGGCCGCTCGCGCGGGTCCTGCACCGAGAGCGCCGCGGCAACCACCAGCAGCTGCTCGAGGCAGCCCTCGGCGCGCGCTGCGATCAGCATGCGCCCGACGCGCGGATCGAGCGGCAGGCGCGCGAGCTCCCGGCCGAGGTCAGTCAGCTCGTTGTTGTCGTCCACCGCGCCCAGCTCGGCAAGCAGAGCATAGCCGTCGGCGATGGCGCGGGAATTTGGCGCATCGAGGAACGGGAAGTCCTCGACCTTGCCCAGGTCGAGGGACAGCGCGCGCAGGATCACCGCGGCGAGCGAGGAGCGCAGCACCTCCGGGTCAGTATAGGCAGGGCGCAACTTGAAATCGTCCTCGCCGTACAGGCGGATGCAGATGCCGTCGGCGACGCGGCCGCAGCGCCCAGCGCGCTGCTGCGCCGCCGCCTGCGAGATGTTCTCCACGCGCAACTGCTCCACCTTGTTGCGATACGAGTACCGCTTGACGCGCGCCTGGCCCGCGTCCACCACGTAGCGGATGCGCGGCACCGTGAGCGAGGTCTCGGCGACATTGGTGGCGAGCACCACGCGGCGCACCCCTCCCGGGTGGAACACGCGGTCCTGCTCTGCCACCGACAGGCGCCCGTAGAGCGGCAGCACCTCGGCGCCCTTCAGGTTCTTCTTCGCCAGCACGGCCGCCGCGTCGCGGATCTCGCGCTCCCCAGGGAGGAACACCAGCACGTCTCCGGGGCCTTCGCGGAACAGCTCCTCCACGGCGTCGCCGAGCGCCTGCTCCTCCTCGTCGCGCGTGGTGTCTTCAGCGTCGCCGCCCACAGGGCGGTAGCGCACCTCCACCGGGTAGGGCCGGCCCGACACCTCGATCACCGGCGCGCCGTCGAGGTGCGTCGAGAAGCGCTCGGCGTCGATGGTGGCCGAGGTGACGACCACCTTCAGATCCGGTCGCCTTGGCAGCAGGCGCTTCAGGTAACCGAGCAGGAAGTCGATGTTGAGGCTGCGTTCGTGCGCCTCGTCGAGGATGATGGTGTCATAGGCGCGCAGGTCCGGGTCGCCCTGCGTCTCGGCAAGGAGGATGCCGTCGGTCATCAGCTTGATCGCCGTGCGCGGTCCGACCTTGTCAGTGAAGCGCACCTTGTAGCCGACCACGGTGCCGAGCTCCACCTTCAGTTCCTCGGCGATCCTCGCCGCGACCGAGCGCGCGGCGATGCGGCGCGGCTGGGTGTGGCCGATGTAGCGGCCGTCGCCGCGACCCATCTCGAGCAGGATCTTCGGGATCTGGGTGGTCTTGCCCGACCCGGTCTCGCCGCAGACGATGACCACCGGGTGCGCGGCGATCGCGCGCGCGATTTCCTCCCGTCGCTGGCTGACCGGGAGCGCGGGGTCGAAGTGTATGCGCGGCGTCATCGGCGGGACGTGCGCGCGAGGATATAGGATTGGCAGATCACCATGGCCGGACCGACGAAGGAATTCTGGCAAGAGCGCTTTGCCGCGGGCGACACGCCCTGGGACCGGGGCGAAGCCAATCCGCGGCTCGGCGCATGGCTCGCCGCAGGCGCGCTCGAGCCCTGCCGCATCCTGGTGCCCGGCTGCGGCTCAGGTTACGAGGTCGCTGCTCTCGCGGCGGCTGGCTTCGAAGTGACAGCGTTGGACTACGCGTCCGAAGCCATCGGCCGCACGCGAGAGCGGCTCGATCGCGCGGGCCTCGAAGCGACGCTGATAGAGGCCGACGTGCTCGCCTGGCAGCCGAACCGAGCCTTCGACGCGGTCTACGAGCAGACCTGCCTGTGCGCGCTGTATCCGGACCAGTGGCGCGACTACGCCGACCAGTTGCACCGCTGGCTCGCACCGGGCGGGCGGTTGTACGCGCTGTTCGTCCAGTTTGCGCGGCCGGGCGCCGCCGAGGGCGCCATCCAGGGCCCGCCCTACCATTGCGACATCAACGCGATGCGCGCGCAGTTTCCGGAACCTCGCTGGGCCTGGCCAAAGCCGCCGTATCCTCGCACCACGCATCCGCTCGGGCTTAGCGAGCTCGCAGTGGTTCTTGAGCGTCTGTAATGTGCCTGCGAGACTCGGCCTGGCGCTATAGTTCAATCGCCCTGTCCATGACAACCCCGGCAGATCCCCTTTGACACCCGAACCCACCAGATCAAGCCGCAAGGCGCAGATCGACGCGCTGCTTCTCAGGCTGCCGGGCGTCAGCGCAGGAAAGATCAACGACCTCGATGCCTACTTTGTCAGCGACAAGATGTTCGCCTGCATCAGCGGCGGCGGTGTCGGCCTGCGCCTGCCCGCTGCCACCGCGACCGAATTGCAGTTCTCAAGGAACAACGTGGTCCCGTTTCAGCCCGGCGGCATGGCAAGTTCGAGGGAATGGATACAGATCGATTGCGCCGATGTGGCCGAATACGAGAAGGATCTCGAACTGTTTCGCGCCTCGCTCGAGTTCGTGAAAGCCGGCCGCAACCGCTAGGTCAGCATTAACCCCGTTTGCGTTGCTTTTTCCTGCCGGCTGCGCCCCGGTGGCGCTTTGTTGTGGCCGCCTTCTCTGCTTCTCTGTCCCTGGCCAGTTCGGTAACCCTTTTCAACTCGACCTCTTTTGCTTCCTGCCGCGCCTTAACCTCCAGCGTCTTTTGTTCCTCCGTTGACGGCTCCCAGTCGAGAAATTTCGGCCGCAGATTCTGGAAAAAAAGGCGGGAGGATTCCTTCCTACTCGCTGCTTTCGCTCTTTTGGACTTCATTGGCTTTGGAATCAGTCTACGCTCTGAACGACCGCCCTGGGTGGAAAGCTGACGTCGAGGCGCAGGACCGGACGCCGGAACTTACTTGGAGGCCATGCGCAGGCGCTCCATGTAGCGAGCGACCAGGTCCGCCTCGAGATTCACCTCCGACCCGGGCTTGAGGCGCGCAAGTGTCGTGACCTTCAGCGTGTGCGGGATCAGGTTGACGTCGAAATCCGCGCCGCGCACGCGGTTCACCGTCAAGCTCACGCCGTCGATGCAGATCGAGCCTTTGGGCGCGACGTAGCGCGCCACCGCCTTCGGTGCACGCAACGTGTAGACGCTGCCCCTGACGTGCAGCACGAGCCCCACACCGTCCACGTGCCCGGTCACCAGGTGGCCGCCGAGCCGGTCGGCGAGGCGCAGCGCCTTCTCCAGGTTCACCGGCCCCGGCCTGCCGAGACCGGTGGTGCATTCGTGAGTCTCCTCTGAAACGTCGAAGGACAGGCGCCTGCCGCGTTTCCTGGTCACCGTGAGGCAGGCGCCCTGCACGCAGACCGAATCGCCGACCTTGACGTCAGCGAGCGGCAGCTTGCCGGCGTCCACTACCAAGGGCTTGGCGCTCACGATCTTGCCGACTGCCTGGACGACGCCGCTGAACATCAAGGCCTCGCGATGATCCTGAGGTCGTTGCCGATGCGCTCGATCGAACGCAACTGCAGCGCGACGCGTTGATCCAGTCCGGTCATTTCCGCGAAGTCGACCATGCCTTGCGCGGAATCTCCCAGCAAACTCGGATTCAAGTACACCAGGAATTCATCCACGCAGCCCTCGCGCACCAGCGAACCGTTCAGCCTGAAGCCGCCTTCGACGTGCAGTTCGTTCACGCCGCGGCGGGCGAGTTCCTCCAGCATCTTGTTCAGGTCCACTTTCCCGCCTGCGTTGGGCAGCACCACGATCTCCGCGTTCGGCAGCGTCTTGCCGCTCACCGCGGCGAAGAACAGCACTTTGTCGCCCTGCAGGATGCGCGCCTGTGGCGGCGTCTCGAGCCGACTGTCGATCACCACGCGCAACGGCTGGCGCGGCGTCTGCACCTCGCGCACCGTCAACTGCGGGTCGTCGACCCTCACCGTGCCCCCGCCCGTGGCGATAGCGCAGGCGCGCGCGCGCCAGCGATGACCGTCCTTCCTCGCCTCGGGACCCGTGATCCATTGCGACTTGCCGTTCGCCAGCGCCGTGCGCCCGTCGAGCGTCGCCGCGATCTTCATGCGCACCCAGGGCCGGCCGCGGCTCATGCGCGACACGAAGCCGACGTTCAACTCGCGCGCTTCCTCCTCCATCAGACCGGATTCGAAGCGGATGCCCGTCGCAGCGAGCTTATCGCCGCCTTTCCCCGCCTTTGGATTCGGATCGCGCATCGCGGCGACCACGCGCACCACCCCGGCCTTGATCAGGGCATCGGCACAAGGCGGCGTCTTGCCGTGGTGGTTGCAGGGCTCGAGCGAAACGTAAGCGGTGGCGCCTTTCGCCGCAGCACCAGCGGCAATCAGCGCATTCGCTTCCGCGTGCGGCGCGCCGGTCTTCTCGTGCCAGCCCTCGCCGACGACTCTTTCGCCTTGGGTCAGCACGCAGCCCACGCGAGGGTTGGGCGTCGCCGTGTACAGCCCCTTCTCCGCGAGCACGAGAGCACGCTTCATCATCGCGTGGTCGAACGCCGAAAAAGAGGTCACTTCCGGCGCTTTTTGGTCTTCACTTCCTGCACCGCCTCGCGGAAGTCATCCGGCGATTCGAAGCTGCGGTACACCGAGGCGAAGCGGATGTAGGCGATCTTGTCGAGCTTGGCCAGCTCGCGCATCACCAGGTCGCCGACCCGGCTGGTGCGCACTTCGCGCTCGCCCAGGGACCTCAGCTTTTCCTCGATGCGCGCCACCGCGCCCTCCAGCGCCTCGGTCGCCACCGGGCGCTTCCTGAGCGCGAGCATCATGCTGCCGACCAGCTTGTCGCGGTCGAACTCGGTGCGGCTGCCGTCCTTCTTCACCAGGCGCGGCATCTTCAGGTCGACGCGCTCGTAGGTGGTGAAGCGCTTGTCGCAGGCGGAGCACTTGCGCCGGCGGCGGATCGAGCTCGCCTCCGCGCTCGAGCGCGTGTCGAGCACCTGGGTGTCCTCATTGCCGCAGAACGGGCAGCGCATGGCAGCCTACTCTACCCGTAGACCGGGAATCTCGCGCACAGCGCCTGCACTTCGCCCGCAACGCGGCGCAGATTGGCTTCGTCGGCGGGACGCTCGAGCACGTCGGCGACCAGTCCGGCGATGAATTCCGCCTCCTCCAGCCTGAAACCGCGCGTGGTCATCGCCGGCGTGCCGATGCGCACGCCCGAGGTGACCGTCGGCTTCTCCGGGTCGTCCGGCACGGCATTCTTGTTCACTGTGATGTGGGCGCGGCCGAGCGCGGCCTCCGCGTCCTTGCCGGTGACGCGCTTGCCGCGCAGGTCGAGCAGCATCATGTGCGACTCGGTGCGCCCGGACACGATGCGCACTCCGCGCGCTATCAGCACGCGCGCCATCGCCTTGGCGTTGTCCAGCACCTGCTGCTGGTAGAGCTTGAACTCTGGCCTGAGCGCCTCGCCGAAGGCCACCGCCTTGGCGGCGATCACGTGCATCAACGGGCCGCCCTGGATCCCCGGAAAGATCGCGGAGTTGATGCCTTTGCCCAGGTCGCCCATGCCGAGCACCAGCCCGCCGCGCGGACCGCGCAACGTCTTGTGCGTGGTGCTGGTGACATAGTCGGCGATGCCGATGGGCGAGGGATACAACCCGACCGCGACCATCCCCGCGTAATGCGCGATGTCGGCCATCAGCAGCGCGCCGCAGCGGTCGGCGATGGCGCGGAAGCGCTGCCAGTCGATGCGCAGCGCATAGGACGATGCGCCGGTGACGATCAGCTTCGGCCGGTGT
>CAZVZV010000057.1:0-5041 GCA_964631735.1 uncultured Enterobacteriaceae bacterium
CCCGGAGTTCGTCTGGGGAAGCATTGCGCGCGAGACGCTTGCCGATGGGCGCGAGATCGTGCGCTACGCCTCGCCCGAGGACCTGATGCTCAAGACGCCCGGCTTCTACGAATACGTGGCGCGCCAGCGCATCGAGAAGAAACTGGGCAGCGCGGATCGCTATGCCGAGGCGTACTTCGACGGTCCCAGCCTTTACCAGGCCGAAATCGACCGCAACATGCAGTTCCTAAAGCAGGCGATCGAGCAGGCAGACCTCAAGCGCATGCGCCGCTTCTGCTACTCGCTTTCCAGGAACGAAGCCACGGTCGCGTAGCGCTGCCGCGCCGGCAGCGGCGCGCCGAGGACCGGTCTCAGTCTTCCTTCGACTTGAGCGACTGCGCGAGGTCGACCAGCATCATTGCGATGCCGATGCAGATGACGACGCCGAGCGCGACATCCTTGAGCTTGAACACCGGCGGAAGCAGATAACCCAGCACCAGGATCACCGCCACTATTGCCGCTGCAATCTTCACTCCCATGGCGAATCCTCCCGATCGATCATTCGTGTCGCGCGAGCTGCGCGGTGAGCCAGCGGGCAGTGCGCAGCAGGCGCGCGTCGTCGTGACGCGCGCCAACCAGTTGCACGCCCAACGGTAGACCGTTCTCGCCCCGCATCAGCGGCAGGCTGAGCGCGGGCATTCCCAGCAGCGTCCACAGCGTACAAAACGCGGGATCACCGGTCGCGCCAAGTCCCTTGGGTGCCGTGCCAGGTGCAGCCGGTGTGAGGATCGCGTCGTATTGTCCGAAAATCTCCCCGAAGCCGTCGTTCAGGATCGGGATCCGCGCCAGCGCCTGCTGGTACTCGAGCGCACGCACTTCGCGCCCGCGCGCGAGCAGGGCGCGCAACGTCTCAGACAGCCGTTCGCGCCCCCTTTCCCACTCGAGGTCGAGGTTTGCCGCCATCTCGGCTTCCATGATCGTGCGATGCCAGTCGAGCGCGCGCGGCGCGGTGCCAGGAAGCTCCACTTCAACCACACGATCCCCGAGCTCCGCCACGAGTTCGGCGAACGCCTCCTTGGTTCCTTCCTCGGCGCGCTCCCACGCCGGTCCCTTGACGAACGCGAGCAGCGGCGCAAGCGGCGGCTCATCGGCGGCGACCGCCTGGAACGCAGCGCGCGCGCGCGGCCGGGTGTCGAGGTCGCGCTCGTCGTAGCCGACCAACTGCTCAGCCAATAATGCGACATCCTCGAGCGTGCGCGCGAAAACCCCTACGTGGTCGAGCGTGCGCGAGAGCCTCAGGATGCCGTGGCGCGGGATGAGCCCGTGAGTCGGCTTGAAGCCGTAGACGCCGCAGAATGCCGCGGGCCGAATCACCGAGCCGTTGGTCTGCGAGCCGAGCGCGAGCGGCACCATGCCCGCGGCGACCGCGGCGGCGGACCCGGAGGACGATCCGCCGGGCGTGTGCTCCGGGTGGTGCGGATTGCGCGTCTTGCCGGGATGGAAATACGCGCACTCGGTGGTGACGGTCTTGCCGAGAATCACCGCGCCCGTGGCGCGCAGCATTGCGACCACCGTGGCGTCGCTGTCGGGCGTGCGCCCGGCGTGCAGCACCGTGCCATCCTCGGTCGGCATGTCGCCCGTATCGATGATGTCCTTGATCCCAACCGGCAGGCCGTGCAGGGGCCCGGTCGCGCGGCCTTCGCGCCGGTCGGCGTCGCGCGCGCGTGCCTGCCCGAGAGCGTGCGCCGGGTCAAGGTATTGCCAGGCCTCGACCTGCGGCTCGGCTTCGCGGATACGCGCGAGGCAGGCTTCCACCACCTGTTCCGAACTGATCGCGCCGTCGCGGATTGCGCGTGCCGCGTCAGAAGCAGAAAGCCAGTTCAGTTTCGACGCGTCCACTGGTTCAATTGCCGTAGAGCAACCTCGGCAGCCAGTACACCGTCTGCGGAAACACATACACGATGAGCATCGACAGCAGCACGATATAGAGGAACGGCATGCAGCCGCTGAAAATTTGCGTCAGCAGTACGTGCTTGGGCGCGATCCCTTTCAGGTAGTAGGCGGCCATCGCCATCGGCGGCGACAGGAACGCGGTCTGCAGGTTCAATGCCACCAGCAGCCCGAACAGCAGCGGATCGATGTGGAAGTGCGGCAGCAGCGGCAGGAAGATCGGCACGAAAATGATGATGATCTCGGTCCATTCCAGCGGCCAGCCGAGCAGGAAAATGATGAGTTGCGCCACGATCAGGAACGTGATCGGGCTCATATTGAGGCTGAGTACGAATTTTTCGATGATGCTCTGGCCGCCGAGGTAACCGAAGACGCCGGCGAAGGTGGCCGAGCCGACAAAGAGGAAACACACCATTGCCGAAGTGCGCGCGGTGAGGAACACCGATTCCTTGAGCCGGCCCCAGGTGAAGGATCGGTAGGCGACCGCCAGCACCATCGCGCCGAGCGCCCCGACCGCCGCCGCCTCAGTCGGCGTTGCCAGGCCGAACATGATCGTGCCCAGCACGGCCAAGATGAGCAGCGCCAGCGGAACGAAGGACTTGAACACCATCACGACTACCTCGCCAACCGGCACATTGCCCTGGTCCTTGGGCAGCGGTGGCGCGAGGTGAGGCTTGAATATCGCCAGGATGATGACGTAGACGCAATACATGCCGGCAAGCATGAAGCCGGGGACGACCGCAGCAGCGTAGAGCTGGATCACCGACATGCCGGCCATGGCGGCGTAGACGATCAGCATGATCGAGGGCGGGATCAGGATGCCCAGGCATCCCCCGGCGCAGATCACTCCCGAGGCGAGCTTTACGTCGTAGCCCGCCTTGAGCATCTGGGGAAAAGCGAGCAGGCCCATCAGCGTCACAACGGCGCCCACGATCCCGGTGGCGGTGGCGAACAACGCGCAGGTCATGAGCGTCGCCACGGCGAGCGATGCCGGAACCCGCTTGAGCGCGAGCTGCACGCTGAAGAACAGATTGTCGAGCAGGTTGGAGCGCTCGACCATGTAGCCCATCAGCAGGAACAGCGGGATCGCCACCAGCACGTCGTTGTTCATGGTGGTGAAAGTGTTCTGCGTGAGCAGGTAGAACACGCGGTTGTTGAAAAACGCCTGGTCCGGCTGGAAGTAGGCGTAGTAGCCGAATATCACGCCCAGGGCCATCAATGTGAATGCGACCGGGAACCCGATCATGATCGTTGCGACCAGGATCCCCAGCATCACGAGAGCGACGATTCCCGGATCGATCATGTCGCTGCTCCTTGCGCAGGCTCCTGCGCAGCCTTCCTCGCGTGCTCCTCCAGGATCTGCTTTTCGAGCTCCTCCACGTCATGCAGCCTGGTCGGCCACTCGTTACTCTTCATGCACAGAATGCAGCGCAGCACCTCGGCGACGCCCTGCAGCGCCAGCAGGCCGGCGCCAAAAGGGATCAGCATCTTGAGCGGCCAGATCGGCACTCCTACCGGGCTGTTGACGCTCGACTCGAAAATTTTCATCGACGTATAGCCGTATTTCCAGCCGGCGATCACCAGCGCGAGCACCCCGGGAAAGAAGAATATGACGTAGAGCACCAACTCGACCTTCGCCTGCGTGCGCGGCTGCCACAACCGGTAAAACATGTCGGCGCGCACATGGCCGCCGCGTGAAAGCGTGTAGGCGCCGGCCATGTAGAACATCGCCCCGTACATCAGGTAGCTGAAGTCGAACGCCCAGCTGGTGGGCTCGTTCAGGACATAGCGCACGAAGACTTCGTAAGTCGTGCCGAAAGTGAGAATCAGTAGGAACCATGCGAATGCGTGCCCCACCGTCCGGCTGAGAAGATCGACACCGTAGATGAATCGGTTGACCATGGCTTACCCGTCAAGGGCAGAAAAATGGGGCGACACCACCATCAGGTGCCGCCCCAGTTCATCCTGCCCTACGCGTGGATGTCCTCAGACGGGAATCTTGGTCTTGAAGACGTGCTCGTAGCCGGCGCGAAAGTCCGCGTCGTTGATGTTCACGTAGTAGGCGACGCGCTTGGCGAAGGCACGCTGCGATGCCACCACTTTCGCGAAGAACGGGTCCGCTTTCGACAGCCGGTCGGTGAGCACATCCCAGGCCTTGAGCTGCTCCGCGAAGACGGACTTGGGCGTGCGGATCACGTTGACCTTGTGTTTGTCGATGAGGATCTGCAGGTCGCGCGAGTAGTTGTCGAGTCCGGTCCAGAAGTTAGACGAGCTCGCAGCCTCGACGGCGTACTGCAGAATCGCCTGCAGGTCCTTCGGGATCGAGTCCCACTTCTTCTTGTTGAAGATGATTTCGAAGAACTCCATCGCCTGGTGGTAGCTGCCCATCATGTAATTCTTGATCGCGTCCTGGGCACCGAAGCGCGAGTCCGAGGTCGGGTTGTTGAACTCGAAGGCGTCGATCACGCCACGCTCGAGCGCCGGCATGATTTCACCGCCCGGCAGTTGCGTCACCTTGGTACCCATCTCCTGGAACAGGTCCGCAGCCAGGCCCACCGTGCGGTACTTCAAGCCCTTCAGTCCGGCCGCGTCGGTGATCGGCTTCCTGAACCAGCCGAGCGGCTGGGTGGGCATCGGCATGGCGAAAAAGCCGACCACATCGAGGTTGAGATTTTTCAGCAACTCGTTGTAGAGCTCAAGACCGCCGCCGCGGTAGATCCAGGCGAGCGTCTGCTGCGCGTCCATGCCGTTGATCGGGCCGGAGCCGAACAGCGACGCCGCCTTCGACTTGCCATACCAGTACACGGGCACGTTGTGGGCGGCATCGAGCACACCTTGGCTTACGGCGTCCATCTCCTGGAATGTCTTCACTACGGAGCCGGTGACGAGGAAGTCGATGCGCAGGCGTCCGCCCGCCATCTCGTTGACGCGCGTCACATACTCCCGGGCCATCTCGTTGAAGATGTCCTTCGCGCCCCAGGCGCCCTGCATCTTGATCACGATCGGCGACTGGGACTTCGCGATCATCGGGAAGCCGAGCGTCGCCGCGCCGGCAGTGGCTGCAGCGGCGCCGGTCAGAAATTTGCGGCGCGAAGCCTCGGGTTTGACTTGT
>CAZVZV010000058.1:0-19115 GCA_964631735.1 uncultured Enterobacteriaceae bacterium
CGCAGAGCACAAGGCCGAGAGCGTCGCCACGCGCAAGGCTTCGCAAAACGTGCTCGAGGCGCTGTTGCCGGCCCTGCCCGAGCTGGTCGGCGGCTCGGCCGACCTGACCGGCTCCAATTTGACGATGGTCAAGTCCTCGAAAGTGATCGGCCGCGACACTGGCGGCAACTACCTGTTCTACGGCGTGCGCGAGTTCGGCATGGGCGCAGTGATGAACGGCATCGCCCTGCACGGCGGTTGCATTCCCTATGGCGGCACGTTCCTCGTGTTCTCCGACTACGCGAGGAATTCGCTGCGCATGGCGGCGCTGATGGGCTTGCGCTCGATCTTCGTGTTCACGCACGACTCGATCGGCCTGGGCGAGGACGGCCCCACACACCAGCCCATCGAACACGCCGCCGCCTTGCGCCTGATCCCGAATCTGGATGTCTGGCGGCCTTGCGACACGGTGGAAACCGCAGCGGCCTGGACCGCGGCGATCGAGCGCAGGGACGGGCCTTCGGCGCTGCTGCTCACGCGACAGAACGTGCCGCACGTGAAGCGCGAGTCGCTGGAGGGCATCCGGCGCGGAGCTTATGTGGTGTCGGATGCCCCCTGGGCCAAGGCGGTGCTGATCGCCACCGGGTCGGAGGTGCAATTGGCCCTGGCGGCGCAGCAGCGGCTCGATTTTCCGGTGCGCGTGGTGTCCATGCCCTCAACCACGGTGTTCGACCGCCAGGACGCCGCCTATCGCGACGCGGTGCTGCCGCGCGGCCTGCCACGCATCGCCGTGGAAGCCGGCGTCACCGGCTTCTGGAGGAAGTACGTGGGCCTGGACGGTGCGGTGGTCGGCATCGACCGCTTCGGCGAGTCGGCGCCCGCCGGAGATTTGTTCAAGCATTTCGGCTTTACGCCGGAAAACGTGGAAAAAGCAGTGAGGAGCGTCGTCTCATGACTATCAGAGTCGCCATCAACGGCTTCGGCCGCATCGGCAGGAACATCCTGCGCGCCTACTACGAAGGCGGGAAGAAGCAGGGCCTGCAATTCGTCGCCATCAACGACCTCGGGGACGCGGCCACCAACGCGCACCTGCTCAAGTACGACACCGCACACGGGCGCTTTCGCGCCACGGTGGCGGTGGAGGGCGACTCGATCATGGTGAATGGCGACAGGATCAAGGTGCTCGCCGAGCGCGACCCGGCCAAGCTCCCCTGGAAGGCGCTCGGCGTGGATGTGGTGCTGGAGTGCACGGGCCTGTTCACCGGCAAGGCCAAGGGCGGGTCGAGCCACCTCGTTGCGGGCGCGAAAAAGGTCATCATCTCGGCCCCGGGCGACAAGGACGTCGATCGCACCATCGTGATGGGCGTGAACCACGGCGAGCTGAAGGCCTCCGACACGGTGATCTCCAACGCCTCCTGCACCACCAACTGCCTCGCGCCGCTCATCAAGGCGCTCGATGACCGGATCGGAGTCGTGTCGGGGCTGATGAACACGATTCACTCGTTCACCAACGACCAGGTGCTCACCGACGTATTCCACAAGGACCTGCGCCGGGCGCGCTCGGCCACGCACAACATGATCCCGACCAAGACCGGCGCCGCCGCCGCAGTGGGCCTGGTCCTGCCCCACCTGAATGGCAAGCTGGACGGCTTTTCGATCCGGGTGCCGACGATCAACGTTTCGATCGTCGACTTGAGCTTCGTCGCGAAGAAGGCGACCTCGGTGGCCGAGGTCAACCAGGCGGTGAAGCAGGCTTCCGACACCGATCTCAAGGGAATTCTGGAATACAGCACCGAGCCGCTGGTGTCTTCGGACTTCAACCACAATCCCGCCAGCTCGGTGTTCGACGAAACGCTGACTCGTGTGGCGGAGGGCACGCTGGTCAAAGTGTGCTCCTGGTACGACAACGAATGGGGCTTCAGCAACCGCATGCTCGACGTGGCGGTTGCGCTGATGAACGCAAAGTAGCGACATGCGCTTCAAGCGCATGGCCGACCTGGAGCTGCGCGGCAAGCGCGTGTTCATCCGCGCCGACCTGAACGTTCCGCAGGACGAGGCCGGCAATATCACCGACGACACGCGCATCCGCGCCTCGGTCCCCGGCATCCGGCTCGCGCTGGAAAAGGGCGCCGCGGTGATGGTGACCTCTCACCTTGGCCGGCCGAAGGAAGGCGAGCTGCGGCCCGAGGATTCGCTCGCGCCGGTGGCGCAGCGCCTTGCCGAGCTGCTCGGGCGCGTGGTGCCGCTCAAGCGCGACTGGGTCGACGGCGTGGCGGTGAATCCCGGCGAGGTAGTCCTGCTGGAGAACTGCCGCGTCAACCAGGGCGAGAAGAAGGACGACGAGGCACTTGCGCGCAAGATCGCCGCGCTGTGCGACGTTTACGTCAACGACGCTTTTGGCACCGCGCATCGCGCGGAAGCGACCACGCACGCGGTGGCCAGGTTCGCGAAATTAGCCTGTGCCGGGCCGCTGATGGCCGCCGAGCTCGACGCCCTCGGCAAGGCGCTCGCCAATCCGGCGCGGCCACTGGTGGCGATCGTCGGCGGCGCCAAGGTCTCGACCAAGCTCACCCTGCTGGCGGAACTCGCGAAGAAAGTGGACCGGCTGATCGTCGGCGGCGGCATTGCCAACACCTTCCTGCTCGCCGCCGGCAAGCCGATCGGCAAATCCCTCGCCGAGCCTGCTCTGGTAGAGGAGGCGAAGCGCATCTCGTCGCTGACGCAGGTGCCGTTGCCGGCCGACGTGGTGGTGGCCAGGAGCGTGGACGGCGCAGGCACGGTAAAGAGTACGGATGCGGTTGCGCCAGACGAGATGATCCTAGACATCGGCCCGCAGGCGGCGCGCGAGTTCGCCGGTTTGCTCGACGGCGCGGGCACCATCGTCTGGAACGGGCCGGTCGGGGTGTTCGAGAAGGACGCCTTCGGCAAGGGCACCGAAGTCCTGGCGCGGGCCATCGCCGGCTCGAAAGCCTTCTCCATCGCCGGCGGCGGCGACACGGTCGCGGCGATCAACAAGTTCGGCGTTGCCGGGCGCATCGGCTATATTTCCACCGCTGGCGGCGCGTTCCTCGAGTTTCTCGAGGGCAAGACCCTGCCCGCGGTCGCCGTCCTCGAAGAAAGAGCCTGATGCTCCGCAGCACCAAGATCGTCGCCACCCTCGGCCCCGCCTCGAGCGATCCCGCCGTTCTCGAGCGCATGGTGCGCGCCGGCGTGGACGTGGTGCGTCTCAATTTCTCGCACGGCACTGCGGAGGACCACCTCAAGCGCGCCGACCTGGTGAAGGAGATCGGCCGCAAGACCGGCCGCACGGTCGCCACCATGTGCGACCTGCAGGGCCCCAAGATCCGCATCGGCAAGTTCAAGCAGGACAAGGTGGTGCTGGAGAAGGGGCAGAGCTTCGTGCTCGATGCGGCTTGCGAGCTCGGCGACCAGGGGCGCGTGGGCCTGGACTACAAGGAGCTGCCTCGCGACGTCGACGCGGGCACCGTGCTGCTGCTGGACGACGGCAAGATCGTGCTCGAAGTCACCGCGGTGCGCGGCGACGAGGTGCAGACCCGCGTGCGCCACGGCGGCGTGCTGTCCAACAACAAGGGCATCAACCGTCAGGGCGGCGGGCTCACCGCGGCGGCGCTCACGCCCAAGGACATGGAAGACATTCGCACCACGGCGAAGATCAACGCCGACTACCTCGCGGTGTCCTTCCCGAAGTCGGGCCGCGACATGTATATGGCGCGCGAACTGCTGCGCGCCGCGGGCGGCAAGGCGATGCTGATCGCCAAGATCGAGCGCGCGGAGGCGGTGAAGCACGAAGCGCTGCTCGACATCATGGGCGCCTGCGACGGCATCATGGTGGCCCGCGGCGATCTCGCCGTGGAGGTGGGCGACGCGGCGGTGCCGGCGCTGCAGAAGCGCATGATCCGCCTCGCGCGCGAGCAGAACAAGCTCACCATCACCGCGACGCAGATGATGGAATCAATGATCGCCAGCCCGGTGCCGACGCGCGCCGAGGTGTCCGACGTTGCCAACGCCGTGCTCGACGGCACCGACGCGGTGATGCTGTCGGCAGAATCAGCGAGCGGCATGTACCCGGTGGAAACCATCGAGGCGATGGACCGCATCTGCATCGAGGCAGAGCAGACCCAGCCGCTCAACCTGGACCAGGACTTCCTCAACCGGGTTTTCACGCGGGTGGACCAGTCGATCGCGATGGCGGGACTGTTCACCGCTTTTCACCTGAAGGTCAAGGCCATCGCCACGCTCACCGAGTCGGGCTCCACCGCGCTGTGGATGAGCCGCCTCAACTGCGGCGTGCCGATCTACGCGCTCACCTCGCAGACCGCGACGCGCTACCGCTGCGCGCTGTTCCGCGATGTCTACCCGCTGATGGTCAAGTACGTCGGCCACGACCGCGAGGAGCTGCTGCAGGCGGCCGAGAAGGTGCTGGTGGAAAACGGCGTGGTGAAGGACGGCGACCTGATCGTGCTCACCATCGGCGAGCCGATCGGCAAGGCGGGCGGCACCAACACCATGAAGATCGTGCGGGTGGGGGACTACCGGAAAGCCTAGCGCGCTACTTGCGCGTGAGGATCAGCGCGCAGTCGCGCGAGCCAATTTTGCCGCGGCCTTCGTAGCGCTCGCCCGTGAACTTGCCGTCGAAATCCGCCTTGTAGGCTTGTCCCAGGTTTTCCTTGGCGCCAGAAATTCCCTTGCCTGCGACGCGCATCCTGCCGTTGGCCTCACGCAGGCCGTTCATCTGCAGGAAGGGCACCGCATCCGGTTTCCCCCTGCGCATCTCGAAAGCCTGGCCGGTCACCGCCACCGCAACCGGCAAAGCTGCAGGCGGTAACGACACGCCGGCAGCGCAAATCATAGTTCCAGCCCATGGTCCCGTTTGGGCTGCCACCTCGGCGGCGGCCTGACTTGCGGCGGCCGCTTCGGTAAGTAGGGTAAGCGCGCAGTCGCGGTCGCCGAGCTTGCCCCTGCCGACGTAGCGCTCGCCCGAGAACTTCCCTTCCAGTGTTGCCGTGTACGTCTGACCAAGGAACTCCGTGAGCGAAGAGATTCCGCTACCGGAGAGCGATAGCTTGCCATCTGCCTGGCGCGTGCCCTTCATTTGCAGCGCACCGGGCTGGCCCGCCTTGCCCATGGCGAGCGCGAACGCGTTGCGGACGGAGGTCACGCTCGCCGGAAACGTGGCGGGAGGCGCGGTACCAAAACTGCCGCAGGCAAAGCTCGCGGCCCACTTCGTCAATGCCGCTGAAGGCGGAGCCGCGGCGGGCTTGGCCGCGGGCGCCGCCGCCTTTGCCGCGGCCTCGGCCGCCCGGCGCGTCTCGGTCGCCGAGGAGAGTTCCGCGTCGGCTTTGCGACGGGTCGCCTCGGCTTCCGACCGCGCAGCAGAGAGCTCGGCCTGCGCGCGGGCGCGCGTAGCGGCGATGCGCTGGTCCTCCAAGGCGCGCTGCGCCGCAGTTGCAGAATCCGTAGCGGCGGCAGCCGTCTTCTTCGCTTCCTCGGCCTCGGCGCGTGCCTTGGCGATTTCCGCGTCGGCCGCTGCTTTCGCCTTCACCGTTTCCTCCTGGCGGCTGGCGGATTGCTGCCCCAGGACCCAGACGATGCCCGCGCCGATCGCCACCGCAGCCAGAACCGCCCCGATCCATGGGCCGGTGCCGGGGCGCGACTTGCGCCTGCCGACCGTCACGCTGCGGCTGTCGCGGTCGACCCGGTAGGTGCGGATCGGCCGGTCGATGTTTTTCAGCGTCTGCTCGCCGAGATCGACGAAGCCCAGATCCAGCTTGCCCGCGATCTGGTCGTAGACGCTGGAGGAGATGTAGATTTTTCCGGGCTCGGCGATGCCCTCCAGCCGCGCGGCCACGTTGACCCCGTCCCCGAGCAGGTCGTCGCCCTTCACCATCACGTCGCCCAGGTTCTCGCCGATGCGGAAATGCCTCTGGCGGTCTTCGGGCAGGCTGTCGTTGCGGGTCTTCAGCGCGTCCTGGATCTCGACCGCGCAGCGCACCGCCTGCGTCGGGCTGGCGAACTCGGCGAGCACGCTGTCGCCGGCGGTGTTGATGATGCGGCCTTCGTGGAACACGATGATGCCGTCGATCATCGAGCGGTGCGCCGAGAGGACCTTCATCGTCCCCTCTTCGTCGGCGCCCATCATGCGGCTGTAGCCGACCACGTCCGCGGCCAGGATGGCGGCGAGCTTGCGCTTGACCGGGTTGACGGACATGGCCCGAAGGATTATAGGTTAGGCGCCATGAGCGGAATGACCCCCAAGGCTATGAAGCATTCCGGGCTGCCACCGATGGCCTCGCGCTTCGTCGAGGTCGCCGGACTGCCCTGGGAGAAGACGCGCTTTACCGGCATCGAGACCAAGACGCTCCTGGTGGACCGCGAGACCGGGCTGGCGACCACCCTGGTGAAGATGGCGCCAGGCGCAAGGCTGCCGGACCACGAACACGTGCTGATCGAGCAGACCTATGTGCTCGAGGGCAGCCTGGTTTGCGGCGAAGGCGAATGCATGGCGGGGGACTACGTCTGGCGGCCGGCGGGCAGCCGGCACGAAGCCTGGGGCGGGGCGCGGGGCGGGGTGATGCTGGCGATGTTCCAGATTCCCAACAAGTTCCACGAGGCCGACGGCCGCGAGACCGACGTCACGGGCGAGAACTGGGAAGCGGCCTGGGGCAAAGCCCTGTTTAAATAAAAAAAGGGGTCTGACCCTTTTTTCAAACAAAAGCGGGCGCAGAGCGCCCGCTTTTTTTTTTCACTTCGCCGCGCTATTTGCCGATAATCGGGCCGAAGCGCTGAAACACCTTGCCGTCGAAGCGGGTCAGCTGTTCCGACTCGAGCGGCGCGAAGTCCCCCGCGCCGGTATTGATGCGGATTCCAGGCAGCAAACCCTCGGGGCGGTAGTCCTTCAGGCTCGCAGCCTGCTTCATGACGTTTGCGCGAGTGAGGTTGTTACCTGATTGTTTGAGCACCTGGTGCAGCGTCTCTGAAACGAGATGGGCGTAGAAGTTGAAGGGATCCAGCACGTTGCCCTCGGGGTAGTACTTCTTCATGAAGGCACGAAATTCCTTGATCGCGGGATCGTCCTTCCACTGCTCATCATTCGGGTCCTTGAAGTACTGAGTCGAAATCAGGCCGACCGACTTGTCGAGGCCCGCCGGCATCAGCACCGAGCCGACGGAGGCCGACACATTGTTGAGGTAGTGCGTCGGCTTCCAGCCGGTGTCGTAGGCCTTGCGGATCGCTTGCGCCGCGAACTTCGGGATGGTGATGTTGAAGAAAGTGTCCGCGCCGGAAGCCTGCAGCTGCACGATCTGCGAGTCGACGGTCGGATCGGTCACCTCGTAGGACACTTCCTTGACGATCATGCTCGTCTTGTCGCCCAGGCCGTCCCTGAAGCCCTTCAGGTAGTCCTTGCCGTAGTCGTCGTTCTGGTAAAGGACGCCGATCTTGGCCTTCGGGTTGTTCTTCAGGATGTGCTCCGCGTAGATGCGCCCTTCGGTCTGGTAGTTCGGCTGCCAGCCGATGGTCCAGGGGAAGTTGCGCGGGTCGTTCCACTTCGTCGCGCCGGTGGCGACGAACGACTGCGGCACCTGCTTCGTGTTCAAGTACTTCTGGATGGCGGTATTGGGCGGCGTGCCGAGCGTCTGGAACACGATCAGCACCTGGTCCTGCTCGACCAGTTTCCTCACCATCTCGACGGTTTTCGGCGGGCTGTAGCCGTCATCGTAGGAGATCCATTCGATCATGCGGCCATTGACGCCGCCCTTCTCGTTCACCATCTTCCAGTAGGCGCCGATCGTCTTGCCGATGGTGCCGTAGGACGACGCAGGTCCGCTATACGGATTGGTATTGCCGATCTTGATGACCTTGTCGGTCGCGCCCGGGTCGTACTTCTTCTGCGCGAAAGCGGCCGGGGACGCCAGCGCGACTGCAAGCAATGCTGCGATCGGTACGAGTTTCATGCTTTCCTCCTCCACAGGTGGAATGTCACTTATTCTGCGCCTTTCGCTGCAACCGGGCTAGTCCCATGCGCACGGCGCCCGCAATGCCCATCGGCATCAGGTACACGAAGCCGAGCAGGAATATGCCGAAAATCGCCCAGGGAGCGGCCCTTGAGATGTCATCGGCGATATTGGGCACGAACTGGATGAATAACGCCCCATAGATCGCCCCCGATATCGAGGCGAGCCCGCCGATCACGATACCGACCAGGAATATGATCGACAGGAAGATGTTGAAGCTGTCGGGCGCCACGTACTGGATGGCGATGGCGCCGAGCGCCCCCGCCACCCCGGTGTACATGGCGGAAACGCCAAAGGCAAGCGACTTGACCATCGCCGTGTTGACCCCCATCGCCTCCGCGGCGATGTGGTTGTCGCGGATCGCCACCAGGGCGCGGCCGACGCGGCCGCGCAGCAGGTTCCACGCAAGCAGGAACATGACGATGGCGACCGCCAGGGTGAAGTAGTAAAGCCAATGGTCGGCGCTAATCGGCAGACCGAACGGGGGCTCGGGCTTGGTGATGACGATCCCCTGTACGCCGCCGGTCCATTTCTCCAGGTGGTGGTACTTGAGCAGGCTCGGCAGCGACACGCCGAGAGCGAAGGTCGCGAGCGCGAGGTACAGCCCCTCCAGCCGTAGCGCTGGCAGGCCAAAGAGGAACCCCGCCACCAGGCACACCGCGCCCGCCGCCGGCAGTGTCGCCCAATAGGGCACGCCGTACTTGTCCATCAGGATCGCCGCGCAGTAGGCGCCGATGGCGTAGAACGCGCCGTGGCCGAGCGAGATCTGGCCGTTGTAGCCGGTGAGCAGGTTGAGTCCCAACAGCGCGATGGCGTACACCAGCACCAGGTTGAACTGGAACACGCGGTAGTCGCTCACCAGCAGCGGCAGCGCGCAGGCCGCGAGCAGCAAAAGCGCAATCGGGATCAGCTGGCGCCGGGTCATACGCGGGTGACGAACACCTTGCCGAAGAAGCCCGAAGGCTTGACCACCAGCACGCCGATGATCAGCACCAGCGCCACCGCGAGCTTCAATTCATTGCCGATGACGAAGGCGCCGAGCACGTTCTCCAGCACCCCGACCATGAAGCCGCCGAGCACCGCGCCGCCGGGACTGTCGATGCCGCCGACCAGGGCGGCGGCAAAGGCGTACAGCAGGACGCCACCCATCATGTTCGGGTCGAGGTACACGATCGGCGCCACCATCATGCCGGCCACCCCACCGATGGCTGCGGCGAGGCCCCAGCCGAGCGCCAGCATCCAGCCCACGCGGATGCCCACCAGGCGCGCGGACTCGGGGTTCTGCGCGGCGGCGCGCATGGCGAGGCCGAGCGGCGTGAAGCGAAAGAACGCGTAGAGCAGCAATAGCACCACGACCGTCACTCCGATCGCGCCCGCCTCGTGCGCCGACATGTACTTGCCAAAGATCGGCTCGGCAGGGAACGGGCTGGGAAAGGTCTTGATGGTATAGCTGTAGATCCAGCCGGTGACGCTGTTGAGGATCACCAGCAGGGCGATGAACACCACCACCACCGCCAGCACCGGCGCGTTCTCCACCGGACGGATGATCACGCGCTCGATCACCACGCCGACTACGAAAGCGAAGATCACGGTGAGGAAGAACGCCGGCCAGTAGGGCACGCCGGCATTGATCAGGCTCCAGGCGAAGTAGGTGGCGAACATCGCCAGTTCGCCTTGCGCGAAGTTCACCAGCTGCGTGGACTGGTAGATCATTACCAGCGCGAGCGCGAGGCTGGCGTAAATGCCGCCGGTGGCGAGCCCGGCGAGCACCTGGTGCAGGAATGCGTCCATAGGGTGGTTGCCTCAGTATCCCAGATAGGAGCGGCGCACGGCCTCGTTGCCCTTGATCTCGGCCGCGGTGCCCGAGAGCACCACGCGCCCGGTCTCGATGACGTAGGCGTGGTCGGCCAGTTCGAGGGCCATCGCCGCGTTCTGCTCCACCACCAGCATGCTCACTTTTTCCTTCTCGTTCACCGTGCGCAGGATGCCGAAGAGTTCCTTCACGATGAGCGGCGCGAGGCCGAAGGACGGTTCATCGAGCAGCATCAACTTGGGCCGCAGCATCAGCGCGCGCGACACGGCCAGCATCTGCTGCTCGCCGCCAGAGAGCGTCCCGGCTTGCTGCGCGCGGCGCTCCTTCAGGCGCGGGAAGTAGCCGAACACGCGCTCCAGGTCCGCATTCACGTTGTCGCGGTCCTTGCGCACGTAGGCGCCCAGGCGCAGGTTCTCCTCGGTGGAGAGGTTGACGAAGGTGCCGCGGCCATCGGGCACGTGGGCGATGCCCAGGCGCACGATGTCCTCGGTGGCCTTGGAATCGATGCGCCCGCCCTCGAAGCGCACTTCGCCCTGGGTCTTCACCATGCCGCACAGCGCGCGCAGCGTGGTGGTCTTGCCCGCGCCGTTGGCGCCGAGCAGCGTGGTGATCGTGCCCTGCTCCATCGAGAAACTGATGCCATGCAGGACGCGCGTCGGCCCGTAGGCGGCGTGCAGCTTGGCGACGTCGAGCAGCGCACCCATCACGCGGTCCCCAGGTAAGCCTGAATCACCTCGGGATGCTTCTGCACCTCGGCCGGCGTACCCTCGGCAATTTTCCGGCCGAAATTGAGCGCCACCACGTGGTCGGAAATGCTCATCACCAGGCTCATGTGGTGCTCGACCAGCAGTATCGTCAGGCCGAGCCGGTCGCGGATGTCGCGGAGCAGGACGCCGAGCTCGCCGACCTCCTCGTGGTTCAGGCCGCTCGCCGGCTCATCCAGCAGCAGCAGCTTGGGCTCGCAAGCCAGCGCGCGAGCGAGCTCGACCCGTTTCTGCGTGCCGAAGGACAGGTCTGCAACCCGCGCGCCGGCCACCGCATCCAGGCCGAGGAAGCGGACGAGGGATTTCGCTTTTTCCAGCGTGGCGTGTTCCTCGTGCGTCACCCCCGGCAGGCGCAGCGCGTTGACGAAGAAGCCGCTGTGCGTGCGGCTGTGGTGCCCGACCATGATGTTGTCGAGCACCGTCATGGTCTTGAACAGCGCGAGGTTCTGGAAAGTGCGGCCGATGCCCAGCGCGGCGATGCCGTGCCTGGGCACCTGGAGCAGCGAGGCGCCATTGAACAGGATGTCGCCGCTGCCGCATTCGTACAGACGCGACAGGCAATTGAACAGCGTGGTCTTGCCCGCGCCGTTGGGGCCGATCAGGCCGACGATGCGGCCGGCCGCGACGTCGAAGGAAACGCTATCGAGCGCGACGATGCCGCCGAAGCGCACGCCGACGCCCTCTACGCGCAACAAGGCCCCTGCAGCAACCGGTTCGATCGCTCCTCCTCCCAAGGAATCGCCCCACAGCGCCACGCGGGCGCTATTGCAACTTGTGCCGGATTGTCAGACGATCCTTCGCCCAGAGTCAAGAAGAGAGATGCGTGCGCATCGCGTTGTGCAACGAGGTCATCGCACCGATGCCCTTCCCCAGGCAGTGCGAATATGCCGCCAAGCTGGGTTATGACGGCCTGGAAATCGCGCCCTACACGCTGTCGGACGAGCCGCATCGCCTTGGCAGCGCGCAGCTCGCGGCGGCGCGCGCCGCCGCCGAGGACGCGGGCATCGCCATCACCGGCCTGCACTGGCTGCTGGTGAAGCCCGCCGGGCTGTCCATCTCGACGCGCGACGACGGCGTGCGCAGGAAGACCCTGGACATCATGTACACGCTGGTGGATCAATGCGCCGAGCTGGGCGGCCGCTACCTCGTGCACGGCTCGCCGCACCAGCGCCGCGTGGACCCAGGCGACACGCGAGCGGCGGCGCTCGGCCGAGCGCAGGAGTGCTTCGCCGCAGTTGCCGAGCGGGCGGAAAAGGCCGGCGTCGTGTACTGCATCGAACCCCTTTCCTCCGAGCAGACGCCGCTCATCAACACGCTCGAGGAGGCGGCCCGGCTGGTGGAGGCGATCGGCAGCCGCGCGGTGCGCACCATGCTCGACTGCAGCGCAGCCGGCCGCATGGAAACCGCGCCGTTGGCAGCGCTGGTGGACCGGTGGTTGCCGAACGGCATGATCGCCCACGTGCAGGTGAATGACCGCAATCGACGCGGTCCGGGGCAGGGGGAGCAGAAATTCGCGCCGCTGTTCGCCGCGCTCACGCGCCACGGCTATGCAGGGGACGTCGCGGTGGAGCCCTTCGACTACGTACCGGACGGGCCCGGCGCGGCGGCGCGCGCGATCGGCTACGTACGGGGCATCCTCGAGGCGCTGCAGTGACGCTGCAGCTGCCCTGTCCGCGCCCTGCTCGGGTGGTGCTGGAAGGGCGCTATGCGCGCCTGGAGCCGCTCGCGATCTCGCACGGAGAAGGATTGCTTGGCGCGTCCGCGGATCCAAATAGCTTCGCCTACCTGCCCGACGCGCTGCCGCGCGACCTCGCAGACCTGCGCGCCTGGATCGCCAAGCGTTCCATCATGGAGGATCAGATTTATTCGGCGGTCATCGACACGGCGACAGGGATCGCCGGCGGCCGGCAAGCGTTGATGCGCATCGTCCCGGAGCACGGCGTGATCGAAATTGGCAACATCCTGTGGGGCCCGGCGATCGCACGAACGCGCGTCGCCACCGAGGCGCTCTATCTCGCGGCAAAGCACGTGTTCGAAGATCTCGGCTACCGCCGCTTCGAGTGGAAGTGCAACGACCTCAATGAACCGTCGAAAGACGCGGCGCGCCGTTTCGGCTTCACTTTCGAGGGCGTATTCCGCCAGCACATGTGGATCAAGGGCGCCAACCGCGACACCGCGTGGTTCGCCATGCTGAACGAGGACTGGCCGCGCATCCGCTCGGCCTATGAGCGCTGGCTCGAGCCGTCGAACTTCGACGCGGCGGGCCGGCAGCGCGCCGTCCTTGACGCGGCTGCGGCGCTGCGCCGAGAATAAATGCAGCGTTCAATTCACCGGAAAACCCTTGTCCCCGCGTCAAGCTGCGCCGCGATTCCGCGTCACGGCAATCGACCTGCTGGAACGCGACGTGAAGCTGCGCATGCCGTTCCGCTTCGGCGTGGTGACACTCACCGAGTCGCCGCAAGCCTTCGTGCGCGCGCGCATTCGCCTGCAGGACGGCCGCGAGGCCGAGGGCGCGGCGGCGGAGCTGCTGGCGCCGAAATGGTTCGACAAGGACCCGGCGCTCACCAACCGGGACAACTACGACCAGCTGCGCTCGTCGCTCGCCCGCGCGCGCGAGCAGGTCCTGGCGCACGAGGCGCGCACCGCGTGGGCCCATTCCTCGCCGGCTCGCGGCCTGGTCGAGAACTACGGCCCGGCGCTCCTCGACCGCGCGCTGCTCGATGCCCTGTGCCGCGCGCTCGGCGTGTCCTTCTATCGCGCAGTGCAGACCAACCTGGTCGGCGCCGGCAGCTTCGAAGGCATGGACCTCGGCGATTTCTTCGCTACGCTCAAGCCGCGCGTGGCCATCGCCGCGCGCCACACGGTGGGGTTGGTGGACCCGATCACGGCCGCGGACCAGAAAGCTCAGGTCGATGACGGCCTGCCCGAGACGCTCGAGGAAGTGGTGGCGCGCTACGGCCACCGCTACTTCAAACTCAAGGTGGCAGGCGACGCGCGCGCGGACGTCGAGCGCTTGTCGGCCATCGCCTCGGTGCTCGATCGCATCGCAGACCCATACCACGCTTCACTCGACGGCAACGAGCAATTTGAGGACATGCAGGGTGTCGCCGCGCTGTGGGCGCGGATGAAGGCCGAGCCGCGGCTGCGCCGCCTGGCGGACTCGGTCCTGTTCATCGAGCAGCCGGTGAAGCGGCAGCGCGCGTTCGGGCAGAAGGTGGAGGGCATCGAAAAGCCGGTGATCATCGACGAGTCCGATGACTCGCTCGACGCCTTCCCGCGCGCCAGGGCGCTCGGCTATCGCGGCGTGTCCTCCAAGACCTGCAAAGGAATCTACAAGTCGCTGATCAACTTGGCACGCTGTGAAGCGTGGAATGAGAAAAAGGGGTCTGACCCCATTTATTTTCTTTCCGGCGAAGACCTCACCATTCAGGCGGGGCTCGCGCTGCAGCAGGACACGGCGCTCGTTTCGCTGCTGGGGCTTAGGCACCTGGAGCGCAACGGCCACCATTACGTGAACGGCATGGCGGGCCTGCCGCAGGCCGAGCAGGACGCCTTTCTGGCGGCGCACCCGGACCTGTACGAGCGTAGCCACGGTGCAGTACGTGTGAGGATTGCCGATGGCATGCTATCCATCGGCTCGCTCGATTGCGCGGGCTACGCCAGCCAGGCGATGCCCGACTGGAACACTATGCGGGGGATGACATGGGCTTCCGTGTCCTAGGCACCAACCACACCAGCTTCACCGTTTCGAGCCTCGACCGCTCGGTGGGGTTCTTCCGCGACTGCCTCAAGTTCAAGTTGATCTCGCGCGCGCCGCGCGACCCGGCGGTGGTGCAGAAGATCACCGGCGTCGAAGGCGCCGACATGGAGATCGCCTTCCTCCAGGGCCCGGGCCACACTGTGGAATTGATCGAGTACAAGGCCCCCGCAAACAAGGGCAGGGTCGAGGCGCGGCCCTGCGACACGGGTTTTGCGCACCTCGCGCTCAATGTGGATGACGCGGACGCGGCGGTGGCCGAGGCGGCCCTGTATCAGGTGAAGGCGATCTCGGCGCCGGTGGCGATCAACGCCGGGCCAAACAAGGGCCGCAAAGTGGTCTACGTCAGGGACTGGGACGGCGTGACCTTCGAATTCATCGAGGTGGCGGCGAAATGAGCGAGCGCAGGATCGGCATCATCATGCACGGCGTCACCGGGCGCATGGGCATGAACCAGCACCTCATCCGCTCCATCCTCGCGATCAGGCAGCAGGGAGGCGTCAAGCTGAAGGACGGTTCGCGCCTGATGCCCGATCCGATCCTCGTCGGCCGCAACGCGGCGAAGATCGAGGAACTGGCACGCAGGCACGGCGTTCAGCGCTGGACCACGGACCTGGATGCGGCGCTCACCTCGCAAGGCGACACGGTGTTCTTCGACGCTGCCTCCACTCAGCTGCGACCCAAGCTCCTCAAGCAGGCAATCAAAGCGGGCAAGCACGTCTATTGCGAAAAGCCCGTTGCCACCACGCTGGCCGAGGCGATGGACCTGGTCAAGGCAGCGAAGAAGGCGAAAGTGAAGCACGGCGTGGTACAGGACAAGCTCTGGTTGCCGGGCCTGCTCAAGCTGGCAAAGCTGCGCGACGAGGGCTTCTTCGGCAGGATCCTGTCGGTGCGCGGCGAGTTCGGCTATTGGGTGTTCGAGGGCGACCCGCAGTCCTCCCAGCCCCCTGCGCAGCGTCCGTCGTGGAATTACCGCAGGCAGGACGGCGGCGGCATCATCCTCGACATGCTGTGCCACTGGCGCTATGTGCTCGACAATTTGTTCGGCGAAGTGCGGGCGGTGAGCTGCCTCGGCGCCACGCACATCCCGTTGCGCTGGGACGAGAACGGCAAGAAATACAAGGCCACGGCGGATGACGCGGCCTACGCCACCTTCCGGCTGGCGGGCGGAGTGATCGCGCATTTCAATTCCTCGTGGTCGGTGCGCGTGCGGCGCGACGACCTGCTGACGCTGCAGGTGGACGGTACTCACGGCAGCGCAGTGGCGGGGTTGCGGCGCTGCCTGGCGCAGTCGCGCGACGACACGCCCAAGCCCGTGTGGAATCCGGACATCGCGCAACCGATAGATTTTTACGACGGCTGGAAAGAAGTGCCGGACGAGGTTACCGACAACGCCTTCAAATTGCAGTGGGAGATGTTCCTGCGGCACGTGGCCGGCGAAGGCCCGTTCCGCTGGGGCCTGCTCGAAGGCGCCAAGGGCGTGCAGTTGGCCGAACTCGGACTGAAGAGCTGGAAGCAGAAGAAATGGATCGACGTGCCGAAACTGTAGGGTGGGCCCTGGCCCACCCTACGATGGTGAACGCAACTGTAGGGTGGGCCCTGGCCCACCAACCGGTGTTGGCGCTGAACGCATGCAGCTGAGCAAGCTCAGTGCGGGTTTCGGCGCGGAGACGCGCGACTTCGGCGTCCCGTTCCAGGCGACCTGGGACGCGTTCTTCGCCGCGCAGGTGCTGGTGTTCCGCGGCCTGCGGCTCACGGCGGGCCAGTTCCTCGAGTTCGCGCGGCAGTTCGGTGCGCCCGAGCCGCACGTCATCGACCAGTTCCACCACCCCGAGCACGCCGACATCCTGCTCCTGTCGAACCGCAAGAAAGACGGCGAGCCGGTGGGCCTGGCGGATGCAGGCACCTACTTCCACACCGACTACTCCTACCTCGAGGTGCCGGCGCGCTGCACCATGCTCTACTCGATCGAGGTGCCGAAGCAGGGTGGCGACACGCTGTTTGCCGACCAGTACTCCGCCTACGACGGTTTGCCCGAAGCAATGAAGCAGCGCATCGAGGGGCTCGTCGCGCTGCACCACTACGGCAACCGCGACGACCTGGCCAAGGACTCGCGCACCGTCGCTTCAGTGCTGAGCGAGGAGCAGGAACGGAAATTGACCTGGGTGCGGCACCGCATTGCGCGCCGCCACCCGGTCACCGGGCGCAAGGCCTTGTACTCCGTGTCAGGCAGCTCCTTCGGCATCGAGGGAATGCCCAGGGAGGAGGCGGTCGATTTGCTCGACGAGCTCAAGCGCCACGCCACGCAGGAAAAATACCGGCTGCGCCTGAAATACGGCGTCGGCGACCTCGTAATCTGGGACAATGCCTCGCTGCTGCACTCGGCGACGCTGACCGATCCAGAAGATCCGCGCACCCTGTGGCGCATTACCGTCAAAGAGGAGAGGAAACAATGAAAAAGCTGTTTATCGCCCTGATCGCAACAGCGTTTTCGCTGCCCGCGGCCGCGCAGACGACGCTGAACGGCGCGTCGCAGTTCAGCGACGAGCACGCCTTTACCAAGGCGCTGACCCGGTTCGAGGAATTGGTGAAGAAGTACTACGGCAAGCCTGTGAGTTTCGTATTGCACAAGAACAGCGCGCTCGGGCTGGAGAAGCAGTATTTCGAATACATGGCGCAGGGCAAGGCGGTCGACTATGCGATCGTTTCTCCCGCGCACATGTCGACCTTCTCGCGCGCGGCGCCGTTCATCGACGCGCCGTTCCTGTTCCGCGACCTCGACCATTGGAACAAGGTGCTCGAGGCCGACGTGCTCAAGCCGGTGGCCGACGAGATCGACCAGAAGGCCGAGGTGATGCTGATCGGCTATGCCGGCGGCGGCACGCGCAACATCTTCGTCAACAAGCCGGTGAAGAACCTGGCGGAGATCAAGGGCCTCAAGGTGCGCGTGCAGGGTGCGCCGATCTGGAGCCGCACTTTCACCGCGGCCGGCATGGCGCCCACCGTGATCGCCTACAACGAGGTCTACAACGCGATCCAGAATAACGTCATTGCGGCGGGCGAGAACGAAGCCGCGGGCGTCGAGCAGATGAAATTTTTCGAGGTCGCGCCGCACCTGGCGATGACGCAGCACGCGATCACCATCCGGCCGCTGTGCTTCTCGACCAAGACCTTCAAGAAGCTCGACCCGGCGCTGCAGGCGGCGGTGCTCAGGGCGGGCAAGGAAGCCGGCAAGTACGGCCGCGACATCGAGTCGAGCGAGGACGAGCAGAAGCTGGTAGCGATGGAGAAGGCCGGCAAACTCAAGCGCGTGCCGTTCGCCGACCGGGCGCAGATGAAGAAGCTGGTCGACCCGGTGATGGAGGCCTACGCCAAGGAGATCGGCGCCGAGCAGCTGCTGGCAAAGATCAACGGCATCAAATAGCTTCTCAAGAGGAGAAGGCGGCGGCGCCGGGCGCGTCGCCGTTTTTTTATGTTCAGGAAAATAACCTACTGGTACGGCAGGCTGCTGACGGGGTTGCTCGCCTTCTCCGTCGCCGTCCTCATCGTCCCGGTGAGCCTGCAGATCTTTTCGCGCTACACGGACCTGATCCCGTCCTACATCTGGACCGAGGAGATGGCGCGGTTCCTGTTCATCTGGATGATCATGATCGGCGCCATGCTCGGCGTGCGCGAAGGCACGCACTTCGAGGTGGACCTGTGGCCGCAGATGGGGACGCGCGCCACTGCGCTGCTCAATCTGGTCTCCGGCGCATTCGTGCTGGTATTGGCGCTGGTGTTCGCGTGGTGGGGGATGGAGTTCACGCGCTTTGCCTGGAACCGCCATTCCGAGCTCGCGGACCTGCCGCTGTGGCTGATCCACCTGCCCTGGCCGCTCACCGGGATCACCTGGCTCGTCTTCGGCGGCGAACGCATGATGGATAACGCGCGCATCTTCATGGGCCGCACCGCATGACCGCCGCCACCGTCCTGACGCCCGGGTTCGCGGCGCTGATGCTGTTCGGCGTGTTTTTCACGCTGCTCGCCATCCGCGTGCCGGTAGCATTCGCGCTGGGCCTTGCCTGCCTGCCGATCATGGTGATCGAGCCGCACCTCACCCCGATGAACCTGATCGGCGAGACTTTCAATGCCTACAACTCTTTCATCCTGCTCGCGGTGCCGTTCTTCCTGCTGACCGCCAACCTGATGAACGTCGGCGGCATCACCGACCGGCTGGTGCGCCTGTCGCGCGCGCTGGTCGGCCATTTCCCCGGTGCGCTCGCCCAGGTCAACGTGGTGCTGTCGATCTTCTTCGCCGGCATCTCGGGCTCGTCCACTGCGGACGCGGCCAGCCAGTCGAAGATCTTCATCGATGCGCAGACCAAAGAAGGCTACGACGTCAGCTTCTCGGTGGCGATCACCGCGGTGTCGGCGGTGATGGCGGTGATCATCCCGCCGTCGATCCTGATGATCGTCTGGGGCGGCGTGCTGCAGGTATCGATCGGCGCGCTGATGCTCGCCGGCATCGTCCCCGGCCTGCTGATCGGCCTCGCGCAGATGGCGACCGTCCATGCCTACGCGGTGCGGCGCAACTACCCGAAATATGAGCGCGCGAGTTTCGGTGAAATGGTGAAATCGGCCGCGATCTCGATCCCGGCGCTGATGACGCCGTTCATCATCGTCGGCGGCAAGATCTTCGGCTGGTTCACCGCCACCGAGTCGGCATGCATCGCGGTGCTCTACGCGGGCGCCCTGTCGATGCTGGTGTATCGCGAAATGGGCCTCAAGGG
>CAZVZV010000059.1:0-3523 GCA_964631735.1 uncultured Enterobacteriaceae bacterium
CCCGTGTACTACGTGCAGTACGCGCACGCCCGCGTGTGCAGCGTGCTCAGGCAGTGGGGCGGGGATGCGTCGTCGCTCGGCGACGCACCGCTCGACAGCCTCGCCGCCGAGCGCGAAGCCGCGCTGATGCAGCGCCTGGCGGAGTTCCCCGAGCTGCTTGCGACCGCAGCGCGCGAGCACGCGCCGCATTCGGTCGCGTTTTACCTGCGCGAACTCGCGGGCGAGTTCCACAGCTACTATAATGCCGAGCGCATTCTGGTCGAGGATTCGGCGGTGCGCATGGCGCGCCTTGCGCTGTGCGCCGCGGTCCGCCAGGTGCTCGCCAGCGGGCTCGCGCTGCTCGGTGTGAGCGCTCCAGAAAGGATGTGATGGCGGCAATCTCGCACGCGACGACGCGCAAAAGCTCCGGCGGCGGATTCCTCCTCGGCATGTTCGCCGGGCTGCTCATCGGTCTCGCGATCGCGCTCGGCGTCGCGTTGTACCTGAACAAGACGCCAATTCCGTTCATGAGCCGCAAGGCGACTGCGGAAGACGTCAAGGCCACTGGCAAGCCGCCGGCGCTGGCCGGCATGCCGCAAAGCGGCACCACGCCGGCCACCGCGCCGGCACCGAAAGCGTCAGCCACCGCCGCCGCCGCCAAGGCGCCCGAGAAGCCGCGCTTCGATTTCTACAAGATCCTGGCCGGCGGCGAGGAGCCGGTGAGCGAGCGCGAACTGCGTGAGCGCCTGCGCACGGCCGCCGCGCCAAGGAGCCAGGTCGCCGCCGCCGCCCCGCTGGAGGTTTATTTCATCCAGGCCGGCGCGTTCCAGAACCCGGCCGACGCCGACAACCAGAAAGCGCGCCTGGCGATCCTCGGCTTCGAGTCCAACGTCGAGCCCACCAACCTGCCCGACAAGGGCACCTGGTACCGCGTGCGTCTGGGGCCGTACAACAAAGTCGACGAATTGAACAAAGTGCGCCAGTCGCTGGCACAGAACGGAATCGATGCCAACCTGGTCAAACTGAAAGACCCGGCATCCGTAAAGGCAAACTGAAATGAATCTACGCCGTCGCACACTCGTTCTCGCGCTCGGACTCGCGCCTTTCGGCGCATACGCCCAGGCGCGACCCATGGCCGGACTGGATTTCACGGAGCTCAAGCCCCCCCAGCCGGTCGAGGCGCAAGGCAAGATCGAGGTGCTGGAGTTCTTCTGGTACGGTTGCCCGCATTGCTACACGCTCGAACCACTGCTGGAGAAGTGGATCCCGAAGCTGCCGGCCGACGCGCAGTTCCGCCGGGTGCCGGCGGTGCTCAATCCCGGCTGGGCGAACGAAGCCGCCGTGTTCTACGCCTTCGAGGCGCTCGACATCCTCGCCCGCCTGCACCGGCCGTTCTTCGACTCCATCCACCGCGACCGGCTGAACACGCGCGACGCCGCAGCGCTCAACGAGTGGCTGCAGAAGAATGGCGTGGACCTGAAGAAATTCGACCTGGCGGTGAAGTCCTTCGGCGTGCAGAGCAAGCTGCGGCGGGCCACACAACTCTCGGCGGCCTATCGCATCGACGGCACGCCTGCGCTCGCCGTGCACGGCCGCTTCACGGTGAGCGCCGAGCAGGCACGCAGCCAGAGCGGCATGCTGGCCACCACGGAATACCTGATCGGCGTTGCGCGCAAAGGCGGCGCTGGCTAGATCGCCGTCCGGGTGCGCCGCATCGTCATCACCGGCGCATCCGCGGGCATCGGCGCTGCGCTGGCGCGGCACTACGCGGCTGCCGACACCGTGATCGGGCTGGTGGCGCGACGGCGCGAGCCGATGCAGGCGCTCGCCTCGTCCCTTCCCGGCCGGTTTGAGGTCTACGCGCTGGATGTCTCGGACAGCGCGGCGTTGGAGCGTGCCGCGAGAGAGTTCTGCTCGCGCCACGGCGCGCCAGATCTGGTGATCGCCAACGCGGGCATCTCGGTCGGCACGCATGGCGACGACCCGGCGGACGTGCCGAAGCTGCGCCGCGTGCTGGAGGTGAACGTCACCGGGCTCGCCGCCACGCTTGCCGCCTTCGCCCCGGCCATGCGTGCAGAACGCCGCGGCATCCTGTGCGGCATCGCCAGCTTGGCGGGCTTCCGCGGGCTGCCAGGCGCAGGAGCCTACAGCGCGTCCAAGTCAGCGGCGATCACTTGGCTGGAAGCACTGCGCGTCGAGCTCGCGGGCAGCGGCGTATCCGTGGTCACCATCTGCCCGGGCTACGTCGACACGCCGATGACACAGGTGAACCGCTACCGCATGCCGTTCCTGCTGAGCGCCGACGAGGCGGCGCGGCGCATTGCGCGCGCCATCGCCGCGCGGCGGCGCCTGGCGGTGATTCCCTGGCAGATGGCCGCTATCTCCGTGTTGCTGCGCATGCTGCCGCCCTGGCTGTACGACCGCTTCGCCGCGCGCGCGCCGCGCAAGCGACGCGACCTGCCGCTCTGAAAAAGGGGTCTGACCCTATTTTTTTGTCACGTAGGAGCCTGGGGCGTCCTCAATGGCTCTTGAAGGAATTCTGGCGGGGACCTTGTCGTCGCCGTTCTGCGCCGCGATCCAGTGCTGCCAGTCCTCCCACCAGGAACCCGGGCGCTGCGTGGCGCCCTCCAGCCAGGCGTCCGCGGTAGCAGGCAACGCATCATTGGTCCAGTAGTGGTACTTCTTCGCCGCCGGGGGATTGACGATGCCGGCGATGTGCCCCGAGCCACCGAGCACGAAGCGCACCGGGCTGCCGAGGTATTTCGCGCCCTTGTAGGTGGTCTTCCACGGCGCGATGTGATCTTCCACCGTGGAGATGAAATAAGCCGGCACCTTCACCCTGGACAGGTCGATCGGCACGCCCGCGAGTTCGATAGCGCCGGGCACGCCGAGTTGATTGTTCAGGTACATGTTTCGAAGATAGAAGCTGTGCATCTTCGCCGGCATGCGCGTGGCGTCCGAGTTCCAGTACAGCAGATCGAAGGGGAACGGGTCCTTGCCCATCAGGTAGTTGTTGATCACAAAGGACCACACCAGGTCGTTGGCGCGCAGCAGGTTGAAGGTGCTCGCCATCGCCGAGCCTTCCAGGTAACCGCGCTCGTTCATCCGGCGCTCGAGGTTCTGCACCTGCTCCTCGTCGATGAAAACGCCAAGTTCTCCGGGTTGCGAGAAGTCGAGCAACGTCACGAAGAAAGTGGCGCAACCGACGCGTTCGTCGCGCTTGGCCGCCAGCCAGGCGAGCACGCTGCCCAGCAGCGTGCCGCCCAGGCAATAGCCGATGACGTTGAGCCTGTCCTCACCAGTGGCCTTCTGCACCGCGTCCATGGCGGCGAGCGCACCCTCGGTGAGGTAGTCGGCGAAGGTCTTTTCGGCGAGCGAGCGGTCCGGGTTCACCCAGGACACTACGAACACCGTGTGGCCCTGGTCCACCGCCCACTTGATGAAGCTGTTGCTCTCGCGCAGGTCGAGGATGTAGTACTTGTTGATCCAGGGCGGGATGATGAGCAGCGGCCGGCGGAACACTTCCGAGGTGGCGGGCTGATAC
>CAZVZV010000060.1:0-29931 GCA_964631735.1 uncultured Enterobacteriaceae bacterium
GCCAGCTCGAAGGCGTACTTCATGATGCGGTCCACGCCCTTGCGGGAGAACACCGACTGCTGCGTCACCACCTCGCGCTCGGTACCTTCGAACATGCGGCCGCCGACGTTGCCGTACTCGCCCTCGGTGTTCTCGCGGATCACCAGGTAGTCGATGTCGCCGGGCTTGCGGCCCGCCAGCGGGCAGGGCAGGCCTTCGAACAGGCGCACCGGCCGCAGGTTGACGTACAGGTCGAACCAGCGGCGGAAATTGATCAGCAGGCCCCAAGCGGAGATGTGGTCGGGGACGATCGCCGAATTGCCCACCGCGCCGAAATAGATGGCGTCGAACTTGCGCAGGATTTCCGGTGCGTCGTCCGGGCACATCTTCCCGTGCGCCTGGTACCAGTCGCAGTTCCAGGGGAATTCCTGCCACTTGAAGCGCAAGCCATGCTTTGCGCCGACGGCCTCCAGCACGCGCACGCCTTCGGGCATCACTTCGCGGCCGATGCCGTCGCCGGGGATTACGGCTATCCTGTATTCGGTCATGGCCGCGAGTATAGCTAGAATCGCACGGTGAAATTCGCCGCGTTCGAGACTTCCACCGAGTGGTGTTCGGTCGCGCTGTGGCGCGGCGGCGAGCTGGCGGCGATCGAGGAGCGCGCCGGCCACCGCCACGGCGAACTCGCCCTGCCGATGCTCGAGCGGCTGCTAGCCGCCGCGCGGCTCAGGGCCGCCGACCTCGATGCGGTCGCCTTCGGCGCCGGGCCGGGCTCCTTCACCGGCCTGCGCATCGCCTGCGGTATCGCGCAAGGCCTTGCCTTCGCGCGCGGCCTGCCGGTCCTCGGCGTGTCTTCCCTCGAGGCAATGGCCGAGGAGTGTGGTGCGCAGCGCGTCGTGGCCTGCCTCGATGCGCGCATGGGCGAGGTATATTATTCGGCGCTCGAGAAACGCGGCGCGCGCTGGGAGGAAGTGGTTCCGGCGCAGTGCGTGGCGCTGGCCGCGGCGCCGCGGCCGCCGGGCGAGGATTGGGTGGGTTGCGGCAACGGCTTCGCCGCCTATGGCACGATGGGGCTGCGCTCGATCTACTCCGAGGTGCACCCGGGCGCGGTGGCGGTGGCGCGCCTCGCCGCGCCGCGGCTCGCGGCGGGAGAGGGCGTGGACGCAGGCCAGGCCGCACCGCACTACCTGCGCGACAAGGTCGCGCTGACCACGGAAGAACGCAGACGCTGATGAGCGCAGTACTCAAGCAAGTCCCGCAGCTCGCGCCGATGGTCGCAGCCGACCTCGACGCGGTGCTGGCGATCGAGCAGGCGGTCTACACGAATCCCTGGACGCGCGGCAACTTCGCGGACTCGCTGCGCGCCGGCTACCGGTGCCATACCTGGCGCCTGGGCGGCGAACTGGTCGGCTATTTCGTGCTGCTCGCCGCCGCCGGCGAGGCGCATCTGCTCAACCTGTCCATCAGCGAAGGGCGTTGGCGCCGCGGCCACGGTGCCGCGCTGTTGCGCGAGGCGATGCGCGTGGCGCGCGAGTGCGGCACGCAAAACATTTTCCTCGAAGTGAGACCCAGCAACCGCGCTGGGCAAGCTTTGTACGAGCGATACGGATTCAAGAAGATCGCGCAGCGGCGGGGGTATTACCCGGCGCCCAGCGGCAGGGAGGATGCGCTGGTGCTGAGTTGCGCGTTGTGAGCAGGCGGTCGGAGATTCTGCAGGAGATGGGACTCGCGCCCGTTTGGCGCCTGAAAAGTCAAACGCGTCCCCCGGTTTCCGCACAAACGGCGGAAACCGGGGGATCGAGGGAAATCAAAATCTCTCAAATGGACTGGCCAGCCCTGAAAATGGCCGTGTCGTCCTGTACCGCCTGCGGATTGCGGGCGGGTTGTACCCAGACCGTGTTCGGCGTCGGCGATGAATCCGCGCAATGGATGCTGGTCGGCGAAGCCCCTGGCGCCGAGGAAGACCGGCTTGGCGAGCCCTTCGTCGGCCAGGCCGGCAAGCTGCTCGACAGCATGCTCGCGGCCATCGGCCTGGCACGCGGCAGGAACGTCTACATCGCCAATGTGCTGAAGTGCCGTCCGCCCGGGAACCGCAACCCGGAGCCGGAGGAGGTGGCGAAGTGTTCGCCGCACCTGGTGCGCCAGATCGAACTGATCCGGCCCAAGCTGATCCTTGCCATGGGGCGTTTCGCGGTGCAGACGCTGCTCGATACGCAAGCGACGATCGCGAGCCTGCGCGGCGCGGTGCACCGCTACCACGGTGTGCCGCTGATCGTGACCTACCACCCGGCTTATCTGCTGCGGAACCTGCCGGACAAGGCGAAGGCCTGGGCGGATCTGGTGTTCGCCCGGAAAACCATCGCAGGCTTGTAGTTCCCGCTTACTGTTTCTCCGACCGCGCAATCTCCAGCAGCGCCTCGATCTCGTCCTTGTGCACGCGCCGGTTGCGTCGGTACCACAGCAGCACCAGCGTCATCGTTCCGGCGACGAACAGGCCGAAGATGGCGATCACCGTGTAGATGCTGAAGCCGGCGCCGAGCAGCGCCGAGTAGGCGGCGATCATGATCAGGATCGAAGTGTTCTCGTTGAAGTTCTGCACCGCGATGGAGCGGCCGGCGCCCATCAGGTTGTGCCCGCGGTGCTGCAGCAGCGCGTTCATCGGCACGACGAAGTAGCCCGCCATGCCGCCCATCGCGATCAACAGCGGGATGGCGATGCGCAGGTCGGTGACGAAGTCCATGATGATCACCACCAATCCCATGCCGATGCCGAGCGGGATGACGTTCGTCGCGCGATCCAGCGACACGCGCGCCGAGGCGAGCACTGCGCCGAGCGCGATGCCCATCGCCACCACGCCCTGCAGGATCGAGGCCTCGGACAGGTTGTAGCCGAGCGCGGTGCGCGCCCACTCGATGACGATGAACTGCAGCGTGGCGCCGGCGCCCCAGAAGAGGGTCGTCACGGCAAGCGAGATCTGGCCGAGCTTGTCGGTCCACAGTCGCCGGCAGCAGTGGGCGAAGTCGCGAACTGTTTCCATCGGGTAAGCCGGCAGCGGCTTGAGCGGTACGCCGGTGCGCGGCACGTACAGGTTGAAAATTGCAGCCAGCGCGTAGACGAACACGATCACCGCCATCGCCGCTTCCGCGGGGGTGTCGATGCTGGTGTCGATCTGCGGCATGTCGAACGCGAGCAGCTGGGCGGAGACCCCGGCGCCGACCAGCACGCCGCCCAGCACCGTGCCCAGGATGATCGAGCCCACGGTGAGGCCCTCGATCCAGCCGTTGGCGATCACCAGCTTGCTCGGCGGCAGGTACTCGGTGAGGATGCCGTACTTCGCCGGCGAATAGGCTGCGGCGCCCAGCCCGACCAGCGCGTAGGCGGCGAGCGGGTTGGCGTTGAACAGCATCATCAGGCAACCCGCGATCTTGACGGTGTTGGACACCAACATCACCTGACCCTTGGGCAGGCGATCCGCGAACGCACCGACCCAGGGCGCGAGCAGCACGTAGGAGACGACGAAAAAGAACTTGAGGTAGGGCGTAAGCCAGACGGGTGAATTGCTCTGCATCAGCAGGGCGATCGCCGCCACCAGCAGCGCGTTGTCGGCGAGCGACGAGAAGAACTGCGCCGCCATGATGATGTAGAAGCCGCGGTTCATGGCGGCGTTCTTATAGCACGATTGCGAGGCGTGCTTTGCGCGCGGCTGCGCAAATCATTGTCTGGACGGCGGTAAGTTATCCTTGCGCCATGCCGCGCCCCATCCGCGCCGTGATCAAGGCCTCCGCCCTGCGCCACAATCTGCAGCTGGCGCGCGAGACTGCCGGCGCAGCGAAGCTGTGGGCGGTATTGAAGGCCAACGCCTACGGCCACGGTTTGGAGCGCACCGCACGCGCGCTGGCCGGCGCCGACGGCTACGCGGTGCTGGATTTCCAGGAAGCGGCGCGCCTGCGCCTGGCCGGGGTGACGAAGCCGATCCTGATGCTGGAGGGATTTTTCAAGCCGCTCGACGTCAACCTGCTGTTCAAGTACCACCTGACGCCGGTGATCCACAACGCCGACCAGGTCGAGCTGATCCAGCACATGGACCTGCCGGCGGAACTCGACCTGTACCTCAAGGTCAACAGCGGCATGAACCGCCTGGGTTTCGGCGTGGATCAGCTGCGGCCGGTGTACAACACGCTGCGCCTGCATCCCAGGATCCGCACCATCACAATGATGACGCACTTCGCCGATGCGGACGGCGTGAGCGGGGTGCACGACCAGCTGCGCTGGTTCAACGAGCTGGTGCAGCCGTTCGAGGCACCGCGCTCGATCGCCAATTCGGCGGCGCTGCTGCGCTTCAAGGAGACGCGCGAAGGCTGGCTGCGCCCCGGCATCATGCTCTACGGCTGCTCGCCGTTCGCCGACTGGAGCGCCGAGGAGATCGGCCTCAAGCCGGCGATGACGCTGACCTCGGAACTGGTCGGGGTGCAGAGTCTCGCCCCCGGCGAGAGAGTGGGCTACGGCTTCAACTTCGAGGCGAAGCAGGAGATGACCATCGGCATCGTTGCCTGCGGCTATGCCGATGGCTATCCGCGCCATGCGCCCACCGGCACGCCGGTCCTGGTCGCCGGGCAGCGCACCACGACGGTCGGGCGCGTCTCCATGGACATGCTGTGCGTCGACATCAGCGACAACGAGGCGGCCTGCATCGGCTCGCCGGTGACCCTGTGGGGCGAGGGGTTGCCGGCGGACCAGGTGGCGGCAGCGGCGGGCACGGTGAGCTACGAACTGCTGTGCGCGCTCGCGCCGCGGGTGCCGGTGGCCGAGGAGGAGTAGTGGCGAAGGCGAAATCCGTTTTCGTGTGTTCGGAGTGCGGCGCGGCCGCGCTCAAGTGGATGGGCATGTGCCCGTCGTGCGGCGAGGCGGGCACGCTGAGCGAGCAGGCGGCGGAGCGTGGCGTGCGTTCCACCGGTCCGGCGGCGAGCCCGGTGGCGCTTGCGCAAGTCGAGGCGCGCGAGGCCGAGCGCCTGTCCAGCGGGTTGCCCGAACTCGATCGCGTGCTGGGTGGCGGACTGGTGGTGGGACAGGTGACCCTGATCGGCGGCGATCCCGGCATTGGCAAGTCGACCCTGCTGCTGCAATCGCTCGCCGCGTTGGGCGCTGCGCGCAAGGTCGTTTACGTCTCGGGCGAGGAATCGGCCGAGCAGGTGGCGCTGCGCGCGCGGCGCCTGGGCCTGGACGCGAAGGGGGTGGGGTTGCTGGCCGAAATCCAGCTCGAGCGCATCCTCGGCGCACTGGAAGCGGCGCGGCCGGAAGTCGCGGTGGTGGATTCGATCCAGACGCTGTGGTCGGAGGCGCTGCAATCGGCCCCCGGTTCGGTGGCGCAGGTGCGCGAGTGCGCCGCGCAGCTCGCGCGCCATGCCAAGAAGTCCGGCATGGCGCTGTTCATCATCGGCCATGTCACCAAGGACGGCGCCATTGCCGGCCCGCGCGTGCTCGAGCACATCGTGGACACGGTGCTGTATTTCGAGGGCGACCCGAATTCCGCCTATCGCCTGGTGCGCGCCATCAAGAACCGCTTCGGCGCGGTCAACGAGCTGGGCGTGTTCGCCATGACTGACAAGGGGCTGCGCGCGGTGAGTAATCCTTCCGCGCTGTTCCTGCAACGCCACGAGAAAGACGTGGCCGGTTCCTGCGTGCTGGCGACGCTGGAAGGCACGCGGCCGCTGCTGGTGGAGATCCAGGCGCTGGTGGATGCCGCGCACGCGCCCAACCCGCGGCGCCTCTCGGTCGGCCTGGAGCAGAACCGCCTCGCCATGCTGCTCGCGGTGCTGCACCGGCACGCCGGGATCGCGACCGTGGACCAGGACGTGTTCGTCAACGCGGTAGGCGGCGTGCGCATCGGCGAGCCGGCGGCCGACCTGGCGGTAGCGCTCGCCGTCGTGTCCTCGCTCGCCGACCGGCCGATTCCCGGCAAAGTGGTGGCCTTCGGCGAGATCGGCCTGGCGGGGGAAGTGCGTCCCGCGCCGCGCGGGCAGGACCGGCTGAAGGAAGCGGCCAAGCTCGGCTTCGACAAGGCGATTGTCCCCAAACTGAATGTGCCAAAGGGAAGAATCGCCGAGATCGAGGTGATCCCGGTCGAACGGGTAGATCAGGCGGTGCAGTTGCTGCGCAACCTGTAGGGTGGGCCATTGGCCCACCCTACGTCAGCGCGCGCTCGGCTGCGCGTACACCGCTTCGCGCCGCAGCCTCGAGCGTCGGCGGATACTCGGCATCCGTATAGTCTCCGGCGAGAAACACTCCCGGCCGGCCCGTGTCGATGCCGGGCCGCTTGAGGCCCGGCGTCACCGCGATGGTGGCGCGCTTCTCGGCGATCACGCGGGACCATTGCGGTGCAGGCAGTCCCGGCAAGGCTGCCGCGAGCTCCCGGTGGCAGGTCGCGGCGAGTTCATCCTGCGTCATCTGCTGGTGATCGCCTTGCGCGCTGATTACCGCGGCTAAGAGTCCCTTCTCTCCGGTGAGCGCGCCGCGGTCGAACACCCATTGCACGAGGCCATCGGCCAGGCCGAGCATGGGGAAGGGCAGGCGTGTTCGCGGCTCGTACTGCAGGTAGCAGGTCGTGATCGGCTGGTACTCGAAATCTGCGGCAACATCAGGCAGCAGGGCCTTCAGCTGGTGCGGTCCGACAGCCACGATCACTGCCTCGTACTCGGACCTGAGCCGAGCCAGATCCCGCACTGTCGATTCGCAACGTACTTCCGAGCCTTTGGCGCGCAGCCACTGCGCCGCCAGCTCCGGGAACAGCCGCGACAGGTCCACCCGCGGCAGGATCAGGTCGCTCGCCTCGTTATCGCCGCCCAGCGTGTCGCGCAGTACGGCGAGGAAAACGTTCGCGGAGGCGAAGTCCGGCGGGGTGTTAAGGGCCGAGACGCAGAGCGGCTGCCACAGGTAGTGACCGATGCGGCCGTGCTGCGCGTGGCGCTGCAGCAGCGTGCTCACGCTGCAATCCTCGGCGAGGCGGAACCCCAGCCTGCGCAGAGCCAGCATGAAGCGCACTGCGCCCACGCGCTCGCTCCACGGCAGGCCGCGCGCGAGCAGCAGGCCGGCAAGCAGGCCGAGCGGGGCAGGGAAGTACAGCGCGCGGAATGTGAAGCCGTCGGCATAGCGCAACTCGAGCGGCACGCGCAGCACCGCTTCCGAGGGGACACCCACGGTGCGCATCAAGGAGAACAGGGTGGCGTAGGCGCCGATGAGGATGTGCTGCCCGTTGTCGAGCGTTTGGCCCTGCGTGGCCACGCGCCGTGCGCGCCCGCCCGGCACCGGGCCGGACTCAAATACGGTGACTTGCGCGCCGCGCCCGACGAGCGTGACCGCCGCCGCCATGCCGGCGTAGCCGGCGCCCACCACGGCTACGCGGCGACCCATGTCTTCCACGCCAGCCAAAGCTTGCGCAGCGGCGTGAGCGATGTGCGCTGCGTCAGCACCTTGAAGCCCTCGCGCTCGATCTCCGCCAGCAGCTCGCGGTAAATCGCCGCCATGATCAGCCCCGGGCGCTGCGCGCGCCGGTCGGCGGCCGGCAGCACCACCATCGCCCTGTCGTAGTGGGTTCGGGCGCGATCGGCCTGAAATTTCATCAGGGCGACGAACGCTTCGCTGTGGCGCGCGCCGAGCAGGTCCGCGGCCGTGACGCCGAATTTCTGCAGATCCTCGATCGGCAGGTAGATGCGGTTGTTGCGCGCGTCCTCGCCGACGTCGCGAATGATGTTGGTGAGTTGGAACGCGGTGCCGAGGGTCTTCGCGTATTCGAGGGTGCGCGGGTCGGTGTGGCCGAAGATGCCTGCGGCGAGAAGCCCGACCACTCCCGCCACGTGGTAGCAGTATCGCTCCAGGCCCGCGAAATCGAGGTAGCGCGTCTGGGTCAGGTCCATCTCCATGCCGTCGATGATTTCGTTCAGCCGCCGGGCGGTGACGCCGTAGGGCGCGAGCGCAGGCTGCAGCGCGCGCGTCACCGGATGCTGCGGATTGCCGGCGAACAGGCTGGCCACTTCATGTCGCCACCACGCCAGCTTGGTGCCGGCGAGCTGCGGATCGGCGGTCTCGTCCACCACGTCGTCCACCTCGCGGCAGAACGCGTACAACGCGGTGATGGCGCGCCGGCGCTTGGGCGGCAGGAACAGGAACGAGTAGTAAAAACTCGACCCGCTTGCAGCGGCCTTCTGCTGGCAGTACTCGTCCGGAGTCATGAAAAATGGGGTCTGACCTTATTTTTTACACCGCTCTTGCCAGGAGCAGGGGCCAATCGAACCAGCGCAGGACGGGGCGGTGGCGGAATACGTCGCAGCCGGCCTGCTCGATCTTCTCCAGGATGCGCAGGCCGCCTTGCACGGTGGCGCGGATCTCCAGCCCCAGCCTGCCGGGCAGGCTGCGCCCGAGGGGAGCACCGGACAGCATCAGTTGGCGCGAGCGGTCGATCTGAAAAGCCATCAGCAGGCGCCAGGCATCGTTGCAACGCTGCTCGGCCAGATCGCGTTCGCTGACCCCGTAGCGCGCCATTTCGTCCAGCGGCAGGTAGATGCGTCCCTTGGCGTAGTCGACGCAGATGTCCTGCCAGAAGTTGATCAGCTGCAGCGCCGTGCAGATCGCGTCGGACTGCGCGAATTCCGCTGCAGAGGATCGTTGGAACAGGTGCAGCAGCAGCCGGCCGATCGGGTTCGCCGAGCGCCGACAATAGTCGAGCACTTCCGCGAAGTCCGCATAGCGTCCCTTGCGCACGTCCTGGGAGAAGGCGTCGAGCAGGTCGCGGAACAACTGCAGCGGCAGGCCGTGCTGCCGCGCGACACGCGCCAATTCGTGCATGGCCGGATCCGCGGGGGCGTCAAGTTGCTTGCGCAAGTCGTCCAGTTTCGCGAGCCGCCGTTCGGGCGGGTCGTCGCCCTCGTCGGCAACATCATCCGAGCTGCGCGCGAAGCGGTAGATGATCGCCATCGGCTCTCTCAGCGGCGCCGGCAGCAACAGCGAAGCAACCGGGAAGTTCTCGTAATGGCCGACCGACACGCGAAGGTATAATACGTTGTTTTTGACCCGCTTTTTCGCGAAGGTGGCGGAATTGGTAGACGCACTGGATTTAGGTTCCAGCGCCGCGAGGCTTGAGGGTTCGAGTCCCTCCCTTCGTACCAGCGGATAACTCTGAGGAAGCGACAGAAATGGCGGCAGACCTGGAATCGCTGGGCACGCTGGAGCGGCGGCTGCAGATGTCGGTGCCGACAGCGCAACTGGAGCGCGAGGTGGACGAGCGCCTTAAGAAACTCGCGCGCAATGCGAAGATGCCCGGTTTCCGCCCGGGCAGGGTGCCGATGAAGATCGTCGAGCAGACCTATGGCGCGCAGGTGCGCAACGAGGTCACCGGCGATGCGGTGCAAAAGGCGTTCACCGACGCGGTGAAGCAGGCGAATCTGAAGGTCGCCGGCTACCCGCGCATCGAACCGAAGAAGGACGCGGTGCCCGCGGGCGCGCTCGAATTCAGCGCTACTTTCGAGGTGTACCCGGATTTCAAGGTCGGCGACGTCGCCGGCGCGAGCATCGAGCGGCCCCAGGTCGCGCTGGATGACGCCGCGATCGACAAGACCATCGAGGTGTTGCGCAAGCAGCGCACCACCTACGCCCGGGTCGAGCGGGCGGCGCAGGACGGCGACCGGCTGACGGTGGACTTCGACGGCACGATCGGCGGCGAGCCCTTTCAGGGCGGCAAGGCCGCGGGCTTCGCCTTCCTGCTGGGCGAGGGGCGCATGCTGCCCGGGTTCGAGACTGCCACGTGCGGCATGTGCGCGGGAGAGTCGAAGACTTTCGAGCTGACGTTTCCGCAGGACTACCAGGCCAAGGACGTGGCCGGAAAGACCGCCTCCTTCGTGGTTGCGCTGAAGCAAGTGGACGAGCCTCGGCTGCCGGCGCTGGACGCGCAATTCGCGCACAGCCTGGGAGTCGCCGACGGCGACCTCGGCAGGATGCGAGTGGAGGTGCGGCAGAACGTCGAGCGCGAGGTGAGCAAGCGCGTCGACGGGCGGCTCAAGCAGCAAGCGCTGGATGCTCTGCTCGCCTCCACGCCGCTCGAGCTGCCGAAGGCCCTGGTCGCGCAGGAAACGCAGGAATTGGTGCAGCGCGCTGCCGCCGACCTGCAGGCGCGCGGCGTGAAGATCGAAAAGCTGCCCCTGGACCCGCAAGTCTTCGACGCGGCAGCCAAGCGCCGCGTCGCGCTCGGCCTGATCATCGCCGAGCTGGCGCGCGCCGAGAAACTGCAGCCCAAGCCCGCGCAAGTGCGTGCCCTGATCGAGCGGGAGGCGGCTTCCTACGAGAGTCCCGCCGAAGTTGTAAAATGGATCTATATGCAGCCGCAGCGCCTGTCGGAGATGGAAGGCCTCGCGCTCGAGAGCAACGTGGTGAACTGGGTGCTCTCGAAGGCGAAAGTGGCCGACAAGGCGCTGCCCTTCGACGAACTGATGGGAAGCAAGGCATGAACTGGGAAAAGCGCACACAAGAGACGCAAGACCTCGGCCTGATCCCGATGGTCATCGAGCAGTCGGGGCGCGGGGAGCGCGCCTACGACATCTATTCGCGCCTGCTGAAGGAGCGGGTGGTGTTCCTGGTCGGCCCGGTGACCGAGATCACCGCCAACCTGATCGTCGCGCAGATGCTGTTCCTCGAGTCCGAGAACCCGGACAAGGACATCTTCTTTTACCTCAACTCGCCCGGCGGCTCGGTCTCCGCCGGCCTGGCGGTCTACGACACCATGCAGTTCATCAAGCCCGACGTCAGCACGCTGTGCGTCGGGCAGGCGGCGAGCATGGGCGCGCTGCTGCTGGCGGCCGGCGACAAGGACAAGCGCTTCTGCCTGCCGAACTCGCGCGTGATGATCCACCAGCCCATGGGTGGCTTCCAGGGCCAGGCCACGGACATCGAAATCCACGCCAAGGAGATCCTCTTCCTGCGCGGGCGCCTGAACGAGATCCTCGCCAGGCACACCGGCAAGTCGATCGACGCCATAGCGCACGACACCGAGCGCGACTTTTTCATGGGTGCCGAAGACGCGGTAAAGTACGGCATCGTGGACAAGGTGCTGACCACCAGGGAGCCCGGATAGATGTCGGACAAGCCCAGCTCCGGCGAAAAGCTGCTGTATTGCTCGTTCTGCGGCAAGAGCCAGCACGAAGTCAGGAAGCTGATCGCCGGCCCGTCGGTGTTCATCTGCGACGAGTGCATCGAGCTGTGCAACGACATCATCCGCGAGGAGACCGCCACCGACAAAGGCGGCAAAAGCGCCAAGTCCGACCTGCCCTCCCCGCGCGAGATCCGCGGCATCCTCGACCAGTACGTGATCGGCCAGGACCAGGCGAAGAAGATCCTGGCGGTGGCGGTGTACAACCACTACAAGCGGCTCAAGCACCTGTCGAAGAACGACGAAGTGGAGTTGGCCAAATCCAACATCCTGCTGATCGGGCCCACGGGCTCGGGCAAGACGCTGCTGGCGCAGACGCTGGCGCGGTTGCTCAACGTGCCGTTCGTGATCGCCGACGCCACCACCCTGACCGAGGCGGGCTACGTCGGCGAGGACGTCGAGAACATCATCCAGAAGCTGCTGCAGAACTGCGACTACGACGTCGACAAGGCCAAGCGCGGCATCGTCTACATCGACGAAATCGACAAGATCTCGCGCAAGTCGGACAACCCCTCGATCACCCGGGACGTGTCGGGCGAAGGCGTGCAGCAGGCGCTGTTGAAGCTGATCGAGGGCACCATCGCCTCGGTGCCGCCGCAGGGCGGGCGCAAGCACCCGAACCAGGATTTCGTGCAGGTGGACACCACCAACATCCTGTTCGTCTGCGGCGGCGCTTTCGACGGCCTGGAGAAGATCGTGCGCAACCGCACGGAGAAGACCGGCATCGGCTTCGGCGCCGAAGTGCGCAGCCCCGGCAACTCCAAGGCCACCTTCGACCTGCTCAAGGCGGTGGAGCCCGAGGACCTGATCAAGTACGGCCTGATCCCGGAGTTCGTCGGCCGCCTGCCGGTGGTCGCCGCGCTGGAGGAACTCGACGAGCACGCGCTGATCCAGATTCTCACCGAGCCGAAAAATGCCCTGCTCAAACAGTACCAGCGCCTGTTCCTGATGGAAGGCGTCGAGCTCGAAGTGCGCACCGCCGCGCTCGGCGCGGTGGCCAAGCGTGCGCTGGCGCGCAAGACCGGGGCACGGGGCCTGCGCTCGATCCTGGAGAGCGTACTGCTCGACACGATGTACGACCTTCCGGCGCTGGAGAACGTGAGCAAGGTGGTGGTCGACGAGCAGATGATTGCCTCCGAGGGCAAGCCGCTGCTGATCTACTCCGACCAGCAGAAGGTTGCCGGTTCTTCCGCGTAAGCGGAACGGACCCTTGATTTTTACGCGGGAACCCGCACATGCCCGAGATGAACGAAACCCCTGCCAGCGCCACCGTTTATCCGCTGCTGCCGCTGCGCGATGTGGTGGTGTTTCCCCACATGGTGATCCCGCTGTTCGTCGGCCGGCCCAAATCCATCAAGGCGATGGAAACGGCGATGGAAGCCGGCAAGAGCATCCTGCTGGTGGCGCAGAAGTCCGCCGCCAAGGACGATCCCGGCCCCGAGGACGTCTACGAGATCGGCTGCGTGTCGAGCATCCTGCAGATGCTCAAGCTGCCCGACGGCACGGTGAAGGTTCTGGTGGAGGGCGGCAGTCGCGCCCGCGTGCGCGGCGTCACCGACCTGAAGACGCACTGGACCGCGGAGGCCGAGCCGATCCCGGTCGAGGGCGCGCCGGCGGCTGAAATCGAGGCGATGCGCCGCGCGCTGCTGTCGGCGTTCGACCAGTACGTGAAGCTGAACAAGAAGATCCCGCCGGAGATCCTGACTTCGCTGTCGGGCATCGATGAGGCCGGACGCCTGGCCGACACGGTCGCCGCGCACCTGCCGCTGAAACTCGAGCAGAAGCAGCAGGTGCTGGAGATGTTCGACGTCAAGGCGCGGCTCGAGCACCTGCTGTCGCAGCTCGAGACCGAGATCGACATCCTGCAGGTGGAAAAACGCATCCGCGGGCGGGTCAAGCGCCAGATGGAGAAGAGCCAGCGCGAGTACTACCTCAACGAGCAGGTGAAGGCGATCCAGAAGGAGCTGGGCGAGGGCGAGGAGGGCGCGGACCTGGAGGAGATGGAGAAACGCATCAAGCGCGCGCACATGCACAAGGACGCGCGCAAGAAGGCCGAGTCCGAGCTGAAGAAGCTGAAGCTCATGTCGCCGATGTCGGCGGAGGCGACCGTAGTGCGCAACTACATCGAGACCCTGGTCAACCTGCCGTGGAAGAAAAAATCCAAGATCTGCAAGGACATCAAGCAGGCGCAGGAGGTGCTGGACAAGGACCACTACGGCCTGGAGAAGGTGAAGGAGCGCATCGTCGAGTACCTCGCAGTGCAGATGCGCGTGGACAAGATGAAGGCGCCGGTGCTGTGCCTGGTAGGCGCGCCCGGCGTGGGCAAGACCTCCCTCGGCCAGTCGATCGCCCGGGCCACCAACCGCAAGTTCGTGCGCATGTCGCTCGGCGGCGTGCGCGACGAGGCGGAAATCAGGGGCCATCGCCGGACTTACATCGGTTCCATGCCGGGCAAGATCCTGCAGAACATGAGCAAGGTCGGGGTGAAAAACCCGCTGTTCCTGATCGACGAAGTGGACAAGCTGGGCACCGACTGGCGCGGCGATCCGTCCTCGGCGCTGCTCGAGGTGCTGGACCCCGAGCAGAACCACACCTTCACCGACCCCTACATCGAAGTGGAGTACGACCTGTCGGAGGTGATGTTCGTCGCCACCGCCAACACACTGAATATTCCCGCGCCGCTGCTCGACCGCATGGAGGTGATCCGGCTCTCGGGCTACACCGACGAGGAGAAGGTGAACATCGCCATGAGGTACCTGTTGCCGCGGCAGACGAAGAACAACGGGCTGAAGGACGGCGAGCTGGCGGTGAGCGAGCCGGCGGTGCGCGACATCGTGCGCTACTACACGCGCGAGGCCGGCGTGCGGAGCCTGGAGCGCGAGATCTCCAAGATCTGCCGCAAGGCGGTGAAGCAGCTGCTGACCGACAAGCAGGCGGCCGAGGGCAAATCGCGCCGCATCAGCGTGACGCCGAAGAACCTCGACAAGTGCCTCGGCGTGCGCAAGTTCAGCTTCGGCATGGCGGAGAAGAAGAACCAGGTCGGCCAGGTGACCGGGCTTGCCTGGACCGAGGTGGGCGGCGAGCTGCTGACCATCGAGACGGTCACCATGCCCGGCAAGGGCAAGACCATCACCACCGGCAAGCTGGGCGAGGTGATGCAGGAGTCCATCCAGGCCGCGCTGTCGGTAGTGCGCAACCGTTCGCGCAAGCTCGGCGTGAAGGAGGATTTCTACCAGAAGAACGACATCCACATCCACCTGCCCGAGGGCGCGACGCCCAAGGACGGCCCGAGCGCCGGCATCGGCATCGCCACCTCGATGGTGTCGGTGCTGACCGGAATCCCGGTACGGGCGGACGTGGCGATGACCGGCGAGATCACGCTGCGCGGCGAGGTGCTGGCGATCGGCGGCCTGAAGGAGAAGTTGCTGGCGGCGCACCGCGGCGGCATCAAGACGGTGCTGATCCCGGAGGAGAACGTGAAGGACCTGGCCGAGATCCCGGACAACGTCAAGAACCGGCTGGAGATCCTGCCGGTGAAATGGATCGACAAGGTGCTGGAGATCGCCCTGGAACGCAAGCCCGAGCCGCTGCAGGACGCAGCGGAAGCTGCGCCGCTGCCGCCCGCCGAGGAGAAACCGGCGACTGCCACGGCCGTCAAGCATTGAGGGGGAGCCGTGAACAAGGCGGACATGATCGAGCACATCGCGCAATCGGCCGAGATTTCCAAGCTCGCCGCGGAGCGCGCGGTGGACGCGCTGGTCGGCGCGGTCAAATCGAGCCTGAAAAAGGGCCAGATGGTGACGCTGGTCGGCTTCGGCAGCTTCTACGTCGGCAAGCGCGCCGCGCGCGCCGGACGCAATCCGCGCACCGGTGCGGCGCTGAAGATCGCGGCCGCGCGCGTGCCGAAATTTCGCGCTGGCAAGGCTCTGAAGGACGCAGTAAACTAGCGCCCCTTTTGTGCGGGTGCTTAGCTCAGCTGGTAGAGCGTCGCTCTTACACGGCGAATGTCGGCGGTTCGATCCCGTCAGCACCCACCAGGACCACACACGTAGGAGCGGTAGTTCAGTTGGTTAGAATACCGGCCTGTCACGCCGGGGGTCGCGGGTTCGAGTCCCGTCCGCTCCGCCAAACCTTTCCATGTTCGGATTCGTACAAAAACACAAGCGCCTGATCCAGATCGCGTTCGTGCTGCTGATCGTGCCGCCGTTCGCGTTCTTCGGCATGGAGTCGTACACGCGCTCGATGAGCGGCACGGATGACGTCGCCAGCGTGGACGGCGCGGGCATCTCGCAGCGCGAGTTCGCCGAGGACCTGCGCCGGCAGCAGGAACGCCTGCGCGCGGCCTTCGGCCGCGGCTTCGACCCGGCGGCGCTCGACACGCCGGAATCGCGCGCTGCGCTGCTCGAATCGCTGGTGTCGCAGCGCCTGGTGGCCGGCGCGGCCCAGCGCGGGCAGCTCACCCTGAGCGACGAGGAACTGCGCGAGACCATCGCCGCGATCCCGGCGTTCCAGACCGACGGCAGTTTCTCGAAGTCGAACTACGAGGCGCTGCTGCGCGCGCAGAACATGACCCCGCAGATGTTCGAGGCGCGCCTGCGCTACGACCTGTCGCTCGCCCAGCTGACGCGCTCCCTCGCCGAGAGCGCGATCGTGCCGCGCAGCGTCACCGAGCGGCTTGCCGCGCTGCAGGAGCAGCGGCGCGAAGTGAGCGAGTCGCTGGTGGCGGCGCAACCCTACCTGGCGCAGGTAAAACTCGGCGAGGATCAGCTGCAGGCCTACTTTGCGGCCAACGCGCCGGAGTTCCTCATCCCCGAGCGCGTGCGCGCAGAGTACGTGGTGCTTTCGGCCGAGTCGCTCGGCCGGCAGGATCCGGTATCCGACGCCGAACTGAAGGCCGCCTACGAAGCGCGCGCCGCGCAGTACAAGGTCGAGGAGCAGCGCCGCGCCAGCCACATCCTGCTCAAGACGAAGGAGGAGGCCGACAAGCTCGCAGCCGAACTGCGCAAGGCCCCGGGGCGCTTCGCCGAACTGGCGAAGAAACATTCGCAGGACCCGGGATCGGCGGAGAAGGGCGGCGACCTGGGCTACTTCGGGCGCGGCATGATGGTGCCCGCGTTCGAGGAAGCCGCCTGGCGTCAGAAGGAGGGCGAGACTGGCAGCCCGGTGCAGAGCGATTTCGGCTGGCACGTGATCCGCGTCACCGGGGTACAGGCCGCCAAGACGCGCAGCCTCGAGGAGACGCGCGCCGAACTCGCCGCCGAGCTCGGCCGGCAGAAGGGCACGCGCCGCTTCGCCGAGGCCGCGGAGACTTTCAGCAACATGGTCTACGAGCAATCCGACAGCCTCAAGCCGGCCGCCGAGCGCTACAAGCTGGCGCTGCAGGCGAGCGGCTGGGTCACGCGCACGCCCACCGCAGAATCCGGCGTGCTGGGCAACGCCAAGCTGCTCGGCGCGCTGTTCGCCGCCGATTCGGTAAAGTCCAGACGCAACACGGATGCGGTGGAAGTGGCGCCCAACGTGCTGGTGGCGGCGCGCGTGCTCGAGCACCAGCCGGCCTCGCAGAGGAAGTTCGCGGAGGTGCGCGGCGAGATCGAGCAGGTGCTGCGCCGAACCGAAGCGGCCAGGCTCGCGCAGAAGGATGGCGAGGCGAAGCTCGAGGCGCTGCGCAAAGGCGCCGACGCGGGGGTGAAGTGGGAGGTGCCGAAGGCGGTATCGCGCCGCAGTCCGCAGGGCGTGCCTTCGACGGCGCTGCGGCAGATCCTGGCCGCCGGCGAGTCGAAGCTGCCCGGCTATGTGGGCGCCGCGCGCGGCGAAGACGGTTACATGCTGTACAAGGTCGGCCGCTTGCTCGAGCCCGAAGCCAAGCCCGAGGCGCAGAAGACCGCGGACCTCGCGCGCGCCGCCCAGCAGGCTGGCGCCGACCAGTTGGAAGCCTACGTTGCCAGCCTGCGCACGCGCGCCACGGTCCAGGTCAACAAGGCGAACCTGGAGAAGAAGTAGTTACTTTTTCGGCGCGGCCTTGCCGATTTTTTCCACCGCCACGCGCAGGCGTCCGGCGTCGGCGACCCAGAAATCCTTGAACTCCGGCGCGTCCAGGTAGCTGATCGGCGTGCTCACCTTGGCCATCGCCGAGACGAACTGCGCGTCCGCCACCGCCGCGCGCACCGCCGCGCGCAGTCTGTGCTGCACGTTCGGCGGAACCGCCGCTGGCGCCACTACGCCGGACCAGATGTAGAACTCGACATCCTTGTAGCCCAGCTCCTTGAAGGTCGGCAGCTCGGGCATCAGGTCGAGGCGCTTGGCGCCCCAGCCGGCGAGCGCGCGCATCTTGCCGCCCTTGATCTGGCCCACGGCCGCGGCCGGCCCCGAGGCGAGCGCCTCGACCTGGCCGCCGAGCAGCGCCGTCACCGCCGGCCCGCCGCCCTGGTAGGGGATGTGGAACAGCTGGATGCCCGCTGCGCCGGCGAACATCTCCATTGCCACGTGCAGCGTGCCGTAGATGCCCGAGGACGAATAGTTGATCTTGCCCGGGTTGGTCTTCGCCGCGGCGACGAAATCCTGCACCGTGTTATAGGGGCTGTCGGTGCGGACCACCAGCACTGTGGGGTCGGAAGTCACCAGGGCAATCGGCATGAAATCGGAGAGTTGGTACGGGACGGGCTTGCCCTCCAGCGGGTCGGACACCGGAAAGATGGAAATCGACGACAGCGTCATGAGTATCGTGTAGCCATCTGGTGCCGCTTTGGCCGCCGCGGTGGTGCCGACCGCGCCGCCGGCACCGGGGCGGTTGAGGATGATGACCGGTTGCCCGAGCGTCTTCTCCATCGACGCGGCGAGCGGGCGGCCGACCAATTCGGCCACGCCTCCGGGCGGGAACGCGACGATCATGGTGATGGGCTTCGTGGGATAGTCCTGCGCCTGCACGCCGAGCGCGCACAGCGCGGCTGCCGCAGCAATGATCTTCTTCATGTCTCGGTTCCTCCCCCAGGGATGCCTGCAACCACGTTGCGAAATCCGTTGTCCACGTAGAGCACTTCGCCGGTGACGCCGCCGGCGAGTTCGGAGAGCAGAAACGCAGCCGCGTTGCCCACATCTTCGGTGGTGACGTTGCGGCGCAAGGGCGCGTGCTCCTCCACGAACTTGAGGATCTTGCCGAAACCGGCGATGCCCGCGGCGGCCAGCGTCTTGATCGGTCCGGCGGAAATGCCGTTCACGCGGATGCCGCGCGGGCCGAGACTTGCCGCAAGGTAGCGCACCGAGGCTTCCAGGCTCGCTTTGGCGAGGCCCATGGTGTTGTAGTGGGGCAGCACGCGTTCGGCGCCGAGGTAGGTGAGCGTCACGAGGCTCGCCTTGCGCCCCTGCATCATTGGCAGCGCGGCCTTGGCGAGCGCCGGAAAGCTGTAGGAGGACACATCGTGCGCCACGCGGAACGCCTCGCGCGACAGGCCGTCGAGGAAATCCCCGCTGATCGCTTCGCGCGGCGCGTAGGCGATGGCGTGCACCAGGCCGTCCAGGCTGTCCCAGCGCTTGCCGAGCGCGACGAACAGGCGGGCGATCTCCTCGTCGCTTGCCACGTCGCAGGGCAGGGCAATGTCCGAGCCCAGCTCGCGCGCCATCTCCTCGACGCGCTCCTTGAAGCGCTCGCTCTGGTAGGTGAAGGCGAGTGCCGCGCCCTCACGCCGCGCCGCCTTGGCGACGCCGTAGGCGATGGAGCGGTTGCTGAGCAGGCCGGTGACCAGGATCTTCTTGCCGTCGAGTAGCGCCATCGCGGCTTGATTATACTTGCGCGCATGCGACCGCTCCCGCTGCTGGCACTGGTACTCGTGGCCACTGCGGCGCTCGGCGGCTGTGCCGAGGTGTGGAACGATCCCTATCCGGCGTCGGACCGCGGCGGCAACGTGCTCTACAGCGCGTTCCTCGAGCGCCCCAAGCACCTCGACCCGGTGCAGTCCTATACCGAAGACGAGGCGCGCTTCACGCAGCAGGTGTACGAGCCGCCGCTGCAGTATCACTACCTGAAGCGGCCGCACGAGCTCATCCCGCTGACCGCGCTGGAAGTGCCGCAGCCGGTGGAGGTGGAGGGCGGCAGGTTCACCGTCTACACCATCCGCATCAAGCCCGGCATCCGTTACCAGCCGCATCCGGCTTTCGTGCCGGCGAACCATGCGTTGGCGCGCGAGCGCATCGATGCCCTGCGCAGCCCCTACGACCTGCCGCTCGGCACGCGCGAGCTGACCGCGGAGGACTATATCTACGAGATCAAGCGCCTCGCCAGCCCGCGCCTGCACTCGCCAGTGTTCGGACTGATGGCGGAGTACATCGTCGGACTGCAGGACTTCGCCGACCGCATGAAGAAGTTCGACACACGCAAGGGCGAGTGGCTCGACCTGCGCAAGCACCGCCTCGAAGGCGTAGAGAAGGTGGACCAGCATACCTACCGCATCCGCATCAAGGGGCGCTACCCGCAGTTCGCTTACTGGCTGGCGATGCCGTTCTTCGCGCCCGTGCCCTGGGAGGCGGAGAAATTCTTCCAGCAGCCGGGCATGGCGCAGAAGAACTACACGCTGGACTGGTGGCCGGTGGGCACCGGCGCCTACATGCTGACCGAGAACGACCCCAACTCGCGCATGCAGCTGGTGCGCAACCCCAATTTCCGCGGCGAGCGTTACCCGGCGGAAGGCGAACCCGGGGATGCGAAACAGGGTCTGCTCGACGACGCGGGCAAGACCATGCCGTTCGTGGACCGCGTGGTGTTCGCGCGCGAGAAGGAAAGCATCCCCTACTGGAACAAATTCCTCCAGGGCTACTTCGATTCCTCGGCCATCCCCAGCGACACCTTCGACCAGGCAGTGCGCGTGTCGGTGGAAGGCGAGGTCGGGTTGACCGATGAGATGCGGCACAAGGGCATCCGGCTGCGCACGTCGGTCGACACCACGATCCTGTACCTCGGCGTGAACTGGCTGGACGGCGTGGTGGGCGGCGGTTCCGAGCGCAGCCGCAAGCTGCGCCAGGCGATCTCCATCGCCGTGGACTGGGAGGAATTCATCTCCATCTTCCTCAACGGCCGCGGCCTGGTGGCGCAGGATCCGCTCGCGCCCGGCATATTCGGCCAGCGCGTGGGCAAGGACGGCGTCAACCCGTACACGCACCAATGGAACGACGGCGCGCCGCGGCGCCGGCCGATCGAGGAGGCGCGCAAGCTGCTCGCCGAAGCGGGTTACCCCGACGGCCGCGATGCGACCAGCGGGCAGCCGCTGGTGCTGTACCTGGACACGGTCGGGCGCGGGCCCGGCGACAAACCGCGCTTTGACTGGTGGCGGCGCCAGTTCGCCAAGCTCTCGATCCAGCTCGAGATCCGCGACACCGACTGGAACCGGTTCCAGGAGAAGATCCGCAAGGGCAGCCAGCAGCTCTACATCCTGGGCTGGAACGCCGACTACCCGGACCCCGAGAATTTCCTGTTCCTGCTGCACGGGGCACAGTCGCGCATGAAGAACCAGGGCGAGAACACCAGCAACTACGTCAACGCGGAGTTCGATGCGCTGTTCGGGCGCATGAAGAACATGCCCAACTCCGCGCAGCGGCAGGCCATCATCGATCGCATGGTGGACATCGTGCGGCGCGACGCGCCCTGGGTGGGAGGATTCCACCCGGTGTCCTACGGCCTGGCGCACGCCTGGATGGCCAACGGCAAGCCGAACAACATGGCGCGCAACAACATCAAGTACCTGCGCGTCGACACTGGCCAGCGGGCGGCGCTGCGGCGCGAGTGGAACCGGCCGGTACTTTGGCCGTTGGCGCTGCTGTTGCTGCTGCTGTTGGCAGTCGCCGCCCCGGCAGTAGTGGCCTACCGCCGGCGCGAGCTGGAAAAAGGGGTCTGACCCCATTTTTTCTTACATCCTCCGCCGCGTGCTGTACGCGATCCCGATCCTGGTCGGCATCAACTTGCTGACATTTCTGCTGTTCTTCCTCGTCAACACGCCGGACGACATGGCGCGCATGCAGTTGGGGCAGAAGCGCGTGACGCCGGAGGCAATCCAGAAATGGAAGGCGGAGCGGGGCTACGACAAGCCGATGGTGCTCGACACTGCGGCAGCCGGCCTCGACAGGCTGACCAACACGATCTTCTTCGAAAAGTCGGTGAAGCTGTTTGCCTTCGAGTTCGGCCGCGCCGAGGACAACCGCGACATCGCCCGGGAGATCAGGTCGCGCATGTGGCCGAGCCTTGCGCTCGCCATCCCCGTGTTCCTGATCGGCCTCGCGCTCAACATCACCTTCGCGCTCGGCATGGCGTTCTTCCGCGCCACCACCCTCGACCTGACAGGCGTGGTGCTGTGCGTGGCGATGATGTCGATCAGCACGCTGTTCTACATCATCGGCGGGCAGTACCTGCTGTCCAAACTCTGGCACCTGGTGCCGATCTCGGGCTACGAGGGCGGCTTCGACGCGCTCAAGTTCGTCATCCTGCCGGTGATCATCGGCGTGATCGGCGGCATCGGCTCAGGCAGCCGCTGGTACCGCACGCTGTTCCTGGAGGAGATGGGCAAGGACTACGTGCGCACCGCGCGCGCCAAGGGGCTGGCCGAATCGGTGGTGCTGTTCCGCCATGTGCTGAAGAACGCCATGATCCCGATCCTCACCGGGGTGGTGGTGGTGATCCCGCTGCTGTTCATGGGCAGCCTGATTGCCGAGTCCTTTTTCGGCATCCCCGGCCTGGGGAGTTACACCATCGACGCCATCCAGGCGCAGGACTTCGCCGTGGTGCGCTCGATGGTGTTCATCGGCTCGCTGCTCTACATCGCGGGGCTGCTGCTCACGGACATTTCCTACACGCTGGTCGATCCCCGCGTGAGGCTGGACTAGCGTGCCGGTGTTCCTGCCGACGGACGGATTGGTCTGGCTGCTGGTCGCCGCGGTGGTCATCTTCGCCTGGACCTGCAGCCGACGTCCGCACCTCGCCGCGCCTTGGGCGCGGGTGTTCCGCAACCGCACGGCGGTCGCATCGTCGGTGATCCTTGCCGCCTTTGGTTTTGTCGGACTGCTCGATTCGCTGCACTACCGGCCGCAGCTGCCCGCGAAGGAGCCAGGCGCGCCGGCCGTCTACTCGGTCGAGGCCCGCTCGCTGCTCGACGTTGCACTCACGCCGCTGCGCACGCGCCTGGAGAAGACCTACTCTGCGCCGCTCGCCACGCGCCTGTTCCAGAAGGAGCAGGTTGAACAGCCCGATGGCCGTCTGACGCGGGACTTCCCGCGCCTGCGCCACGGCGGCGCGCACCTGAAGGACGAGGCAGCCTCGGGTGGAGACATGGCCTTGCGCGTCCTGGCCGGCCTGGCGGCGGCGATCGCGCTCGGGTCGCTCGCCGCGCTGGCGGCGCGCAGGACGCTCGTACGGCGCTGGCGTGCGGTCCCCTGGGGCGCGGCCGCCGCGGCGCTCGGCGCCCTGCTGCTCGTGGCCGGGCCGGTGGCGATGCTCGCCACCGGTTACCACGTGTTCGGCACCGACCGGGTGGGCTCGGACGTGCTCTACCAGGCGCTGAAGAGCATCCGCACCAGCCTGGTCATCGGCACGCTGACCACGCTCGTGCTCCTGCCCCTGGGCATCGCGGCCGGCGTCGCTGCGGGCTACTTCAAGGGTTGGGTGGACGACATCATCCAGTACCTCTACACGACGCTGAACTCCATCCCAGGGGTGCTGCTGATCGCCGCATTCGTACTCATGCTGCAGGTGTTTCTCGACAACCACAGCGCCTGGTTCGCGACCTCGGCAGAGCGCGCCGACGTGCGCCTGCTGGCGCTGTGTGCGATCCTTGGCCTCACCAGCTGGACCGGGCTCGCGCGCCTGCTGCGTGGCGAGGCGCTCAAGCTCTCGGAGCTGGAGTACATCCAGGCCGCGCACGCGTTCGGCGTGTCGCATGGGCGCATCCTCGGGCGGCACATCCTGCCCAACGTGTCGCACATCATCATCATCGCGCTGGTGATGGATTTCTCCGGCCTGGTGCTGGCCGAAGCGGTGCTGTCCTACGTCGGCGTGGGCGTGGACCCCTCCACCATCAGTTTCGGCACCATGATCAACTCGGCGCGCCTGGAGATGGCGCGCGAGCCGATGGTTTGGTGGTCGCTCGCCGCGGCCTTCGCCTTCATGTTCGCGCTGGTGCTGGCGGCGAATCTGTTCGCCGACGCGGTGCGCGACGGCTTCGATCCGCGGGTGCGCGCTTGAGCACGCTGGAAGTCGCGGGCCTGAAGACCGAGCTCGATACGCCCGCGGGCGTGCTGCGCGCGGTGGACGGCGTGGATTTCCAGATCCGCCGGGGCGAGTGCTTCGCGCTGGTGGGCGAATCAGGCTGCGGCAAATCGATGACCGCGCTTTCCATCCTGCGCCTGCTGCCCGAGGTGGCGCATGTCGCCGCAGGCGCAGTGCGGCTGGACGGGCAAGACCTGCTCGCATTGCCCGAGGCTGCCATGCGTGCCGTGCGGGGCAAGCGCGTGGCGATGATTTTCCAGGAACCCTCGACCGCGCTCAACCCGGTGCTCACCGTAGGCCGGCAGGTGCTCGAAGTGATCGAGCGCCACAGCGCGGCTCGTGGCGCCGCGGCGAGGACGCGCGCGCTGGAACTACTCGAGGCGGCCGGCATTCCCGACGCGGAGCGGCGCTACCACCAGTACCCGTTCCAGCTCTCCGGCGGCCTGCGCCAGCGGGCGATGATCGCCGCGGCGCTCGCCGTGGATCCCGAGGTGCTGGTGGCGGACGAGCCTACCACCGCGCTCGACGTGACCATCCAGGCGCAGATCCTCGAGCTGCTGAAGAAATTGCAGGCCGAACGCGGCATGGCGCTGCTGCTGATCACCCACGACCTGGCGATCGTCGCGCAGATGGCCACGCGGGTGGCGGTGATGTACGCGGGCGAGATCGTCGAGCTCGCGGCGCGCGACGATTTCCTTCGCGCCCCCCAGCATCCTTACTCGCAGAAGCTGTTCGACGCGCTGCCCGGGCGCGGCGGCGAGCTGGCGGTGATCCGCGGGCAGGTGCCTGCGCTGACCACGCAGTTCCCTGGCTGCCGATTCGCCGAGCGCTGCGACCACGCCTACGACCGCTGCCGCGTTGAAGTGCCGCAACTGCGCGACGCCGGGGGCGGGCAGCTGGTGCGCTGCCACTTGCGCGAAACCGAGCGCGCGGGTCCGCGCAGTGCGATCGCCGACCCGGGCCCGGGCCAAAAGGCGGCGCAGGCGCCGGCGCTGCTCGAGGCGAGCGACCTCAAGGTGCATTTCCCGATCCGGCGCGGAGTATTCCGGCGCACGGTGGGGCAGGTCAAGGCCGTGGACGGGGTGACTCTCTCAGTGCGCGAGGGGCGCACGCTCGCGCTGGTAGGGGAGTCTGGCTCGGGCAAGACTACTTTCGGCAAGGCGATCCTGCAGCTGGTGCGGCCGACCGGCGGCAGCGTGCGGCACCTGGGAGTCGAACTCACGCGCTTGTCGCGCGGCGCGCTCAAGCACCATCGGGCGCGCATGCAGATCATCTTCCAGGACCCCTACGCCTCGCTCAACCCGCGCATGCGCGTCGCGGACATCCTGGCCGAGGGCATGCGCAGCCTCGGCGTAGGGCGGGACGAAGCCGAGCGCACGCGCCGCATCGACACGCTGCTCGAGCAGGTGGGCTTGCCTGCGCAGTCCAAGAGCCTCTATCCGCACGAGTTCTCGGGCGGCCAGCGCCAGCGCATCGCCATTGCGCGCGCACTGGCGGTAGAGCCGAAGCTGATCGTGTGCGACGAGCCGACCAGCGCCCTCGACGTCTCGGTGCAGGCGCAGATCCTGAACCTGCTCAAATCACTGCAGGACCGCCTGGGGCTGGCCTACCTGTTCATCACGCATAACCTGGCGGTGGTGGAGCACCTGGCGCACGAAGTCGCAGTGATGCAAGGGGGGCGGATCGTCGAGTTCGGGGAAGCGCAGCAGGTGCTGCGGCAGCCCCGGCATCCCTATACGCAGGCCCTGCTGGCGGCAGTGCCGAAACTTTCCTAGAAATAATCTTAGGAAGATATCCTAAGACACTGTTTTCTTGACTTTCTTTTCTGTCTGTTGCTTTGGTTTTCCTTTGACTTCCTTGGGTAGCGGCCGCCCCTTGGCAGGGCTGCGGATGGCCGACTGGATCACCAGGCGCTGGCCCGCCTGCAGGGTGCTGATGTGGTTCCAGCGCTTGAGGTCCTCAACGCCCACGCGGTAGCGCCGCGCGATGCCGTACTCGGTCTCACCCGCCTTCACGATATGAATCAGCTTGCTGTGGGTCTGCTTGACGATCGGCGGGGCGTACATGAGCGGCAGGTGGCTGAATTTTTCCGCACCCCCCTTGATCGGCACCACCAGCAGGTCCGGCACGGTGCGCGAGCGCGGCCCGATGCCGTTCACCTCTTTCAGCTGGCCGAGCGTGAGGCCGTGCTTCTTGGCGATGGCCTCGAGGTTCTCCCCGCGTTGCGGCACATAGGCCTTCCAGGACACGAGCGAGCGATCCTCGAACTTCTCCAGGTTCTCGTGGAATATTTCCACCTTGTCGGCCGGCAGCACGATGCGCGGCGTCATCGCGGTCCGGATCAGCGGGCGGCTGAATCCCGGATTGAGCGCGATGAACTCGTCCACCGGCATTTCGGCCAGTTTGGCCGCCAGCCGCACGTCGATGTCGCGCGACTTGGTGATGGTGGCGAAGTACGCTTCGTTCGGAATCGGCTCGAGCGTCACGCCGTAGGCCTGCGGGTTGAGGATCAGGTTCTTCAGCGCCTGCAGCTTGGGCACGTAGCCGCGCGTCTCGGCCGGCATGGGCAGGCTCATGTAATCGGTGGGCAGGCCTTCGCGGCGGTTCTTCTCGACGGCGCGTGCCACCGCGTTCTCGCCCCAGTTGTAGGAGGCCAGCGCGAGGTGCCAGTCGCCGTGCATGTCGTAGGTGTCCTTCAGGTAGCCGAGCGCGGCGCTGGTCGAGGCGACGATGTCGCGCCGGCCGTCGTACCACCAGTTCTGCTTGAGTTCGTAGCGCTTGCCGGTGCCGGGGATGAACTGCCACAGGCCGGAGGCGTGCGCGCGCGAGTAGGCCATCGGGTTGAACGCGCTCTCCACGATCGGCAGCAGCGCGATCTCGGTGGGCATGCCGCGCTTTTCCAGCTCCTCGACGATATGGAACAGATACAGGCGGCTGCGATCGAACACGCGCTTGAGGTAGTCCTGGTTGGCGACATACCACTCGGTGCGCTCGAGCACCTGGCGCGACTGGATGTCCGGCATGGCGAAGCCGTTGCGCAGGCGTGCCCACAGGTCAGCCGGCGGCTGCGTGCGGTCGAGCGTGGCGACCGCTTGCGGCTCACGCAACTCGCGTCGCTCGCCTTCGAAGGGCGGCAGTTGCGCGGCGTCGAGCAGGCGCACGACTGGCAACTCCGCCGCAGCAGCCGGCGCGCCAGCAGGGGCGGGGATTTCGGCGGCTGGCGGCGGCTCCGGCTGCAGCGTGGGCTCGGGCGTGCTTGCGCAAGCCGCGAGCAGCGCGGCTGCGAAAATACCTGCAGTAATTCCGCTAAGTCCTTGCACAGCCGGAGATACTAGCTCAAAACGTGTTCTTCCATTCGCGGATCGCCGCAAACACGCGCACCGGGTCCGAAATGCGCGAGCCCAGGTACTTGTTGGCCGATTCGATCACCGCGGGCTCGCGGCAGCGCAGGAACGGGTTGGTGGCGCGCTCCTCGCCGAGCGTCGAGGGCAACGTGGGCAGGCCGGCTGCGCGCAGCCTGCGGTCGCGTGCGAGGCGCGCAGCGAGCGCGGCGTTGGCCGGTTCCACGGCCTGCGCGAACTCGATGTTGGCCAGCGTGTATTCGTGACCGCAGTACACCTTGGTCACATCGGGCAGCGCAGCGAGTTTCGCCAGCGAGTGCATCATCTGCTCGGGCGTGCCCTCGAACAGTCGGCCGCAGCCGCAAGCGAAGAGCGTGTCGCCGCAGAAAATCGATTCCACGCCATAATAGGCCACATGCGCTCGCGTATGCCCAGGGATGTCGAGCACCGAGAACGTCACGCCCAGTTCCGGAATGTTCACCGTGTCGCCTTGCGCGATCGGATGCGTCAGCGTGGGAATGGGTTCGCCCTTCGGCCCGTACACCGGCACGCGTGCCGCGGCGAGCAGCTGCGGGATGCCGCCGACGTGGTCGGGATGGTGGTGCGTGGCGAGGATGGCCGCCAGCTCGAGCTTCTCGCGCGCGAGGTACTCGAGCACCGGCCGCGCCTCGCCCGGATCCACCACCGCGGCGTGCGTCGCGTTGCGCAGCGTCCAGACGTAGTTGTCCTTCAGCGCTTGTAGCGGAACGATGTCGATCATGGATCGCCAGTCTTTCGTTGCCAGTGCAGTGGCCAAGTATAACGGCGAGCGCGAGTCCTTTTCCCAGTGGTGCGCCACGCCGCTCGGGGCGCACGTGCTGGACTGGGAGTTGCAGCAGTTCGATAACGCGGTAGAGGACGTGTTCGGCTTCCGCGCCGTGCAGGTGGGGTTGCCGCAGACCGATTTCCTGCGCGCCAACCGGATCTCGTTCCGCTTTTCGCTCGCGCTGGAGGATGGCGCGGCGCTCGCCGCCGACCCCCTGCAGCTGCCGCTCGCCTCGCAGAGCCTCGACTTGATCGTGCTGCCGCATGCGCTGGAATCGCACCTCGATGCGCACCACGTGCTGCGCGAGGCCGAGCGCGTGTTGCGGCCCGAGGGTCAGCTGGTGATTTCGGGCTTCAACTCGCTGTCGCTGTGGGGCCTGCGCCGCAAGTTCGCGCGGCGCCATGCCGGCTCGCCCTGGGACGCGCGCTTCATCGGCCTGCTCAGGCTCAAGGAATGGCTGCAGCTGCTCGGCTTCGAGCTGAACGGCGGGCGTTTCGGCTGTTACGCGCCGCCCTTCGCGCAAGCGCGCTGGCACGAGCGGTTCCGCTTCATGGAGCATGCCGGCGCGCGCTGGTGGCCGATCCTCGGCGGCGTGTACGTGGTGCGCGCCGTGAAGCGGGTGCACGGCATGCGCGTGATCACGCCGGCCTGGCGCAGGGAGCGGGCCCGGCGCCGCGCGCTCGCCACGATGCCGCAGAAGAACGGCCACGCCACCCATCGCCGGCATGACTGAAGGGGTGGTGGAGGTCTACGCCGACGGCGCCTGCAAGGGCAATCCCGGCCCCGGCGGCTGGGGCGCGCTGCTGCTCACCGGCGGCAAGGAGCGCGAACTGCACGGCGGCGAGCCCGCCACCACCAACAACCGCATGGAGTTGACCGCGGTGATCCGCGCGCTGGAATCGCTGCCCCGGGGCAGCCGCGTGCGCCTGTACACCGATTCGCAATACGTGCAGAAAGGCATGACCGAGTGGATTGCCAGCTGGAAGCGGCGTGGCTGGCGCACTGTGGACAAGAAACCGGTGAAGAACGAGGACCTGTGGCGGCAGCTCGACGAGGAGGCACGCCACCACAAGGTGGAGTGGCACTGGGTCAAGGGCCACGCGGGGCATCCCGGCAACGAGCGCGCCGACGCGTTGGCCAATAAGGGCGTGGATGGCATCGCATAGGAAAGAGGCGAATGTCGTCAGCTAGGCAGATCCTGCTCGACACCGAGACCACCGGCCTCAACGCGAAGGGGGGCGACCGCGTGATCGAGATCGGCTGCATCGAGATGCGCAGCCGCCGCGTGACCGATAACCACTTCCATCGCTACGTCAATCCCGAGCGCAAGAGCGAGGAGGGCGCGGCGCGCGTGCACGGCATCTCCGACGAGTTCCTCACCGACAAGCCGAAGTTCGCCGAGGTGGCGAAGGAGTTCGTCGATTACATCCGCGGCGCCGAGCTCGTCATCCACAACGCAGGCTTCGACGTCGAATTCCTCGACCTGGAGCTCGCGCGCGCCGGGCTGGGCAAGCTCGCGGACCACGTCGCCGGCGTGGTGGACACCCTGGCGCTGGCGCGCGAGCTGCACCCGGGCAAGCGAAACTCCCTGGACGCCTTGTGCGAGCGCTATGCCGTGGACAACGCGCAGCGCACGCTGCACGGCGCGCTGCTCGACGCCCGGCTGCTGGCCGAGGTGTACCTGGCGATGACGCGCGGCCAGGACAGCCTGGTGATGGACCTGGAAACACCGGCGGAACAGGCGGCGGTGGCGGCGAGCATCGACGCCTCGAAGCTGGTGGTGCTGCGCGCCACGCCCGAGGAGCTCAAGGTGCACGAGAAATACCTGGACGGGCTCGCCAAGGAAGCAGGCGGCAAGGTTCTCTGGCGGACCCCGTAGGGTGGGCCGCCGGCCCACCGTGGCGTGGGCCGCTGGCCCACCCTACGCGGCCTGCCCGCCGCAGGAACTGCCGGCGCCTGCCGTGCAGCCGAAGCAGTGCCGGGCAGTGACGATGCGGCGGCGCTGCCAGGCGTCCTCGTCGAAATCGCTGATGTGCGGGCCCGCCGGTAACTCAATCTCGAGCTCGAGCATCTGGTTGAAGTCGCAGTCGTACAGGCGCCCGTCCCAGCCCACCGACAGCGTGTTGCGGCACATCAGGCCGCTGACTGCCGCCGGGCTGTAGGCGTTGACCAGACGCTGCAGGTAGGACTCGAGGTTGCCCGATTCGAGCAGCCACTCCAGGAAGCGCGAGATCGGCATGTTGTTCAGCACGAACAGCCGGTCGAAACTGATGCCGAAATTCTGCTGCAGCCCCTCGCGCCATTCGCGCTCCGCGCTCGCCTGGGAGGCGCCGAGGAAGGCGCCCGCGGGGTTGGAGACGAGCGTCAGGCGCCT
>CAZVZV010000061.1:0-1757 GCA_964631735.1 uncultured Enterobacteriaceae bacterium
GCGCCGGCTCAAGAGCCTGTTCCCCGCAACGCTGCTGCTGGCACTGGTCGCCACAGCGGCAGCTCAGGACGTAAACATCACGCAACCGGTCGCGGACCTCGAGAAGCTGCTCGCCGCCGAACCGATGGTGATCACGCAGGCCGAGATCAGCCGGCCTACCGCCAAGGGCGACTTCACCTTGCGGGCTGAAATCTCCTTCGGCGGGGCACCACCTCTGCGCGTGAAGTTGCGCAAGGCTGCGCCGGGCGCGGACTCCTTCAACAACGTCCCGCGCTACGAATTCGCGGCCTACGAACTGCAGAAGCTTTTCCTCGATCCTGCCGAGTACGTGGTGCCACCCACTCTGCTGCGCATGGTGCCGCTGGCGGACTTCGCGAAGTATATGCCCGACGTTGATCGCACGTTTTCCGCCGCCGACCAGGTGCTCGCCGTGGTGCAGTATTGGCTGAACGACATCAATGTGGTCGTGGACGTCTACATCCCCGCGCGTTTTGCCGCCGACCCCGTCTATGCGCGCCACATCGGCCAGCTCAACGTGCTCACGAATCTGATCAAGCATCGCGACAATAACCTAGGCAACTTTCTGCTCGGTAAAGCGGAGGTCGGCGCGCGCGTATTTTCGGTTGATCACGGCATCGCCTTCGCATCGGACGCGAGTGAGCGCGGCGAGGATTGGAAGGAAATGCGCGTGAAGCAACTTCCGGCCGACACCGTCGAACGACTGCGCCAAATCACACCGCAAATGCTGACAGATCGACTGGGCGTGCTGGCGCAATGGCAGCTCGAAGGCCGCAGCTACGTTCCGGTGGCGAACGGCAGTAACTTGTCGGAAAAGCGCGGCGTCCGCCGCGAAGGCAACCAGCTGCAAATGGGCCTGACCAAGCTGGAGATTCACGAGGTGCATCGACGGTTGACGAAACTGCTCGAGCGCGTCGATGACGGTGAGATCACCTTGGTGCCCGCCGAAGGCGCCTGAGAAATTCATCGATGTCCACGTCCCGCTGCCCGAGACATGGAATCCTGCTTACCGCATTGATCGCCGTCATTGCCTGCAGCAGCCCGCGCGACGCGCGGGCGCAAGCCGCGCAGGTGCAATGGAGCGGAATCGAGCGCGTGGTGGCTTTCGCGGACGTGCACGGCGCCTACACCGAACTGCTCACGTTGCTGCGCGAGACCGGAATCCTCGACGCGCAGGACCGCTGGGCGGCCGGGCACACGCACGTCGTGAGCCTGGGCGACCTGCTCGACCGAGGCGCCGACTCGCGCAAAGTCATGGACCTGCTGATGCGCCTGCAGGACGAGGCACAAGCGGCGGGCGGGCAACTGCACGTCCTGCTGGGCAACCATGAGGTAATGAACTTGCTCGGCGATCTGCGCTACGTCGATGCCGGAGAATTCGCTGCCTACGGAGACATGGAATCGGCTGCCGAGCGCGCGCAAATGCGCCAGGGGTGGGAGGCGGCCCAAGGCGCAGGATCCGGCGCCGCCTTCGACCAGAAGTTTCCGCCCGGGTATTTTGGGCACCGCGCTGCTCTTTCGCCCATGGGCAAGTACGGCCGGTGGCTGCTGGCACTGCCGGTAGCGATCGTGGTCAACGACTCGCTCCTCATGCACGCCGGACCCTCGGAGATCCTGCGGGGAATGAGTCTGCAGGAACTGAACCTGCGCTACCGCACAGCACTCACGGACTATCTCGGGCTTGCCGCACGGCTTGAACAGTCGAATCTCCTGCAGGCCGGTGACGCGTACGACGCCCA
>CAZVZV010000062.1:0-12226 GCA_964631735.1 uncultured Enterobacteriaceae bacterium
GCGCTTAGCGCGTTCCTACCAGCGCCTAGTTCGGAATGTTGGTGGCCAAGGCTGGAATCGAACCAGCGACACGCGGATTTTAAGTTGTTATTTAAGCCTTAAACAGCGGTTCTTGCGGCCCGTCCTCACTCTTAGAAGCTCGCCGAGACACGCCGAGCTTTCTACGTTTTCACTACATTTTCCGCTAAGGGACTCGCCGCTCCTGGTTCGTCTCCGGTCGCACCGAAAGACGCAGGCCATTCGCGCTGAGGATCGCCGCCAGGCTCTTGAGCTTCGGATTGCCGCGCTTCGAGAGCGTGCGATACAAAGCCTCTCTATTGAGGCCGGTACGTTCAGCGACGCGCGCAATCCCGCCGCGCGCCTCGGCAACATCGCGAAGGGCATGCAACAGATCGCCGGAGTCGCCCTCCGTAAGCGCCACTTCAATGTACACCGCCGCGTTCTTCGGATTTTTCAGCCACGCCAGAAGGTGAGGCCGAGCAGGAACACTAGCGGGGGCGCTTGCCTTGGATTTTCGTTCTCTGCTGGTAGTCATGCCAGTTCTCCTTTGCCTGCTGGATGTCGGCGCTCTGCGTTCGCTTGTCGCCACCCGTCAGCAACAGCACGATTTCCCGACCGGAACGCGCCAAGTACACCCGATAGCCCGGACCCCAATCAATGCGCAGTTCGGATACACCACCCCCGCACGGTTCCACGTCCCCAAGCAGCCCTCGCTCAAGACGGGCGAGACGCATCTGAATCCGGGACTGCGCTTGTTGGTCGCGCAGCCCGTCGAACCACGCCTGAAACACGTTCCGACCGGCGGCGGTGACGTAGTACCGAATTTCAAAGCTCATTGTAGCTTAGAAACTACAGCAAACCCCGCCAAGCCGCAACGATTCCGAGACAACTGTTTGGCTGCGTTTTCCCCACGTTCCGAAAAAAAGAAGGACCAGCACTTAGCTAATCCTTTGATTTTTGGTAGGCCGTGGCGGATTCGAACCGCCGACCAACGGATTAAAAGTCCGCTGCTCTACCAGCTGAGCTAACGACCCGAAGTTTTGAACTGCGGAAAGGGCGCGATTTTATCAGCCCTCGCGGGCGATGCGCCAGTACTGCCACTTCATCGTCGCCGCGGAGCCCGCGACGATCGCCACGAAAGTGACGAACGAGCCCAGTGCCAACGTAGACAAACCGGTGATCCCCTGCCCGACCGTGCAGCCTAGTGCGGTGATGCCCCCGAAGCCCATCAGGATGCCGCCGACCATGTGCAGCGCCGTGTCCTCGGCGTCGCGAAACCCTTCCCAGCGGAAAGTCCTTGACCAGAGAGCATAGGCGAGCGAACCCGCGATCACGCCGACGGTGGAGGCAATGCCGTAGGTGATGATCTTCGACTTGTCCGTCCACAGCATCAGGTAATCCAGCGTGTACGCCAGCGGTGCCACGAAAGAGAAGGACTCCATGCGCCCGCTATTGGTGGCGACGAAGGCCTCCTGCAGGGTGTTCGGATCCTCTTCCAGGTGACCAAGGACCCCGCTGATCACCCAGCCGCCCACTACCACCAGGCCTGTCGCCACCCCGCCGAGGGTGTAATCGAAGTTCGAGCGAAACTCCTTCGAAGAGTAGGCAAACGCCGCCAGGCCCCCGCCCACCACCAAGGTAAGGATGAGGACCCAGGTGCCCTTGTCCCCGCCCAGGCCCCGTGCGACCAGCGAAGGCAGGTCCTGCCCGCCCCCCAGCCTTACGGCCGCCTGATCCAGCACGTTGACGCGGAACGCGGCAAACAGGCCGCGCAGCGTCATGTAGGCGGCGATGCCGACGAAGGTGAACACGATCACAGACTTCAGGTTGCCGGCTCCAATGCGGATCAGGGTCTTCGAGCCGCAACCGGAACCCAGCGTCATGCCCACCCCGAACAGGAATCCGCCGACAACGTAAGAGAGCCAGGTGAAGTTGGGCGTCTGGTAAAGCGACTTGGAGAGATCCACCAGTCCCGCGTAGTGCAGCGCATTCGACCCCAGGATCGCCACCGCGATCGCCAGCAGCCACATGCGCATGCGGCCGGTATCGCCCATGTTCACCCAGTCCGACACCGCGCCCATGGTGCAGAAATTGGTCTTGTTGCCCACCGCACCGAAGACGAAAGCGAGCGCAAACGCGCCGAGCGCGACGTAGGGAGCTAGCTGGGCCGACGTGGTTCCCATCAGACGGAAATATACCGCGTCGTGTCCGCGATGCCCGCGGCAGCGAACCCCGCTTTTCGGATACGGCAGGCGTCGCACCTGCCACAGGCCCGTCCTTCAATATCGGGTTGGTAGCAGGTCACCGTTTCGGCCGGATCCACCCCCAACTCGATCGCTCGTTTGACGATCTCCCTCTTCGGCAGGTCGATCAGCGGCGCGCGGATCGAAACGCGCCGCCCCTCCATCGCCGCCTTGGTCGCAAGGTTGGCCATCGCCTCGAAGGCCTCGAAGTACTCGGGCCGGCAGTCCGGGTAGCCGGAATAGTCCACCGCATTGGCGCCGACGAAAATGTGTTGCGCGCCGAGCGATTCCGCCCAGCCCAGGGCGAGCGCAAGCAGGATGGTGTTGCGGGCCGGAACATAGGTTACGGGAATGCCGGACCGCACGCCTTGATCGGGTACTGCGACGGAACGATCGGTGAGCGCCGAGCCGCCCGACTGCGCGAGGTCGATCTTCACAATGCGGTGCGCCGCAGCCCCAAGGCGCTGCGCCACGCGCTTCGCCGCCTCCAGCTCCGCGCCGTGCCGTTGGCCGTAATCCACCGACAGGCAGTGGCAGGCGTAGCCTTCGCGAAGCGCCCAGGCTAGCGCGGTGGCTGAATCCAGCCCGCCGGAAAGGAGAACGACCGCGTTCAGCGCTTGGCCGCCTGGGCGAGCCGCAGCTTCGCGTTCGCCGCAGCCTGGCTGCCCGGGTACTTCGCCATCACGCCCTGCAGCGTTTTTTGCGACGCGGCCCGGTCGCCCATCGCCTCCTGCGAGCTGGCGATCGACAGCATCGCGTCCGCCGCTTTGGGATCGGCGGGCCAGGTGGCGATCACCTTCTGGTGCGCGGCGATGGCGTTCTTGTAGTCGCGCTGTCCGGAGTAGCCCATGCCGATCCAGTACTGCGCATTGGGCGCGAGCTTGCTCTCCGGGTAGGTGACCAGCAGCCCCTGCAGCGTGGAGATCGCCGCCGAGTAGTTGCCCAGCTTGAACTGGTTGAGCGCCGCTTCGTAAACCTTGTTCTCGGCGGCGCTCGGCGTCGCATCGGCCGGAGGTTTCTCCGGCGTCGTGGCGGCGGCCTGCTCCTTCACCTGCTCCAGCCGGCGCAGCCGCGTATCGATGTCCACGTACAGGTCCTTCTGCCGCTTGTCCGAGTTCTCCAGCTGGTTCAGGATCACCTCGATCTGGCCGCGCGAACGCGCGAACTCCGAGCGCAGCGCCTCGATCTGGCCGGCCAGGTCGAGGATCGCGCGCCGCTCCACCGCCGAGGACTCGATGCCGGCGAGGCGCGCGTCGATGCGTTGCTGGGTCGCCTGGAGTTCCTGGCGCAGCTCGTCGACGCGGCGCCTCACCTCCGGGTCGCTAAACAGCTGGGCGGAGGCAGCGCCCGCCCAGCCAAGCACCGCCGCGGCGAGCAGCCAGCGCATCAATACTCGCCCGGATACAGCATGTCGCTGCGCCGGTTCTGCGCCCAGGCCTCTTCAGACACGCCCGCGCCGCGCGGCTTCTCCTCGCCCAGGCTCACGGCCTCGACCTGGTCCTCGCGCCCGCCAAGCAGCAGCAACATGCGCTTGACGGACTCCGAGCGACGCTGGCCGAGCGCGATGTTGTACTCGCGGCTGCCGCGCTCGTCGGTATTGCCCTGGATCAGCATCCTGGTGCCGCCGTTCTCGCGCAGGTACTTCGCGTGCGCCTCGATCATCGGCTTGTACTCGTCCTTCACGTCGTATTTGTCGTAGTCGTAGTACACCGAGCGCTTGGACAGGATGTTGTTCGGGTCCTTCAACGCGCTCGCGCCCGCGGTCGCCCCCGCAACTGGCCGGCCGATGAGGTCGACGCTCGCGATCGGCTTCGTCTGCACGCCGCTGGCGCCGGGCTTGGCGCCACGGTCCTCAACCGCCGCGGGCGGCTGGCTATCCGTGGTCTGTGTGCTCGCGCAGGCGGCGAGGATGAAAGCAACTAGGACTATCCAGACGATACGCATGGCTGACCTCCCAATCATTGAATCAATGGACCCCAGGCCGGCTCGCGCACGTCTCCGGCGGAGAGCGTGAGGCGCTGCTTGACGCGCCCGTCCGAGGACACTGCGGAAAGCACGCCGCGCCCCCCGATCACCGTCGCCAGCAGGATCTGGCGCCCGTTGGGCGCGAAGCTCGGCGACTCGTCCAACTCGCTGTCGGTGAGGATCTGGACCTGCCGGGTGCTCAGATCGAGCAGCGCGGCCTGGAACTTGCCGCCGTTGCGCATGATGTAGGCGAGGCTCTTGCCATCCGGACTGACGCGAGGGGAGACATTATAGCTCCCCTCGAAAGTGACCCTCTGCGCTTCGCCGCCCGTCGCCGGCATGCGATAGATCTGCGGGCTGCCGCCGCGGTCCGAGGTGAAGTACAGCCACTGCCCGTCGGGCGAGAAGTTCGGCTCGGTGTCGATGCCGCCTGAACTGCTCAGCCGCCGCGCGTTGCTGCCGTCGGGATTGATCAGGTAGATCTGCGAATTGCCATCGCGCGACAACGCCACCGCGAGCCTCGAGCCATCCGGCGCCCAGGCCGGCGCCGAGTTGGAGCCTTTGAAATTCGCCACCACGTTCTGCTTGGGCACCTCGACGTCCTGCACGTACACGATCGGCTTCTTGTTCTGGAACGAAACGTAGGCGATGCGCTTGCCGTTGGGCGACCAGGCCGGCGAGATGATCGGTTCGTTGGACACCAGCATCGCCTGCTCGTTCGCGCCGTCGGCATCCGCCACCTGCAACTCGAAGCGCGTGCCGCGCTTCACCACATAGGCGATCTTGGTGGAGAACACGCCTTTCTCGCCGGTGAGCTTCTCGTAGACGTAGTCGGCGATGCGGTGGGCGGTGGCGCGCAGCTGCTCGCGCGACATGGTGTAGGCCACGCCGCCGATCGCCGTCTGCTTCACCACGTCGTACAGGCGAAAGCGCACTTCGTAGCGGCCATCGGTGCGCACGGCGACCGAGCCGAGCACCAGCGCGTCGGCGAGCCGCGACTTCCACTCCGCGTAGTTGACGTTCGAGGCGTCGGTCGGCGGCGGCACCAGCGGCGGCACCTCGAGCGCGCGAAACAAGCCGCTGCGCTCCAGGTCGGCGCGCACGATGGCGGTGATTCCCGTCGGCAGCGCGCCCTCGCCAGCGAACGGCGCGATGGCCACGGGGATGCGCAGCCCGCCCGCGCCGGTGATCTCGATCGACAGTTGGGCCAGGGCCGGCGAGGCGGCAAGCGACAGCAGTGCCGCCGCGAAGAGTTTTTTCATGCGCCCGATTATATTTCAGTCCACCGGTCGGAACGTCAGCTTCAGCTCGCGCTCGAACAACCCTGCACTGTCGGGCTTGGGCAACGGCGAGGACTTGAGGATCGCACGCACCACCGCTTCGTCATACGCCGTGTGGCCACTCGAGATCACCAGCTTCGCGTCCAGCACTTCGCCGGTGGGCAGCTGCGTCACGAGGAACAGCGCTTCCGGATTTCCCCTGATGCCGGGCGGCAGGACGATGTTGCCCTTGATCTTGGCGCGGATCCTGTCTACCCAGGTGGCAATGCCCTTCTCGCGTGCGCTGGCAGCGCTGCGCGCAACATCGCGCGCCATCCTGTCCCTGATCACCTGGCTCTCGCGCGCGGCGACGAGTACCTGTTGCTCGCGCGCCAGTTCCTCCTTCAGGCGCTGCTGCGCCAGCCGGTCGTCCGGCTTGGGCGGCACGGGCTTCGCCACGGGCTTGGGCTTGGGTTTCGGCGGCTCCTTGATCGCGATGTCGGGCTTTTCGATGCGCGGCGCGGGCTTCGCCTCGGGCACGGGCGCCGGCTTTGGCGGCTCCGGCTCGGCCACGGGCGGCGGCGGTGGCGGCGGCTGCCACAGCTCCACCGAAATCACCTCCGGCGCGCGGCTCTGCCAGCTCACGCCCAGCACCAGCGCCGCCGCGAGCACCACGTGCATCACCACGGCGAGCACCAGCGCCGGTGCGAGGTCGTCCTCGTGCCGCCACTCGAGGAATGGCCCGGCGAGCGCCGCGCTCATTGCGCCGGCTTCACCAGCAGGCCAACGCGGCGCACCTGCTGCTTTTGCAGCTCGTCCATCACCTGCAGCACCGCCTCATAGCGCACGTCCTTGTCGGCCGCGATGACTACCGGCTGCTGGGGGTTCTTTGCCTGCCGGTCGCGGATCGCGCGCGCGAGGTCGCCCCGCGCGATGCGCTTTTCCTCGGTCAGCGCCCCCTTGGCGTCGCGGCTGCGCAGCAGCAGCGCGCCGCCCTCGCGGATCACCACCTCGAGCGGCGCAACCGGCGCATTGGACGCCTTGGACACCGAAGGCAGGTCGATCAACCCGGGTGTCACCAGCGGCGCGGTCACCATGAAGATGATCAGCAGCACCAGCATCACGTCCACGTAGGGCACGATGTTGATCTCGTGCATCGGGGCGCGCCTGCGGTGCAGCGCCGGCATGGCTATTTCACAGCTTGGCGCTGCAGGATGTTCGAGAACTCCTCCATGAAGCTCTCGAAGCGGATGGCGAGGCGGTCGATCTGGTGCGAGTAGCGGTTGTAGGCCACCACCGCGGGAATGGCGGCGAACAGGCCGATGGCGGTCGCCACCAGCGCCTCGGCAATGCCGGGGGCCACCTGCGCCAGCGTCGCCTGCTGCACATTGGCCAGGCTCCTGAAGCTGTGCATGATGCCCCATACCGTGCCGAACAGGCCGACGTAGGGACTGACCGAACCAGTCGAGGCAAGGAAGGCGAGGTGGCGCTCGAGGTGGTCCATCTCGCGCTGGTAAGTGGCGCGCATCGCGCGCCGCGCGCCGTCCACCATCACGCTCGGGTCGGTGGTGCCGCGCTGCATGCGCAGCTTGGTGAACTCGCGGTAGCCGGACTCGAAGATGCGCTCCTGGCTGCCGATGGTATGGCGGTTGTTGACCGCACCCTGGTACAGCAGGTTCAGGTCGCCGCCGCCCCAGAACTCGCGCTCGAAGCGCTCGGTCTGCTCGCGCACGCGCCGGATGGCGAACCACTTGCTGAAGATGAACATCCAGGACAGGAACGACACTGCGAGCAGCAACAGCAGCACCGCCTTGACCACCAGGCTCGCGCCCAGTATCAGGCTCCAGATTTCGAGATCGGCTGTGACGTTCATCGCGCTAGGCGAAGGGCGCGGGGTTTCGCTGCACCGGCCGATTGTAGACGGTAGCGTGCGAGGCCGCTCAGCCGCGCTCCCGGGGACCGAGCAAGTCGTGCGCGCCCGACGGCGCGACGATGCCGAAGTGGCGGTAGGCGGCGAGGGTGGCGACGCGGCCGCGCGATGTGCGCTGCAGGTAACCCTGCTGGATCAGGAACGGTTCGAGTACGTCCTCGATGGTGTCGGCCTCCTCGCCGATGGCGTGCGCCAGGTTCTCCACGCCCACCGGCCCGCCGCCGAACTTCTCGATCACCGCCAGGAGCAGCTTTCGGTCCATCGCGTCCAGGCCGAGCGCGTCCACCTCGAGCATCTTCAGCGCGTCGTCGGCCACCGCCCGCGTCACGGCGCCCTCGGCTTTCACCTGAGCGTAGTCGCGCACGCGGCGCAACAGGCGGTTGGCGATGCGCGGCGTGCCGCGTGCGCGGCGCGCGATCTCGGCGCCGCCCTCCTCCGCCAGCTTCACCTCCAGCAGGCCCGCCGAGCGGCGCACGATCGAGGCGAGCTCGGCCGCGCTGTAGAACTCCAGCCGCGCCACGATGCCGAACCGGTCGCGCAGCGGGTTGGTCAGCATGCCGGCGCGCGTGGTGGCGCCGACCAGGGTGAACGGCGGCAGGTCGAGCTTGATCGAGCGCGCCGCCGGACCCTCGCCGATCATGATGTCGATCTGGTAGTCCTCCAGCGCCGGGTAGAGGATCTCCTCCACCACCGGCGACAGGCGGTGGATCTCGTCGATGAACAGCACGTCGCGCGGCTCGAGGTTGGTGAGCAGCGCGGCGAGGTCGCCCGGGCGCTCGAGCACCGGGCCCGAGGTCTGGCGCAGGTTGACGCCCATCTCGCGCGCGATGATGTGCGCGAGCGTCGTCTTGCCCAGGCCGGGCGGGCCGAACAGCAGCACGTGGTCCAGCGCCTCGCTGCGGCCGCGCGCCGCCTGGATGAAGATCTCCAGCTGGCTGCGTATCTTCTCCTGGCCAACGTAGTCGGCGAGCCGCGCCGGCCGCAGCGAGCGCTCGAACTGCTCCTCCTGCGGCGTGGCCGGGGCGGCGGCGATCAAGCGATCGGTCTCGACTGACATTGTGGAATTTTGCCAGAGCGGGGCCGTTTTCCCTTGTACAACTTCGAGCGCAGGCATACGATTTCCCACGTGACCCGCGTGACAATGGCCAGGCTGACCCTGATTGCGGCATTCGCCGCTTGGTTGTCCAGCGCCCAGGCGCAATCCGAGCCCGGCTGGTACCTCGGCACGGGCCTGGTCCCGCCCAGGCCGCGGCCCGAATTGACGGTCCCGCCCCACCCCAGCGAGCTGCGCGAGTCCACCGAGACCAGCTACCAGCAGTTCGGCGGCTACCGCTTCACGCGGCACTGGAGCGTCGATTTCGGCTACGCCGGAAGCTCGCAATCGAACGCCTGGACGCTCGCCGGCAGCGGCATGCTGCCCATCGGCCGTTCTTTCTCGCTGCAGGGCCGGCTGGGCCTCGCGGTGCCGACCGCCGAGTTCTCGCTCTCGTCCGCCGCTGGCGCTCTCTCGACGCTGTCCTCGATGGACTCGGCAAGGTTCCGCGCGAACATGCTCTGGGGATTCGGCGGCCAGGTCGAGGTCGGCCCCAACTTCGGCCTGCGCATGGACTACAACAGCCGGTACGGCGAGGACGCGGCCTACAACCGTGCGCGCACCGACCTCTGGTCGATCAACGCAGTAGTTCGCTTCTAAGCTGACGGTGCGGTTCTAGCTCAGGATCTGGCCAACGCTTTGAGTGCCGCGCGGATGCCTTCCGCGACGGCAAGCCCCGTCGGCAGTCCCTTGAGCGCCGCCACAGCCTCTTTCTCGCTGTAGCCCAACCCCAGCAGGGCATTGAGCACGTCCGAGGCGCCGCCAGCTGCCGCCGGTCTGGCGTCCGCTAGCTTGCCCTTGAGTTCCAGCAGCAGGCGTTCGGCAGTCTTTCTGCCGATGCCCGGGATCTTCGTCAGCCGGGTCGCCTCCTGCAGCGCCACCGCCTGCGCCAACTCCGCCACCGACAACCCTGAGAGCACGGAGAGCGCGGTGCGTGCGCCGACACCCGAAATCTTCAGCAGTTGGCGGAACGCGGCGCGCTCCTCCAGCGTGCCGAAGCCATAAAGCGCCTGCACGTCCTCACGCACCACCAGGTGGGTATGCAGCGTCACCGGGTCCCCGGTGGCGGGCAGGTTGTAGAAAGTGCTCATCGGCACGTCGAGCTCGTAGGCGACGCCGTTGCAGTCCACCAGCACCTGCGGCGGGTGCTTGCCGGCGAGCTTCCCCGTAAGCCTGCCGATCATACGAGCCGGCCCCGCTTCATTCTCAGGCCCGCGGTGGAGAGCCCGCCCAGCGAGCCGCTGTGCGCGTGGCAGATGGCGCAGGCAAGCGCGTCGGCCGCGTCGGGCGCCGGGATGCCAGGCAGCGCGAGCAAACGCCTGACCATCTGCTGCACCTGTTCTTTTTTCGCGTGGCCCTTGCCGACCACCGCCTGCTTGACCTGCAGTGCGCTGTATTCGGCGACCGGAAGTCCGGCGAGTACGGCGGCGCAGATGGCGGTACCGCGCGCCTGGCCCAGCAGCAGGGTGGATTGCGGGTTGACGTTGACGAACACCTTCTCGATCGCGACCTGGGCCGGGTGGTGCGCGGCGATCACTTCGTTCAGTCCTTCCAGCAGGGTCTTGAGCCGCGCGGCGAGCTCGCCGCGGCCAGACCTTACGCAGCCGCTCGCGACATAGGCAAGGCGGTTGCCGTTCTTTTCCAGGACGCCGAAACCGGTCACCTGCAAGCCGGGATCGATGCCCAGGATTCTCACGCGTCCTCGAAGACGGCAGTGGTGTAGACGTCCTGCACGTCGTCAAGGCCTTCGAGCGCGTCGAGCAGGTTCTTCAAGCGCGGCGCGGCACTGCCGTCCATCGCGGTCTCATTGACCGGCTTCATGGTCACTTCGGCCACCTCGGCCTTGAGGCCGGCCTTTTCCAGCGCCGCCTTCACCGCGTGGAAGTCGTTCGGCGCGCACTGCACTTCGATCGAGCCGTCCTCGTGCGCTACCACATCCTCGGCGCCCGCCCCCACCGCGGCATCCATTACTTTTTCCTCGCTCGCGCCCGGGGCGAATACGAACAGGCCGCAGTGCTTGAAAAGAAAAGCCACCGAGCCGTCCGAGCCCATGTTGCCACCGTTCTTCGCGAAGGCATGGCGCACCTCGGCCACCGTGCGCGTGCGGTTGTCGGTCAGGCAATCCACGATCACCGCGGCGCCGCCCGGACCGTAGCCCTCGTAGCGCGCCTCCTCGTAGGACACGCCATTCAGCTGGCCGCTGCCGCGCTTGATGGCGCTTTGCACGCTGTCCTTGGCCATGTTGGCCTCGCGGCCCTTGTCCATCGCCAGGCGCAGGCGCGGGTTCATGTCCGGGTCGCCACCGCCGAGCCTGGCGGCGACGGTGATTTCCTTGATCAAGCGCGTGAAGATCTTGCCCTTCTTCGCATCCGCCGCGGCCTTGCGGTGCTTGATGTTTGCCCACTTGCTGTGTCCGCTCATGCCATAATTTTACGTCATGGCCTCTCCCCTCCTCGTCGCCAAGAGCGGCAAGACCGACCTCTTTCTCCTGCCTGCACTCGCCAACCGCCACGGCCTGATCACCGGCGCCACCGGCACCGGCAAGACCGTGACGCTGCAGGCGCTCGCGCAGCAGCTCTCCTCGAGCGGCGTGCCCGTTTTCATGGCCGACGTAAAAGGCGACTTGAGCGGCCTCGCGAAAGCCGGCGGTGGCAATGCGAAGGTCACCGAGCGCGCCAAGAGCCTGAAAGTGGCGCTTGCCTATGCCGCCTGCCCGGTGGTGTTCTGGGACGTCTATGGCGAGGGCGGCCACCCGGTGCGCGCGACGATCTCCGACATGGGACCGCTGCTGCTCTCGCGCCTGCTGGGCCTGAACGACACGCAGGAGGGCGTGCTGAACCTCGTATTCAAGATCGCCGATGACGGCGGCCTGCTGCTGCTCGACGCGAAAGACCTGCGCGCGATGCTGCAGTTCGTCGGCGACAACGCGCAGAAATTCACCACCGAGTACGGCAACGTCTCCGCCGCGTCGATCGGCGCGATCCAGCGCGGGCTGCTGGCGCTCGAAAGCCAGGGCGCCGACCGCTTCTTCGGCGAACCGATGCTCAACATCGCGGACCTGATGCAGGCGGAAAACGGCAAGGGCGTGGTCAATATCCTCGCCGCGGACAAGCTGATGAATTCGCCCAAGCTCTACGCCACCTTTCTGCTGTGGATGCTGGCCGAGCTCTTCGAGCAGCTGCCCGAGGTCGGCGACCCGGACAAGCCGAAGCTGGTTTTCTTCTTCGACGAAGCGCACCTGCTCTTCAACGACGCGCCCAAGGCGCTGCTGGAGAAGATCGAGCAGGTCGTGCGCCTGATCCGCTCCAAGGGCGTGGGCATCTATTTCGTCACCCAGAATCCGCTCGACATCCCCGAATCGGTGCTCGGCCAGCTCGGCAACCGCGTGCAGCACGCACTGCGCGCTTTCACGCCGAAAGACCAGAAGGCGGTGAAGTCCGCGGCCGATACCATGCGACCGAACCCGAAGCTGAAGATCGACCAGGTAATCACCGAACTGGGCGTCGGCGAAGCCTTGGTCTCCTTTCTCGACGACAAGGGGCGGCCCAACGTCACCGAGCGCGCGTTCGTCGTGCCGCCGGGAAGCCAGCTGGGGCCCATCAGCGCGGAGGAGCGCCGCAAAGCGATCGCCGGATCCTCCATCGCCGGCCACTACGAGAAGGCCGTGGACCGCGAATCGGCCTACGAGAAACTGAAAGTCCGTACGGACGAGAAGAATGAAGCAGCGCCCCAGGAG
>CAZVZV010000063.1:0-17993 GCA_964631735.1 uncultured Enterobacteriaceae bacterium
CGTCGGCGACGTGCTGCACGTTCATGCGTGGCTCGACCATCGTCGTGCCGTTGGGCTGCGGCACCCCCTTGGTCATGCGTTCGGTCATCTCGGTGGCGGCGTTGCCGATGTCGATCTGGCAGCCGGCGATGTCGTGCGCGCGGCCGTCGAGCGCGATGCACTTGGTGAGGCCGGTCACCGCGTGCTTGGTAGTCGAATAGGCGACGGAGAAGGGTCGCGGCGCGTGCGCGGAGATGGAGCCGTTGTTGATGATGCGGCCGCCCTGCGGGTTCTGGCTCTTGAACAGGCGGAACGCTTCCTGGGTGCAGAGGAACATGCCGTTCAGGTTCGCGTCTACGACCTCCAGCCACTTCGCGTAAGGCAGTTCGTCGAGCGGTACCGCGGGCGCGCCCATGCCGGCGTTGTTGAACAGCAGGTCGAGGCGCCCGAACTTCTCTTTGGTTTTTGCGAACAGGTTTTTCACCGACTCCGGCTTGCCCACGTCGGTGACGACCGCGAGCGCCTTGTCCGCGCCGCACTCGGCGACGATTTTCTCCAGCAGTTCGGCGCGGCGCGCGGCGAACGCGACTTTCCAGCCGGCTTTGACCAGCGCCACGCCGGCGGCTTTGCCGATGCCGGCGGAGGCGCCGGTGACGATCGCGACCTTGTTCTGTGCGGCCATGCTAATTTCTCCCCGTATGGTGAAGCGGGCGATGCTACCGCAAGTCCGGTTGCGCAAACACCGCCCCGGAGACATGGGCTGGGTGGTGCAGCGGCATGGCGAACTGTACTGGGACGAGTTCGGCTACGGCGAGCGCTTCGAGGCGCTGGTGGCCGGGATCGTGGCGCGTTTCATCGAGCGCTTGGACGCCAGACGCGAGCGCTGCTGGATCGCGGAGCGGAACGGCAGGCGGCTGGGCGCGGTGTTCCTGGTGAAGAAATCGGCTACGCAGGCGCAGTTGCGCTTGCTGCTCGTGGAGCCCGCGGCGCGCGGCACGGGGCTGGGCAAGCGGCTCGTTCGGGCGTGCATCCGCTTCGCGCGGGAGGCGGGCTACCGCAAGCTCGTGCTGTGGACCCAAAGCGAACTCGCCGCGGCACGCGGCATCTACGAGAGGGCCGGCTTTCGCCTGGTGCGCACGGAGGCGCACCAGAGCTTCGGCAAGCCGCTCAAGGGTGAATACTGGGAACTGAAGCTCTAGCCTTCGAACGCCTTGCCCAGGGCCGCGATCTCGTCCGGGATCGAGGGACTGCGAGGAAACTCGCGCTTTGCCTCGCGGTACCAGTAGCGCGCATTGGAGACGTCGCCCTCCATCAGGTGCACGATGCCGTGTGCCCAGCAACAGAGCGCGGATTCCTCGTCGCGCTGCACGATCACGTGGGCGGCCTGCCAGTCGCCCTGGCGCAGCAGGGCGAGGGCGCGGGAGAGATCTTCTTTCTTCACGGCGGGGGCAGGCCGTCGGAGGGCCCCTTGAGCTCAACCGTGTTGCCCTCCGGATCGGCGACGTAGATGGAGACGCCGTTGCCTTCCGCGCCATAGCGCCGCCGGATCTCGCCCACAGCGACTCCGTGGCGCTCGAGGTGCGCGAGGATCGCGTCCTGGTCGAAGGGCTCCACACGCAGGCAGACGTGGTCCATGTTGCGGCCCTCCTTGCCGGGTGCAGCGCCGCCCGCCTTGCCCAGGGGGCCGTCCACCGCGACCAGATCGATCATCGATGCGCCGGCCTTGAGGTGCGACATGCCAAATTTGGGCCGATAGGCGACGTGCGCAGCGCCGAGCACGTCGCAGTAGAAGTGGCGCATCGCGGCCATGTCGCGCACGCGCAGGACTACGTGATCGATTTCGCGGATCGAGATCATGGCCGGCAGTCTTGCTCGGTAATATAGCGCGGTGGGGAGCTACTCGTATCTGCCGCTCGAGCGCGTTGTGTTTGGCCAGCCTGCAGCCGAGGCAACGGTCGCGGAGGCGGCGCGCATCGGTGCGCGCCGGGTGTTCATCGTTGCCTCGAAGACGCTGTCGCGCGAAACGCAGGTTATTCGCACGGTCGCCGACGCCTTAGGTGGGAGATACGCCGGCCTGTTCGACAATTGCATTGCGCACACCCCCTGGCCGAGCGTCATCGCGGCCGCGGACGCGGTGCGCGCGGCGAAGCCCGACTTGATCCTGACGATCGGGGGCGGCACGCCGATCGACACCGTCAAGATCCTGCAGATCTGCCTCGCCCATGGCGTGACCCGGGCGGAGGAGCTCGACGCGCTGCATGCCTCGATCGGGCCCGATGGCAAGCGCGTCAACCCGGACATCAAACCCTCGCCGGTGCGGCAGGTGGTGGTGCCCACGACGCTCTCCGGCGCCGAATTCTCCAATCTCGGCGGCGGAACCGATCCGCGCACCCGGCTCAAGCACTCTTTCACCGGCGCCGACATCGGTGCGCGCTCGGTGATCCTCGACCCGGCGGTGACGCTGCACACGCCCGAGTGGCTGTGGCTGTCCACGGGAGTGCGCGGGATCGACCACGCAGTCGAAGCCCTGTGCTCGGTGGATGCGCATCCGTATTGCGACGGCCTCGCGCTGCACGCGCTGCGGCTGTTCGCCGAAGGGTTGCCGCGCACGCAAGCCGTGCCCGGCGATCTCGCCGCGCGGCTCTCTTGCCAGCAGGCCTCCTGGCTCGCCGCCTCGACTATCGCGCGCGTGAATTACGGCGCGAGCCACGGCATCGGCCACGCGCTCGGCGCCGCGGCGGACGTGCCGCACGGGCACACGAGCTGCGTCATGCTGCCGCACGTCATGCGCTACAACGAGCTGGCGACGCGGCACAAGCAGAAGCTGATCGCGCAGGCGCTCGGCCGGCCGGAAGTCCCGGCCGCGGACGCCGTGGCCGATCTCATACGCAGGCTCGGCCAGCCCGCAAGCCTGCGCGAAGCCGGAGTCAAGCGCGAGCAGTTGGCCGCGATCGCCGAAGCGTCGATGAAAAACCTCTGGGTGCGGACCAACCCGCGTCCGCTTCGATCGGCGCAGGACGTGCTGCAGCTGCTCGAGGCTGCCTGGTGAGGTACTACTCGCGCAGCTTGCGCGCCTCCTTCGCCATCGGCCGCTCGACGCTGGCATCGAGCCAGGCCTTGAATTTCGGGAATTTCTCGAGCAGCGGGAACTTGTTGATCCACATGGAGTACGCAACGCTCGCCACCATGTAGTCGGCCATGCCCCAGGCCTCGCCGCTGAAGAAGCGGTTTTTCGCCAGGTAGTCCTCCATCACCTTCATCTTCGGCAGGAGCTGCTGCTCCGCGTCGTCGGCGAGCTTCGCATTCCTCTGTTCGGGCGGCAGCATGTGGCGGTGCCGCATGACGATGATCATCGACTGCTCGACGTCGTTGGCAATGTAGAAGGCCCACTGCAGCATGCGCGCCTTGCCGGCGGCGTCCTTTGGCCACAGCGGGCTGCGGTACTTCTCGGCCAGGTAGAGGTTGATCGCCGCCGACTCCCACATCACGATGCCATCGTCGTCGATGGTCGGCACGCGCTGGTTGGGGTTGAGCGCGGTGTACCACGGCTCCTTGCAGGTGGCGCCCTCGACGTTGATGGTGACGTTTTGGTGCTCGTAGGGAATATTCGATTCCTTGCACAGCCACGCCACGCGGAACGCGCGCGAGCGGTACTGGCCGTAAAGTTTCAGCATGATGTCTCCGTGGTTTCGTGGAACTGGGCGATGGACTGCGCTATTCTCCGCAAGCAGACGGCATTGCGTCAATGCCAGTTCGAGGAGAGCCATGAGCAAGCCCAAACCGCATTTGGAGTTCGTCGGCGTGGACATGAAGGACGGCTGGCAGTCGCCAGGCGCCAATTACCCGCCCGGCTTCGCGCAGAAGGTCCTCGCCTCCGACATCGATGAGGTGAAAAAGCGCGGCAGCCGCACGCGTCTGCTCAGGATCGAGCCGGGCGCGTATTCCACCGAGCCCTTCGTGCACGACCACTGGGAAGAGGTGTTCCTGGTGCAGGGGGACCTGGTCGTCGGCAACGACGCGAAAGGCAAAGGCGGCAAGTCCTCGCAGGCTTTCACCTACGCTTGCCGGCCGCCGGGCGTGCGCCATGGACCATTTACCAGCAAGAGCGGCTGCCTGCTCTACGAAATCCATTACTACGAGACCAGCGGCAAGCAGAAGCGGGGAGGCTGACATGCTGAAGACCGGGGCCGAGCATCTCGAGTCGCTGCGCGACGGGCGCGTCGTCTACATCGGCGGCGAGAAGGTGGACGACGTCACCACGCATCCCGCGTTCCGCAACGCGGCGCGCTCGATGGCCGCGATCTACGACCTGAAGGCGGCGAACCCGGACTACAGCTTCACGGAGAAGGGCGAGAAGTACAGTGCCTACTTCCTGCGCGCGAAGACGAAGGAGGACCTCGTCCAGCGCACGAAGCTGCACCGGGCGATCGCCGACTTGAGCCATGGCCTGCTCGGGCGCTCGCCAGATCATGTGTCGAGCTTCGTCACCGGCATGGCGATGAACCCGCTCGTCTTCGGCAAGTACGCCGGCAACCTCGAGCGCTATTACCAGCACATGCGCAAGGAGGACGTCTACGGCGTATATGCGGTGATCCCGCCGCAGGCGGCGCGCAACCCGGAGTTCTACGTCAGGAAGAACATCCCCATCCCGACGCTCAGGGTGGTGCGCGAGGACGACGACGGGGTGGTGATCTCCGGCATGAAGATGCTCGCCACCGGCGCGGTGTTTGCCAACGAGATCTGGATCGGCAACCTGATCCCGCTCGCGCCCGACCAGCTGGCGGAGTCCATCACCTGCGCCATCCCGGTGAACGCGCCGGGCGTGACGCTGTGGTCGAGGAAGCCCTTCGAGCGGCACGCGCCGCACGAGTTCGACAACCCGCTCGCTTTCCGCTTCGACGAGACCGACTCGATGGTGATGTGCGAGAACGTGAAGGTGCCCTGGGAGCGCGTGTTCGTGCACATGGACGCGCTGCTGGCGCGCGACATCTACATCAAGACCCCGGGGCATTGCTACGGCAACCACCAGTCCAACGTGCGCTTCCACTCCAAGATGCAGCTGATCGTGGGGCTGGCGAGCAAGATCGCGCAGGCCTCGGGCGCCCACGAAGTGCCGGCGGTGCGCGAAGTGCTGGGGCGCTTCTGCGCACTGGAGGCGGCGCTGGGCGGCATGATCGCCGGGCAGATCCAGGACGCGGAGGCCTGGCCGAAGGACTACCTGACCTTCAACCGTCGCTACATGTACGCGGCCCTCAACTGGTGCACCGAGAGCCACTCGCAGATCATCGACGCGCTGCGCGAGCTCTGCGGCGGCGGCATTTTCCAGATGCCGGCCGACATCACGGTGATGCACGACGCGAAGCTGAAGGAGCAGTTCGAAACCTACTGGCAGACGCCGCAGCTTGGTGCGGTGGAGCGCATGAAGCTCTACAGGCTGGCCTGGGACCTGATCGGCTCGGAATTCGCCGGGCGCCACCTGCAGTACGAGAAGTTCTACGCCGGCGCCTCGTTCATCGTGCGCAACCACAATTTCCGCGAGGCGCCCTGGGACAGCTATCACAAGGTGGTGGAGGACCTGATGGCGGGCTATGGCATTCCTGAAGCTCCCGGCGCGCGCAGGGTGGCCTGATGGAGGTGCAGCAGCTGATCATCGCCGGGTGGACGGGGCGCGACGAGGCCGCGCTGAGGAAGCACATCCATGAACTGGAGGAGATCGGCGTCAAGGCGCCCAAGTCCACGCCGATCTTCTATCGCGTTGCGGCGAGCCTGCTGACCAACGCGGAGGAGATCCAGGTCTCGGGGCCGGATTCGAGCGGCGAGGTCGAGTTCGTCTTGCTGCAGAAAGCAGATGGCCTGTGGGTGACGGTGGGCTCGGACCACACTGACCGCAAGGCGGAGACCATCGGTGTGTCGCTCTCGAAGCAGATGTGCGCCAAGCCAATGGCGCGCGACGCGTGGCGCTATGCCGAGGTGAAGCCGCACTGGGACAAGTTGGTGCTGCGCTCTTGGGCGGACGGGGCGCTCTACCAGGAAGGCCCGGTTACCGCGATGCGCTCGCCCGAGGACTTGATGGGGAGATATTCCCTCAAGCCGGGCTACGCCATGTTCTGCGGTACCCTTGCCGCGAAAGGCGGCATCCGCCCGGCGAACCGCTTCAGGATCGAGCTGGAGGACCCTGTGCTGCGGCGCAAGCTCCAGCACGAGTACCGCATCCACGCCCTCCCGGTCGAAGGTTAGAAAATGGGGTCAGACCCCTTTTTCAGCCGCGCCAGCGCTGGGCGCAAGTACTGGAGGAACACTTCCGGGTTCTCGGTCATCGGGAAATGCCCGAGGCCCTTCATCATCTGGAACTCCGCCCCGGGAATCTTCGCCGCAGTGGCGCGTGAGGCCTCCGGCGTGCACGAGAAATCGTATTCGCCGGTGAGCATGATTACCGGGCAGCGGCGCGTGTCGATGCGCTGCACGCGCTCACGCGCATCCCAGTCGTGCGCGTAGAACTCGATGTCGCCGTGGAACACGCCGTAGCCGCCCTGGGAGTACTCCCACCAGATCTCGATCGCGCGCGCGCGCGGCGTGGTCGGGGACATCAGGCCATAGATCCATTCGGGCACCGCGAGCGTCTGGTTGTAGAGCGCGTGCTTGGCGAAGGGCACCTCGCGGCCGCTGATCTTGTCGCAGGCCTCGCAGGCGATGACGCCGCCGAGCGCATCGGCGAAGCGGTACGCCATCTCCAGGCAGATCTGCCCGCCCATGGAGGAGCCCATCAGCACCGGGCGCTTGAGGCCGAGCGCGCGGATGGCCGCGTCGATGCAGGCGACGTAACGGTCCGTGTTCAGGCTCCATTCCCCCGGCACGCCGCCCTGCGGCGGCAAGCTCTTGCCGTGCCAAGGAAGGTCGAAGGCGGTCATGCGCCAGTCCGCAAGCAGCGCCGCATCGTTCATCAGGCGATGGAACTGTCGCGTGTCGGAGCCCGCGGTGTGCAGGAACAGCAGGTCGCGCCCGCTGCCCGCCTGCTCGAAATAGATGCGATGCCGGCGTCCCTCGATCTCGATCGAAGCATAGCGTCCGGCGATGGGTTCGACGCTGCCCGCGGAAGGCGCCGCCACCGGGTCCTCGGGGCGCAACGCTGCGGGGTCGCGCCCGTTGGCCACCCAGCGCGCGAGCTCGAGCGAACGGCGCACCAGGTGGGCGAACTGCAGGAGCTTCTGTTCGTCGCCGGTCACGGAGAATTCCGGCACGCGCATCTTCATCGCCAGCACATGGTGATACGGCGCCGGCGGCACAACCTGCAGGAATCGGTCCCAAACAGCGGCGGGCGCGCGCAGCGTGAAGTCGGCTGCGTCCGCACCCGCCCGGATACTGACTAGCTTGCCGTCCGTGAATTGCAATGTCAGCGCGACGCCATCGGCTTGCACGGCAAAGCGGACGTTGGCGTGCCCTCCCAGGTTGGCCAGTTCCGCATCGTCGCGGCAGGCTGGTTCCCAATCGGTGGCAAAGTCGGGGCTAAAAAATGGGGTCAGACCCCTTTTTCCCAAAGTAATCACGTTGCTCACAGCTCAGTAGCGTACCAGCACACGGTAGCGCAGGGTCGCGCTGCCCTCCGCCGGCACCCGGATCTTCCACTCCGCGGTGCCCGAAGCGACTTTCTCGTGCCGCTGCGTTTCCTCCAGCATGCTCCAGTCGCCGGGTAGCGGCTCGCGTACCACGACCGTCACCGCCTCCTTCTTGGCATTGCGCAGGACGATCTCGTAGGCGCTCTCGTGGACGTAGCTCCAGGGGGAATAGGTGTCGCGCCTCTTGAAGTCGGTCTGCTTCTTGTCCGCGGTGGCGTCGAAGGCCTCGCCGAGCTTCAGGCGCACGCGCTCGTTCTTCGGCGTGTGGTCGATGCGGTCTTCGCCCACGAACTGGGCATTGCCGGCGCCGTCCTTCTTGTACACCCGCACGATGCCCTTGGGCATCGGCATGCCCAGGCGCGAGGCCTCGCGGTTCTCGAACTGGACGAACACGCCGATTTTGATCTTCTGACCGATCTGGCCGATGCTCGAGCGGTAGTAGTAGTCACTGCCCTGCAGTACCAATTCCTTGCTCACCGGCACGCCGCCGGCGCTTAGCAGCGCCACCTGCTTGGTCTGGTTGTCGCTGATCGTCGTCGGCCGCTGCAGCGTGTACAGGTGGTACTCGAACAGCGACTCCTGCGTCATCTGCGACGCTGGCGCCTCGGCCACGGCGCGGTCGGCGCGGCCTTTGGCGGCGAGGCGCAGCTCGTCGCGCACGCGGTTCACGTCCCCGGCGACGAGCTGCAGGCGCGCGTCGGGGTAGGAAGTGCCGCTGCGGTTGGTCAGCGTCACCCAGCCGTTGAGATCCAACGCGTCGTCCTTGGCGTTCAGCTCGGCGACGTAGTCTGCCTTCCACGACAGCCCGCCGGAGAGGTAGGAAAGTTCCACGGTCTGGCTGCCCGGGCGGCCGCTCGAGAGCTCGGTGACCAGCGTGGGGCGGTCGCGCAGGTTGGCCGGCACGCTGTCGTACACGATGCGGCCGGGCAGTCCGGTTTCGATTCGGCTGCCAATCTTCAGGACAACACCGTTGTTGGCGGCGAGGACGGTCGCGGTTTCGACCGATTCGACGCCGGTCTGCGGGTGCGTCTTCACAATGCGTACTTCGCGCCCGACGTACTTTTCCAGCAGCTTGGCGGGGGTGAGCAGGTCGAAATCGAAATTCTGCTCGAGGAGCGTGAAGGACCCGGCGTGCGACAGGCTGCGCAGCAGTGCGGTCTCGGGTCGCATCTGGGCGCTCACCTCGCGCAGGGCCAGGCGGTTATGGCCGTTGTCGAGCGCGATGCGCCGCACGTCCTTCACCAGCGCAAGATTCTCGTTGTAGATAGTGACGGCGACCGACTGCTGGTCGGCGAGGGAGCTGGATCGCTCCTGGACTGCGGCCTGCGCGATGGGTTGCGTGCAAAAAGCGGCCGCGAGAGCGGCCTGGAGGAGGGTGCGGTTCATGACTCGTCCTTTCTGTGTTGGCGACAGAGCTATAAACGCAGCAGAATGCGAAAAGGGTTAAAGCGGCCCTGTCGCTTGCGTATCGACCGGCACAGAAGCCTGGTAAGGGAGGAGGGATGAAGATTTCCCCGAAATCGACAAGCATTGGCTGGCTCTTGCTGATGGCGCCGCTCGCTGCGTTCGCGCAGATCGCGCCGGAGGATTACACGCTCATCGGCGCTGCGGTGCGCTCGCGGCCGGCCTATGACGGGTCCGAAGCGCAGCGCACGGATCTCATTCCGGTGCTGAGGTATTTCGGCAAGCCCTGGTTCGCGCGCACGACGCAAGGCGTGCTGGAGGGCGGGGCGCGCTGGGCGCTCACGCCGGGCGTGGACGCCGGTGTTCAACTGGCCTACGAGGAGGGGCGCAAGACGAGCGAGTCGGACCTGCTCAGGAGCTTAGGTCTTTCGGACATTGATCCCGGCGCGTCGGTTGGAGCGCACGTCGAATGGGATTTCAAGGTCGGACCGGCGCCGGTTGGTCTGCTCGGGCGCGTGCGCCAGCACACAGACTCGGACCGCGGCGGGCAGGCGGACCTGCGCTTGAACGTGGGCCTGCATGCGAGCGGCGGTCTGCTCGTCGGCGCGTTTGTGCAAGCCACCTGGGCCAGCTCGAAATCGGTAGAGTCTTTTTATGCGATCAACAACGCCGGCAGTGGATTGCTGCATACGAGCCTCGGTTTGCTCGGCTCGTATGACTTCTCTCGCCACTGGTCGGCGGTAGCGGGCGTGCAGGGAAGGCGGCTGCACGGCGACGCCGCGCGCAGCCCAATCGTGGAGAGCGAGTCGAGCTACTACGTCAATGTGGGCCTGGCGTATCGCCTGTAGATGCAGGTGACACGTAATAGCGCCGTGCCGAGGTCTCGCTCTCTATCTGCACGTTCTCCCTGCCGAGCTCGGTCTGCACGTTGCGGGCATTGTTGAGCGTGAGGTTCCACTTGGCCGGATCGGCGTCGCTGACCTGGAAGATCACCTTGTGCTTCGCGGATTGCTGCGCCAGTGCGCCGAATGGGAGCGCGAATGCGAGGAACGCGGTGATCAGCAAGGTAGCGCCACGTTGATGCGTCATTGAATGGTCCCCCAGGTGGGATAGCAGATTGTCACTCAGATACAGACCTGCGTGGCGTGCGCGAATGTCCGCTGTCGGCCAGAAGCGGACGTTCCGTTAATCATTCCGACCGCCATGGGGTCATCCGCGGTATCCAGCGCGGGACGGCGGCGCGGAACGCCTCGTACTCTCTCCCAAACGTCTGCTCGAGCGTGGGTTCTTCGTACGCCACGACCTGGACGTGGAAGGCGAGCCACAACAGCGCGCCGTAGACGATGAGGCGCCAATCGCCCATCAGCACCGCTTGACCCAGGATGATGGCTACGACCGCGACGAATATTGGATTACGCACATAACGGTAGAGACCGGTCACCACAAGATTCCGGGGCGGGGCGATGGGCGCGGGGGTGCCGAGACCCTGCAGCGCGAAACGCGCAAATGCGTCAACGAGCCCAGGCACGCCTGCGAGAATCATTATCGCGCCGATGCCGCGCGTCAGCTCCAGACCAAGGAACGGCGGCTGGAGTTGCCAACCCGTGATCAACCATGGAACGAGCCCCGCCAGGGTACATGGGGCGACCACGAAGAAAACCGCCGAGCCCAGGACGGCTATGGTTCGTTGCACGGCGGTTCCCGACACTCGTCGCTGCGAGCTCATTCCAACCTCCCCTTCATTAGGACTACTAACCAATGCCATACCGAGACGTTCATGCTCGTGTGCGTCGAAGGACCGCCGTGGGTCGTTAGTGGTCATGTCAGTTTGCGGCCAGCAGCGGCCACCTATCTAACGAATTGAGTTCAGGCGTGGCCGGAGGCCGTCGCCTGCAATGAGGGGTTGGGCGGCACACCTCAACTTCGAGTCACCCCATAACGCTGTCGAATGGTTTCTGCCAGCCCGATCGTCCAGCAAACCGGGCAGCCGCGCATGGCCACCAGCGCCAGCAAACCAGCCACTAACGAGGTTGCCGGGTGGACATGCTGCTGGCTGATGGCAAGGTAGAGCAGGAAGAACGCCACAGCACCGCGGATCATGTGGCCCGTCAGGGTTTGTGTAGCGAACAAACCAGATGGGCTTTTCCCGAGCAGTTGCTTCATCTCTTGACTCCTCGCAGCTCGTCACTTTGCAGGTACTCGCGCAGAAGCGCTCGGCCGCGATGGAGGCGGCTCTTGCACGCCTCGCGAGTGATGCGCAAGCGATCGGCTGCCTCGCCGATGGTGAGCTGCTCCATGTCGCGCAGCAGGACCACCTCGCGGTACATGTCCGGTAACGACTCCAGCGCACGGACGAGGTCGATACGCAGATCGTCCTTCGGAACCCGCGCAAAGTACTCGGCCTCGTGCCGTTCCGTCAGTTCTTCCGCGCCACGTATCAACCCCAGCACAGGAAGCATGCACAGCCGGGTGACCACGCGGAATATCCAGCCTGCCAAGGCCAGAGGGTCGCGCACATTGCCCAGGCGGCGGTACAGCACGATCAGGGCTTCCTGAACCACGTCCTCAATGGCCGTCGTGCGATGGCACTGGCGCCTTGCATAGCGGCGGATGTCGGGCTGCAGTTCGCGCAGCATCCGCTCCAAGGCGACCGGGTCTCCGGCCTGGGCCGCGGCGAACAGGGCTTCGTCGACCCGAATCACCGCGGGGTTTCGAGTGGTTTGCGACCGGCCATGGCACAAGCGGGGCAGAAGCCGAACAGCCCCGTCAGCGCCGTGAACACGCCACTTGCGGCGAGCACCAGCCCGAGCGGCGTCAGGCCGATTTGCGTGAGTGAGCAGGCCACGATCAATGCGCCGCCAAGCACCCGCGCCCAGCTTTCCTTGGAACCCATGTTCTTGCGGTAAAACATCTCATCACCTCGATCTGCCCGATCACAGCGAGCATCGTAGACAAGGAGGGGCATTCGGTCGAAAAGGATTCAGTAAGGTGTTCAAAGCGGTAGCAGTTCTCGTTCTCCCCGGTGCTGCGGCGGCCAAGCGGGGTCGAACCCGCTCATGCCGAACTTGGTGCTGACGCGCCGAACGCGCCAGTGCACCAACTTGGGGCGAAACTGAGCTACCAAGCCGGGTTACTGCTGAGCACTGTCAGTTGCCATAGTGCGATCCCTTAACGTCCGCTATGGGTCGAAAGCGGATCATTCGCCGCGCGACAGCGCTATTCCGACTTGCCGACCAGCATGTTCCAGGAGGCCACGGCGCCGCCCGCGGGATAGATTTTCGTTTCGATACGCACCGAATCCTCCAGTGCCTCGTGCTGGTGAACTACGCCCATGGGATGGATGTAGCTGTCGCCTGCCTCGACAATGAAGTTCTGTTCGCCGATGCGCATCCTCACGCGACCCTGCTTCTGATAGACCACCGAGTGATGGTCCGGGTGCTGGTGCGCCGTGTCCACCGCGCCTTTCGGTCGGAACGCCTCGAAGCTGATCACCGAATCGGTGGCCATCAACACCTTGACCGTGTCGACACCGTCTTCGCGGACGGCGTAGTTGGGCTTCAGCTTGCGGCCAGCGCGCATCGACCCGCGCGCGACAAGCTTGCCGATGTCCTCGCTGTGCATGAATGCGATCGGCCCTTTGATGGCTGACACCACCTGCAGCCTGTTCGACTTGCGGGACTTCACAGATTTCCTCACGGCCGACATGTCTGGTCTCCTTTTCGCCAGTCATCCTACTTAGACGCCCTCTCGCTGTCTCCTTTGGGTCGAAAGCGGTCATTCGCCGGCCAGACACTGGTCGACTTCGCGGCCTGGCGGAAGATCGAAGGACGCTAGGCCCGCCAGTAGTCCGGCAGTTTGGCCGCCAGCCATTTCGCCAGCGCGGCGTTCACCGCGACCGGCTTCTCCTGCGCCATCCAGTGACCGGACTTCACGACGACTTCGGTGAGGTCGGCACAATCGCCGCGCATCGGCTCGGCAAGCCGCGAGGCCATGGTCTCGCAGGTCGTGTCGTAGGCACCGTGCAGGAACAGCACGGGCATGGAAAGCTTGCCGCCGCTCTTCGATGTGCGCGCGTAGGCGCCGTTGGCCCTGTGGTTCATGTACCAGGAATCCGGCCCGAAAAAGCCATTGCGCGTCAGTGCCGCAGTATAGGTTTCCAGATCCTGCTCGGTGATCACATCGCCGTCGCGCGGCACATCGGGGCAAGCGCCACCGCCAAACCAGCCGCCCGCTTTGCGTATCGCCGCCAGGCGGCCCGGCTTGCCCACCGCGTTGGGATCGCCCTTGCGGAACAGCGCCTTCACCACGTTGCGGATGTTGGCCTCGAAGCCCTTGCAGGCTTTGTCGAAGCTCTCCTCGTAGAAGAACTGGTAGTCCCACTGCCCTGCCGGATACTCGGTCTCGGGATAGACGGAGCGGTCGACCAGCGGCACCAAGTTTTCGAGCGTGAAACCTGCCGCAAAATAGGGCAGGCAAAGGCTTGCGATGCCGATCGACTTCTCCGGATGATGCGCCGCGATATTCCACACCACGGGACTGCCCCAGTCGTGGCCGATCCACACGGCGCGATCGCGACCGAGCGACGCCAGCAGCTCCAGCATGTCGGCGACGATCAGCTCCTGCGTGAAATCCTCGTGGCGGCGGTAGGTGCTCGAGCGGCCGTAGCCGCGCATGTCGGGCGCGATGCAGCGGAAGCCGAGCGCCGCAAAGGCCGGCAACTGGTGCCGCCAGGAGAGCGAGAGCTCGGGCCAGCCATGGACGAAGATCAGCAGCGGCGCCGCTTCGGCTCCGCAGGCAAGATAGCCTGTGGTGTGGCGGGTGGACTTGAGAGTGTGTTCGTTAGTCGAAAATGTCATGTGACAGGCCTTCCCTCAGTCAGAAGGGCCGTAAGAGAAAGTGCAGCCAACCCTATTAGGCGGAGCGCATTCCGTCTATTGTCAGAGAGGATTGCCAATAGCCCCTCGAATCTGCCGGTTATCACCATCCATCGCCTGTTTTTTCCGGAGGGGCGATGATAGCCGGAATAATCGGCGCCCGAACGCTGTGACTATGCGCGCGCGTTGTCTTGCGCTATCTTGCGTCTGCAGTCGTTTAGCCGTGATCTGTCGTATGCAATCCAAATCATTACCGAGAGGAGTACCGTCATGATGTCAAGCAAGAAAATGTCGGCGGCCGCGCTGGCCATCGCTGCGGCGCTCGGCATGGCCGGCTGTGCATCACAAGGAACAGCGCAATCCGATATGAGCTTTTTCATCACCAGCGTCGGCGGTGGCAAGGGGGCGGATCTGGGCGGGCTGGCCGGAGCCGACAAGCACTGCCAAGCGCTGGCGCAGGCTGCGGGCGCCGGCAACCGCACGTGGCGCGCGTACCTCAGCACCCAGTCGCCGGCGTGGAACCAGCCCGGCGCGGTCGATGCGCGCGACCGCATCGGCACGGGCCCGTGGCGGAACGTCAAGGGCGTGGTCATCGCGCGCAACGTCGACGACCTGCATTCCCCAAACAACAACTTGAACAAGGAAACCGCGCTCGACGAAAAGGGGCAGCCGGTGAACGACCGCACCAAGTCGCCCAACAAGCACGACATCCTGACGGGCTCGCGGCCCGACGGCACGGCGTTTTCCGGTGGCAATCCCGACATGAGCTGCAGCAACTGGACCAACGGCGGCACGGGCGGCACGGCGATGATCGGGCACTTCGACCGCGCCAGCGCCGTGATGGCTTCCTGGGCTAGTTCCTGGAATTCTTCACATCTGACGGCAGGGTGCGACCAGGCGAGCCTGCCTAAAACCGGCGGCGCCGGATTGTTCTACTGCTTCGCCGCCAGGTAACGGCGCGCGGAATCGCGCACGCTTCGCCTTCAGCGCCGGTAGCTGGTTCCCTTGCCGTCGATGACGCGGAGCAGCGCATTCCATTCGTGCATGCCGAAGTCCGGTTTTGCCCGGGCCGCCTTCATGTACGCCGCCACTCCGTCGATGACGTGGTCCGCGATCGGCATCGGCGGCTCGCCGAGTGTGCGCGAGATGAGTTCGAGCTCGCAGGCGCGCTCGAGCATGTAGAGCCGCTGCAGGGCGCCCGGGATGGTCGGCGCATGGGTCAGCAGCCCGTGATTCAGCAGCACGACACAGGTGCCTTTCTGGCAGCTCGCGCCGAGCGCGTCGCATTCGTCCTGTGTCGTCGGCAAGCCGTATTCGTGGTACACGACTTCGTCGAGCACATTGAGCGCGTCCTGGCTGATGGCACGCAGGCCTCTTCGCATCAGTGAAACACCCGCGCCGGCGCGCGTGTGCGTATGCATCACGCAATTGGCATCGGGCCGCGCCTTGTAGACGCCGCTGTGAATGGTGAATCCGGCCGCGTTGAAGCGGCCTTGCCGGCCGAGCACCTTGCCTTCGAGATCCATCTTGATCAGGCTCGACGCCGTGATCTCATGGAACATCTCATCGTAGGGATTGATAAGAAACGCGCCGGGCTCCCCCGGCACACGCGCGGACATGTGCGTATTGATGACATCGGTCCAGCCGAAATGGTCTACCACGCGGTACAGGGCCGCGAGATCGCAGCGCGCCTGCCATTCGGCCTCGCCAATTTCGGATGATTGAACTGTTGCTGCTACGGTCATCGTTTCCTCGCTCGTCTGTGCCTGGCTGTGCACCCATTCTATTCCTGGAGGCGGCTGCAGGCGTTGAAGGTTAAACTGTGGTTGACAATGGGCGTCGTTACAAGGGAGCTCGCCAGAATGCCCGCAACGCACAACAATGCCGCCAGCACCGCGTTCGACGCCATCGTCATCGGTGCCGGCGTCGGTGGCCTCTATGCCCTGTACCGCCTGCGCGACAAGCTCGGCATGCGAGTGCACGTCCTCGAGGCCGGCGCCGACGTCGGCGGGACCTGGTACTGGAACCGCTATCCGGGCTGCCGATGCGACGTGGAAAGCCTGGAATATTCCTTCTCGTTCGACGACGCGCTGCAGCAGGAATGGTCCTGGCCGGAGCGCTACGGGAACCAGCCGGAGATCCTGGAGTATGTCGGCCATGTCGCCGACCGCTTCGATCTGCGCCGCGACATTCAGTACAACACCCGCGTCACCTCGGCGACCTACGATCGCGCCAGCAACCGCTGGACCGTGCAGACCAGCGCAGGTGAGCAGTTCAGCGCGCCGATTTGCGTGATGGCGACTGGCAACCTGTCGGTGCCGCGCGTGCCCGATTTCAAGGGCCTGCAAAGCTTCAGGGGTCGCTCGTATCACACCGGCAGGTGGCCGCATGAGCCGGTCGACTTCACCGCGCTTCGGGTCGGCGTCATCGGTACCGGATCCTCGGGCGTGCAGAGCATCCCGATCATCGCCCGCCAAGCCAGGCAGCTGACGGTGTTCCAGCGCACCGCCAACTTCATCCTGCCCGCGGAGAACGGACCGATGGACAAAGCGCTCGAGGCCAGGCACAAGGCGGAGTATCCGGAGCGCCGCCGCGCCGCATACGACACGCCGTTCGGCATCGCCGGCTATCCGCCACCGGACAAATCGGCGTTGGACGCGAGCTCGCAGGAGCGCGAGGCGATGTACGAGAGAAAGTGGGCCGAGGGCGGCTCGATCAGTTTTCTTTACAGCTACAAGGACCTGCTGACCAGCAAGGAAGCCAACGACACCGCGGCTGAGTTCGTGCGCAAAAAGATCCGCTCGATCGTCAAGGATCCGGCGACTGCCGAGCTGCTGTGCCCGAACAACCACCCGATCGGCACCAAGCGGCTGGTGCTCGATACCGGCTACTACGAGACTTACAACCGCGATAACGTCACCCTGGTGAACGCGCGCAAGGCGCCGATCCGGGAAATTACGCCGAACGGCCTGCGCACCACCGAGGCCGGGTACGAGCTGGACGTGATCGTGTTCGCCACGGGATTCGACGCGATGACTGGCGCGCTGAAGGAAATCGACGTGCGCACCACCGACGGCCGCTCGCTGACGGCAGACTGGGCCCACGGGCCGTACACCATGCTGGGCATCATGTGTGCCGGTTTTCCCAACATGTTCATGATCACCGGTCCGGGAAGCCCCGGGGTGAAGAGCCAGATGATCCTGAGCTGCGAGCAGCACGTCGATTGGATCGTCAACTGCCTGACACACATGGGTGCCAACGGAATCGCCGCCATCGAACCGACCGAAGAGGCGCAGACCGCGTGGACCCGGCACGTGGCGGATGTGGCCAACGCCACGCTCTATCCGCTCGCCAATTCCTGGTACATGGGCGCCAACATCCCCGGCAAGACGCGCGTCTTCATGCCTTATGTCGGCGGCGTGCACACTTACAAGCGCAAGTGCGACGAAATCGCCGCGAAGGGTTACGAGGGCTTCACCATGGCGCCGGCGGGCGCGGCGCGACGGGCGATGGCAACCGCCGTCCACGACTGAGCCGCCTCCCCCGAAGGACCGCTATGGGTCGCAAGCGGTCATGCGCAAGGTCATCCTTTCAGGTTTTTCTGGAAGAAAGCCAGAGTGCGCTGCCACGCGAGTTTGGCTGCGACTTCGTCATAGCGCGGTGTGGTGTCGTTGAGAAAGGCGTGATTGGTGCCCGCATACATATGCATCTCGTAATTCACGCCGCTTGATTTGAGCGCCGCTTCATAGGGATGACCAATACGCCGGGCAGTTTGCCGGCCGCGTTTGCCGGTTTGGCGAAATAGCCGCGGATCGGCCCCGACCCTTGCGGCGACGGGTAGGTCAGATACTCGGCCCTGATGCGCGGATCGTCTTTGACGATCTGCTGGGCAAGCGCGTAGTCAGGCCGCAGGCTTTCCAGCATCACCGCCGCAGTGAATCCGCCGACCGCATACTTGGCGGCGCGATCAAGAAAATCGCGGCGGGTGAGTGTGCCATGCGCGTAACCGTCATACAGCTTGAGGACGTCGGGCGGGAAATCGCCCGCTTTTTTTCGTTCCATTGCAGCGGTTTCTTCCGTTGGAGAGGTCAACAATATAACCAGATCGTGTTTTCATTTAGAA
>CAZVZV010000064.1:0-36767 GCA_964631735.1 uncultured Enterobacteriaceae bacterium
CTCGCCGGTGGACAGCGTCTGCCCGGCATACAGCGGCTCGGCGAACTCGAGCGCGCGCGCGAGCAGCGCGCGCTCCTCGCCCGCCAGGCCTTCGGCGAGCGAATCGAGTGCGGCAGCGCTGTTTTGCGGGTGCAACTGGACGACTGAGACCATCTGTGTATTGTATCGGCACACCATGGGCTGGCTGAGAAACTGGCGGCGCCGACGCGTGCTCGCGCGGCACCGCATCGAGGACGCGGCGTGGAACGCGGTTGTCGCGTCGCTGCCGTTCCTGCACGGCCTGTCGGCGGACGAATTGCGCCGCCTGCGGGAACTTAGCCTGCTGTTCCTCGCCGAGAAGCAGTTCACCGGCGCGCACGGCTTCGCGCTGGACGACGCCATGCGCCTGTCGATCGCGGTGCAGGCCTGTCTGCCGGTCCTCGCACTGGGCCTGGACCGCTACGGCGACTGGAGCGAAATCGTCGTCCACGCTGGCGATTTCAAGGTGCAGATCTCGGAGACCGACGACCACGGCGTAGTGCACGAGTTCGACGACGAGCGCGCGGGAGAATCCTGGCCGGGCGGGCCGGTGGTGCTGTCCTGGGACGCCGCGGTGCACGCGCCGGACATGAACGTGGTGATCCACGAATTCGCGCACAAGCTCGACATGGCGAACGGCGAGGCCGACGGGACGCCGCCGCTGCATTCCGGCATGGACCAGCGCGCCTGGACCGAGGCGTTCCGCATCGCCTACAGGGGATTTTGCGATGCCGTGGACCGCGACAAGGAAACCTGGCTCGATCCGTATGCGGCGGAGGCGCCGGCGGAATTCTTCGCGGTGATCAGCGAAGCGTTCTTCGAGGCGCCGAACGAGACCAAGCGCCGTTATCCTGACGTCTACGAGCAGTTGAAGCAGTTCTACCGGCAGGACCCGGCGAACCGCCTGCCTTCCTGACTCAGCGCGCTTTCGCTGCCGCTCGTTTCAGCGCCGCATTGATTCGCGTTTGCCATCCGGCTCCGCCGGACTTGAAGTGATCCAACACCTCGGCATCAAGTCGCAGTGTCACTTGCGACTTGCGCGCCTGCTTCCTTGGCCTGCCGCGCGGACGCAACAAGCGTGCCGCAACCTCGGCGCCGAGTTGTTCGGTCAGCACCTCGCGCGCCGGGCGCATGCGGCGAAAATCTGCAGCAGTCAGTTCAGGGATTTCGGCGTCATCCCATTCCTTCTGGCTAATGTGCGGCGGTCTCTTTCGCCTGGTCATGATCCCTTGCCTCTCTCGCATTCGCCTTTCGAAGTCCGATCACGCGAACCACCAGGCCGCGCGGCGTATAAACCAGCACATGCAACCTTTCGTCGATCAAGCCCGTGGCGACGAAGCGCGGCTCGCCATAGGTTCTTCGCATGTCCGCCCGGACGACAGCGGTACTCCAGTCGAAGTCCTGCGCGCGGCCAAACGAGATGCCATGCTTGGACAGATTCACCTCGTCCTTCCTTGCGTCGAACTCGATATCCGCCATTTATTGTAGCTACATTAATTTAGACGTCAAGCTGCGAGACAATCGGATTAACGCTGCGTCACCCGAAAGGTGTACATCCACGGATGAAAACGCTCCTCATCGTGTTCCACACCGGCGGCGTGAAGACCGGCAAGATGGCCGAGGCCGTGGAGCGCGGCGCCCGGAGCGAGGCAGGCGTGCGCGTGGTGGTGAAGCGTTGCGCGGAGGCTGGGCCCGAGGACGTGCTCGCCGCCGACGGCCTGATCCTCGGCACGCCGGAGAACTTCGGCTACATGTCGGGGATGATGAAGGACTTCCTCGAGAGAATCTTCTACGCCTGCGAGGGCAAGGTCGAGGGCCGGCCCTGGGCGCTGTTCGTCGGCGCGGGGCAGGACGGCAGCGGCGCGGTGACTTCGGTAGAGCGCATCGTCACCGGGCTGCGGCTGAAGAAGATCGGCGAGCCGATCGTCGTGGTGAAGGAACTCAAGCCTGAACAGCTCACCGCTTGCGAGGAACTCGGCGCGGCAATGGCCGCGGGACTGGCGATGGGAGCGTTCTAGGGAAGCAGGATGATCTGTCCGACCGTGCGCCGCGCTTCCAGCTCGCGATGCGCTTCGGCGGCGGCGGAAAGCGGATAGCGGTGGCGGACCTCCACGCGCAGCGTTCCGTTGCGCAGCGCTGCGAAGGTATTGCGCGCGATTTCGTTCAGCGTCTCGCGCTGCGCCGTGTAGTGGAACAGCACCGGCCGCGAAAGCGTGACCGACTTCGCCGACAGGTCCGCGGTCTGCAGCGGGTCGTGCGGCCCGCTTGCCTGCCCGTAGCTCACCCAATGGCCGCGCAGCGCGAGCGCCGCGAAATTCTCCGCCGCCGCCTCGCGGCCCAGCCCGTCGTAGACCACCTCCGCGCCGCGCCCGCCGCTCGCCTGCTGCACGGCGTCGGCGAAGCGGTAGTCGCGCGTCACGATCGGGAACTGGCACCCGTTGCTGCGCGCGAGGCGAGCCTTGTCTTCACTCGACACGGTGCCAATGACCTTGGCACCTAGGGCACTCGCCCATTGGCAGAGGAACAAACCCACGCCGCCGGCCGCGGCGTGCACCAGGACCACTTCGCCCGGCCTGACCCGGTGCGTGCGATGCAGCAGGTACTCCGCGCTCATTCCCTTGAGCATTGCCGCGGCTGCCGCCTCGTCGGCCACGTCGTCCGGCAACACCACGACCTGATCGGCGTTCAAGGTGCGCACGGTGGCGTAGGCGCCCGGAGGCGGGCAGGCATAGGCCACGCGGTCGCCGGGCAGCAGGTGCCCCACGCCGTCGCCCACGTCCATCACCACGCCGGCTGCCTCCATGCCGATGGCTGCTGGCGGCTCGATCATGCGGTAGAGGCCCTTGCGCACATAGACGTCGATATAGTTCACGCCCACCGCGGTCTGACGGATGCGCACTTCGCCCGGACCTGGGGACCCGGCCTCTACCGGTTGGTATTGCAGTACTTCGGGACCGCCGAACGCTGTGGCCACTACCGCCTGAGCGGAAACAGTTGCTGCCGAGGGAGCCGTTCGCGCTCCGGGCCGGCGCAGGAAGGACCGCAGCCCCTCGAACCCTCCTTCGTAAACGCCTTTGCCGACGAGCTCGGTGAACTCCTTCTCGCGGCCCTTGGGCACGTCGAAGGTCGATTGCCAGTGCCAGAAAGTGCGTTCGCCGTCGGTGACGCGCTTCAACCGCACCGTCGCCACGTAATTCTTCATTGGCAGGGTGGCGTCGAGGATGCAGTAGGTGGAGACGTAGTCGCGGTCCGACAGCGCCAGCAGCTGCTCGCGGATGTGGTTGCCGTCCTTCAGATGGAAATTGCGCACGCAGCCCACCTGGTCGGCGGGCTCACTGCGCTCGATGTTCGATTCGCCGACCGCTGGGTGCCATGCCGAGTGGCTGTTGAAGTCGCGCAGCACCTCCCACACGCGCCCGATCGGCGCGTCGATCACCGCCGAACGCGTGACACGGATCACCGCCGCAACAAGTTCTTCAACGAATCGAAGCCAGCCTGAAACACGCCCTGGCCGATGCCTTGCGCCAGCTCGCGCTCCTTCTCCGGCGCGCAGTCGAACTCGGCCCACCACTCGGCAAACGTCCGGTTGCCGTCCGTCACCGGCGTGAGCTTCAGCGTGGCGACGTAGTTCTCCACGCCCATCGGGCTCTCCAGGATCGAGTAGCTGCACTCGTAGTCATAGTCGGAGAGCGTGAGCAGCTGCTCGCGGATCACGCCGCCGTCCTTCAGGCGGAAGTTGCGCACGCAGCTGATCTTGTCGGCGGGCAGGTTGCCCTCGATGCGCGATTCGGCGACGAACGGTGTCCATTTCGGCAGGCCGTTGAAGTCGCGCACCTGCGCCCACACCGCCTCGGCGGGCGCCTCGATGACGCTCGAGGTGTAGACCTTGATCACTTGCCGCCGCTTGCCTTGTCGGGGAGCGCAACGGCGCCGCTGCGCTCGAGCAGCCCGCGCGCAGCCTGACCCAGGTCGCCCGATTCGACGCCGATCTCGCGCAGCAGCTGGTCGACCAGCGGCGCCTGTGCGCGGTAGCGCAGCGCGGAGTTCACCACGCCGTCGGCGAAGCTGCCATTGCCGTTGTCGCCCCGCGCGCCGCCCCCGCCCCCGCCGCCCAGCCCGTCCACCTGCAGGATCTTGATGCTTTCGATGCGCTCCATTGGTTTGCCCGACTCGCGGATGATGCCCTCCAGCTTGTCGATCAGCCGCAGGCGCATCGCCGACTGGCGCGCCTCGGGCGTGAGCAGGTTCTGCGCCTTGTTCATCAGGCTCGTGCCCTCGGCCTCCACCTCGTGGCGGATCTTGGCGGCGATCGAGCGCACCTTGTCCGCGTCGGCCTCGGCCTCGGCTTGCATGCGCACCGCCGCGCCGCGGTCCGAGGCTGCCGCTTTCTCCGCGCCAGCGGCGACCCTGATGCGCAGCGCCTCGCGCTCGGCCTCCTGCGACGCGCCGATCAGCTCGATCGCCTTCCTGCGCTCGGCCATCTCGGTCTCGCGCGCGGTGAACACGCGCTCCTCCTGCGTGACCGCCTGCGCGCGCGCCTGGTCGGCCGCCGCCTGCGCCTCCGACTGCGCCTTGGACTGCTCGGCAACCGCGATGGCGCGCTTCTGCTCGGCGAGTTCGATGGTCTTGCGCCGCTCGATCTCGAGCTGCTGCACCCCGCTCTCGCGCCCGATCCTCGCCTCCTCCACCGCGCGCTCCGAGGCGATGCGCGCGCGCTCCACCGCCTCGCGCGCCGTGATTTGCGCGCGCTCCGCCTCCTGCTCCTGGTTCGCCTTTTCGCGCGCCACGTCGGAGCGCTGAGTCGCGCGCTGCACCTCCAGTTCGCGCTCCTGCGACAGGCGCGCGGTTTCCAGGTTGCGGTCGATGTCCAGCGCCTGGCGCTCGGTGTCCAGGTTCTTGTTGCGGATCTGGATCATGGTGTCCTGCTCGATGTCGTTCCTCTTCTTCTTGCGCGACTCGATGGTCTCGGTGAGCCTGGTCAGGCCTTCTGCGTCGAAGGCGTTGGAGGGGTTGAAGAACTCCATCGCCGTCTGGTCGAGCTGCGTGAGCGACACGGTCTCCAGCTCCAGGCCGTTCTGCAGCAGGTCGGCGGCCACCACCCCGCGCACGCGCTTCACGTACTCGCCGCGCTTCTCGTGCAGTTCCTCCATGGTCATCTCCGCGGCCACCGTGCGCAGCGCGTCGACGAACTTGCCCTCCACCAGTTCCTTGAGCGTCTCGGGCTGCATGGTGCGCTGGCCAAGCGTCTGCGCCGCAGCCGAGATCGCTTCCTCCGCCGCCTGCACGCGCACGTAGAACTCGCTCACCACGTCCACGCGCATGCGGTCCTTGGTGATCAGCGCCTTGTCGCGGCCGCGCGACACCTCCAGGCGCAGCGTGTTCATGTTGACCGGGATCACCTCGTGCACGATGGGCAGCACGAAGGCCCCGCCATTCATCACCACCTTCTGGCCGCCGAAGCCGGTGCGCACGAAGGCCCGTTCCTTGGACGACCTCAGGTACAGCCAGTGCAGCAGCCATACCGCGATGGCCACGACGATCACGGCCACGATGAGGCCGAGGATGAATTGTCCGAACTGGGTTCCGCTCATGATGCTCTCCTTGCCTTGATGCTTTTGAACTTGCGCGTGGTTTCGGTAAGTGCGATCTCGGTGGGCAGGCGCTCCATGCTGGAGGCGCCGTAAAAGCCGTTGCAGCCGGGACAGTGCTGCAGGATGAACTGCGCATCCTTGGGCGTGGCGATTGGGCCGCCGTGGCACAGCACGATGGCATCCTTCCTGACTTTGCGCGCCGCCGCGGTCCAGGACTCGATCAGCGGCACGCAGTCCTCGAGCTTGAGCGCAGTCTCGGCGCCGGTCACGCCGCCCGTGGTGAGGCCGAGGTGGCAAACGATGATGTCGGCGCCGGCCTCCGCCATGTCGTGCGCGTTGTCTTCGGAAAACACGTAGGGCGTGGTCAACAGGTCGAGCTGCGCGGCGGCGTGGATGGTGTCCACTTCCAGCGCGTAGCCCATGCCGGTCTCCTCCAGCTGCCTGCGGATCACGCCGTCGAACAGGCCCACCGTCGGGAAGTTCTGCACGCCGGAGAATCCCAGCTCGCCGAGGCGCCGCAAGAAGTCGCCGCGGATCATGAACGGGTCGGTGCCGCAGACGCCCGCCAGCACCGGCGTCTTCTTCACCACCGGCAGCACCTCGCGCGCCATCTCCAGCACGATGTCATTGGCGCTGCCGTAGGGCATCAGGCCCGCGAGCGATCCGCGCCCCGCCATGCGGTAGCGGCCCGAGTTGTAGATCACGATCAGGTCGATGCCGCCGGCTTCCTCGCACTTGGCGGAAAGCCCGGTGCCGGCACCGCCGCCGATGATCGGCTCGCCGCGCCGGATCATGGCGCGGAACTTCTTCAGGATGTCCTGGCGTGCGATGCGGGCCATGAGCCCTGCCTCCCCGGTTGCTTGAGTTCGTTGCAGGCGGCGACCAGCGCGTCGGCGAACGCCTGGTCGTTGATATGCATCGGCAGGCGGAGAAGCTTGCGGTCCGTGCCGGATCGGAAATTCGACGCGATGGCGTCGAACAGCGCCTTGTTCGCCGCCGGGTCCCAGAACGGCTTGCCCGGCGCGTCGAGCCCCGAGAGGCCGCCCTCGGGAATGAGAAAGCGCACCGGGCCCTGCATGCGGTTGAGCTTCTCGGCGATGAAGCGGCCGATCTGCGCGCTCTCTTCGGCCGAGGTGCGCATCAGCGTGACGTTGGGGTTGTGCTTATAAAGGACACGCGACTGGTAGCGCTCGGGCACCGTGTCCCAGGCCCAGAAATTCACCATGTCCAGCGCGCCGCAGGAACCAACGTAGGGAATGCGCACGCGCGCGAACACGTCCATGCGCTCGGGGCCCGCCGAGAGCACGCCGCCCGCGATCTCGTCGGCGATCTCGGTGGTGGTGACGTCGATCACCGCGTGCAGGAGGCCGGATTCCGCGAGCTTCTCCATCGACTGCCCGCCGGTGCCGGTGGCATGGAACACGATGCAGTCGTACTTCTCCTCGATCTGCTTGGTGACCGCCTGCACGCAAGCGGTGGTGAGGCCGAACATGGTGAGGCCGATGGCGGGCTTGGTGTCGGACTTCGAGTCGGTTGGCCGCGCGTGCGCGATCATGCCGGCGAGCGCGTGTGCGGCGTTGGCCAGCACGCGCTCGGAGATGCGGTTGATGCCGGAGACGTCGGTGACCGAGTACATCATGCAGATGTCGGCCGGCCCGACGTAGGGCCGCACGTCCCCGGAAGCGACAGTCGAGACCATCACCTTGGGCACGCCGACCGGCAGCCTCCGCATGGCGCGCGTGGCGAGCGCGGTGCCGCCGGAGCCACCCGCCGAGATCACCCCGCCCAGGTCGCGCCGGCGCGTGACGAACTGCTCGAAGGCCACCGCCATCTCGGTCACCGCGGTGCCGCGGTCGCCCGTGAATACGGCCGATTCCCCCTTCGGGTGGTGGCGCGCCACCTCGCGCGGATGCACCATCGCCGGCGAAGGCTTGCCGGAGGTGGCGAGGTCCACGGTGACCGTGCGCAGGCCGAGCTTGTCCAGGCAGTTGCGCAGGAAGAACAATTCCTTGCCCTTGGTGTCGAAGGTGCCGGCGACGTAGGCGGCGCGCTCAAAAGTCTGCGCCACCGGGAACTCCACTACCCGCGCTTCGCGCTCAGCGACGACTCGCGCTTCGCTCTCGGGCGGCGCCAGCGGCCGGTCCACCGGCGAAGCGCCCCAGCGCGTGAAGCCGCGCACCGCGCGCTCTTCTTCTTGCACCACGGACTCGGAGGCGCGCTTGACCGTGAAGATGCGCGTCTCTTGCGCCGCCGGCGGCGCCTGCTCGACCGCAACCTCCTCCTCGCCGCCCGACCTCACGCCGAGCAGGCGCTGCTGCAGCTCGCGGTCGGCGGCGAGCTCTGCCGCCGGCATCGAGCGCGCGATGCGTCCGTTCACCATCACATTGATGGTGTCCGCGACGTCGATCGCCACGCCGAGGTTCTGCTCGATGAGCAGCACCGAAATCTCGCCGTCTGCGGCGAGCGACTTCAGCATCGCGGCGAGCTGCTGCACGATCACCGGCGCGAGGCCCTCGGTGGGCTCGTCCATCACCAGCAGCTTCGGGTTGAGCACCAACGCGCGGCCGATCGCCAGCATCTGCTGCTCGCCACCGGAGAGTTCGGCGCCGCCGTTGCCCTTCCTCTCGGCGAGCTGCGGGAAGGTTGCGTAGATCCGTTGCACCGTCCAGGGGCCCTTGCCGCCACGCGAGGCGAGCCTCAGGTGTTCCTCCACCGACAGCGAGGGCCACACGCGCCGACCCTGCGGCACGTAGCCGATGCCCATCCCGGTGATCACGTTGGGCGCAAGGCCGAGGATCTCCTCGCCGGCGAGGCGCACGCTGCCCCTGGCAGGTACCAGTCCGGTAATGGCATTGCACAGCGTGGTCTTGCCCATGCCGTTGCGGCCGACCACCGCGAGCACGCCGCGCTCCAGTGTCAGCGACACTTCCTGCAGCGCATGCGCGCGGCCGTAGTGGACATCAAGTTTCTCGATGTGCAGGATCGGGTTCAGTGCTGCTTGCCCCCCATGTAGATGGCCTGCACCTCGGCGTCGTTCTCGATCTCCTCGGGCGTGCCGTGCTTGAGCACCTGGCCGTTGTGCAGCACTGTGACGCGCTCGACCACGCGCAGCGCGATTTCGAGGTCGTGCTCGATGAGGATGTAGCCCATGTGCGCGGGCAGTGCCCTGAGCAGCGCCACCAGTTCGGCGCGTTCCGCCGGCGACAAACCCGCCGCCGGCTCGTCGAACAGGATCAGGCGCGGCGCACCCGCGAGCGCCATGCCGATCTCCAACTGGCGCTGCTGGCCGTGCGCCAACGAGGACACCGGCTGGTCGGCGATGTGCGTGAGGCGCACGCGCTCGAGCAACTCCTGCGTGGCGCGGCGCGAAGGATGCGCGGCGCGCGGACGCAACAGGCTGTAACGGCCGCGCACGATGCCGCGCGCGGCCAGGAATAGATTGTCCCGCACCGTGAGGTCGCGGAACAGGAGCGAGGACTGGTAGGTGCGCCGCAGCCCCATGCGGATGCGCTCGAAGGGCTGCATCGCGGTCACGTCCTCGCCGAAGAAAAGCACCCGGCCCGCGGAGGCCGGGTAGTCGCCGGTGACGACGTTGAACAAGGTCGTCTTGCCGGCGCCGTTGGCGCCGATCACCGCCCGCCGCTCGCCTGCGGCGACCGAAAACGAAATGTTCTCGATCGCGCGCAGCGCGCCGAACGCACGGGTGACGCCCTCCAGCAGGAGTGCGTCGCCCGATGCGATCGGCGGACGGAGGTTGGTGACCGTTGCCATCGGTTAGCCGTGCCTTACGGACAGCTCGGCTCGTCGCGCGAACCCATCTTGAAGTCTTCCTTCTTCATGCCCAGCATCTGGTCGATGCCGTCCACCTTGCGCAACACCTTGTTGAACAGGTTGCCCTGCGCGTCCTTCACCACTTCGGTGACGAATGTGGAGCCGATCGCCTGGCGGTTGGCGTCAAGCCGCACGTCGCCCACCGGGGTTTTCAGCGTCATCTTCTGCAGAGCTTCGCGGTACTTCGCCTGGCCGCCGGAGAGGTCGCCTTTGACCGCATCCAGACCGTCCAGCGCCGCCTTCATGTTGATGTAGTACACGAGGGCAAACAGCGACGGGCTCGGAAAGCCACCGGCCGACACCGGGTAGTTCTTCTGGTAATCGGCGACGAAGGCCCTGAACTCGGGCGCGTCGTACGCATCGGCGATCGGCGAGCCGGCAATGGTGCCGACCAGCGAATCCCGCCGCTTGCCCTTGTAGTTGAGGATGTCCTGGCTCACCGTGATCGAGCCGCCGACCATCGGCTTGTTGCCGCCCGAAGCCTCGTACTGGTTGAGGAAGTTCACGGCGTCGGCGCCGCCGAGCACCACCACCAGCGCGTCCACGTCATTCGGGATGCGCGCGATCACCGACGAGTAGTCCTTGCCACCGAGCGGCACCCAAGCCTTGACCGGTACCTTGCCGCCCAGCCGACAGTACTCGGACATGAAGCCTTGCACCTGCGAGTACGGGAACGCGTAGTCCTCCGCGATCACCATCACGCGCCGGTAGCCCTTGTCCAGCGCCGCCTTGCCCAGGCCGACCATCCATTGCGCGCCTTCCGTGTTGAAGCGGAAGAAGTTCGTCGACGGGTTGACCAGCGTGGTCGCCTGGGCGCCCGAAGAGCCGTTGATGAAGGTGATGTTGGGCTGGGTCTTGGAGTACTCCTTGACCGCGATGCCCTCGCCGCCCGAGAGCGGCCCGACCATGATATCCACCTTGTCCTGCTCGACCAGCTTGCGGGTCGCATTGACCGCGACGTCGGGCTTGGCGTCCGACGAGGCCTTGATGAGCTCGACCTTGCGGCCGCCGGCCATGCCGTTCTTCTGCTTGAGCGCCAGCTCGGCGCCGCGCATGCCGTCGGCGCCACCCGCGGCGAACGGACCTTCCAGGTTCGACAGCAGGCCGATTTTCACGGTTTGCTGCGAATACGCCGCTGCGGAGAACGCGGCCAGGACGGCCGCGCCCACGAGCGTGCGGACAAACGTTCTCTTCTTCATCTGACACCTCCTCTTGTGGTTGAAAATCTCGTCTTCAGAGCCGCCCACACGCCGAGCAGCCCGTCCGGCGAAAACAGCACGATGGCGAGGAACACGCCGCCGATCACGAGATTGAAGCGCTCGCGGTCGAACAGGTCGATGGCGAAGGTCTGCAGCAGCACGAACACGATGGCGCCGATGAACGGGCCGATCGGGTGGCGCATGCCGCCCAGCACGGCGATGATCAGCAGGTTGATCAGCCAGCTGGTGCCGACCGAATTGGGCGTGATCAGGCCGTTGTACCAGACCAGCAGCACCCCACCGACCGCGGCGATGACGCCGGCCACGGCGTAGGCCGCCACGCGGTGCGCGGTGACGTTGAAGCCGAGTGCGTTCATGCGGCGCGGGTTGTCGCGGATGCCCTGCAGCGCGATGCCGAACGGCGTGCGGATCAGGTACTTGACGAAGCAATAGCCTGCCAGCGACCAGAACAGCACCAGGCAGTAGAACGGCGTCGGGTCGCGCCAATTGATCCCCAGCAGCTGCGGCGCCTGCACGCGCTGGAAGCCCTGGAAGCCGTTGAACACCGAGTAGTTCTGCAGGCAGAGATAGTAGAAGGCCACGCCTACCGAGAGCGTGATCATGATGGTGTAGATACCCTCGGTGCGCACCGACAGCCAGCCGATGAAGGCGGCGCTGGCGGTTGCGATGGCGATGGCAACCAGCACCGCGAGCCACCACGGCCAGCCCAGGCTGATGCTCGTATCGGCGCTCGCGCTCGCGCCGAAGATCGCCACCATGTAGCCGGCGATGCCGGCGACGGTCATCTGCGCGAGCGAAACCATGCCGCCGTAGCCGCCCAGGAAGGTGAGCGAGAGCGCGATCAGCCCGAGCGCCAGCGACTGCGCGCCGATCTGGAAAGTCAGGAACGGCGTCGCGTACACGGGAAAAGCGAGCACGAAAGCGAGAACGGCGACGTGGCGAAGGCCGATCGGGTTTTGCCATGCGCGCGCCTTTTTTTCTGCTTTTCCTTCAATCCGCAAAGCCTTTCCCATCGCCAGGCGTCCCGCGCCCGCGTTCATGGCGTTGCGCCATTGCGCCGCGCTCATGCCGCCTGCCCCAGGATGCCGCGCGGACGGAAAGCCAGCACCATCACGAGAATCACGAAAGTGAACACCACGCTGTAGGTCGGCGTGTAGGCGAGGCCGTAGGTCTCCGCGACCCCGAGGATGATGGCGCCGACCGCCGCGCCGACCACACTGCCCATGCCGCCGACGATCACCACGATGAGCGAAGCCAGCAGCAGGCGCACGTCCTCGCCCGGCACCATCGAGAGTTCGACCGCGCCGATGACCCCGCCGAAGCCGGCCAGGCCGGCGCCGATGGCGAAGGTCGTCGCGAATACCAGGTTCACGTTGACGCCGGTAGCAGAGAGCATGGCGCGGTCATCCACGCCGGCGCGGATCATCATGCCGACGCGCGTGCGGTTGAGAAACAGCCACAGCAGAATGCCGATCGCGATTCCCAGCGGCAGCAGCGCCATGCGGTACTTCGAATAGGCGATGATCAGGGGAATGCCGCGCAGCGGCCCAGCGAGCAAGTCCGGTGCGCTCATCTGGTGGACCGTGGCACCGATTCCCCACATCATCAGGTCGGCGATGACGATCGACAGGCCGATGGTCACCATGGTCTGGCGCAAGTCCTCTCCCTGCATGAAGCGAAAGATGGCCACCTGCATCAGCAGGCCGACCAGGGCGGCGACGAGGAAACCGGCGGCGAGCGCAAGCACGAAATAACCGGTCTTGTCGGCGACGAAGTAGCCCACGTAGCCGCCCAGCAGGTAAAGCGAACCGTGTGCGAGGTTGACGTTGCGCATCAAGCCGAAAACCAGGGTGAAGCCGCTCGCGACGATGAAATACAGCGACGCCAGGGTGAGGCCGTTCAGCAGGGTGACAAAGAACAGGCGCGTGTTGTCCCAGATGGCCCAGACCGCGAACACAAGCAGGGGCACGACGAGAACCGCGCCCCAGAGCCATTTGCGGAATCGGCTCACGCGGCGCTCTGGCTCCAGCGCGTGCGCGCCGAGCGCATCTCGGGCTCCTTGCAGAACACGCCGTCCTTCATGATCGCAAGCAGCTTGTCGCGGTTCTGCAGGATCGCGATGTTGGACAGGGGATCCCCGTCCACCAGCAGCAGGTCGGCGAGGTAGCCTTCCTTGATCTCGCCGAGATCCTTGCCGCGCATCATGATCTGCCCACCCCAGCGGGTGGCCGAGACAATCGCCTCCATCGGCGTCATGCCGAGCAGCTTGACGAAGTACTCGAGATCCTTCGCGTTCTCGCCGTGCGGCGCCCAGGCGAAGCCGTAGTCGCCGCCGGGCAGCACGCGGATGCCGCGCTTGAGCATCGCCTTCATGCTCTTCACCGCCGCCTCGAGCTCCAGCTCGTAGCCCATGCTCTTGGCGGTCTTGTTGTCGATGCCCACCACCTCGCCTTCGTTGAGGAGCCGAATGATCACCGACAGGCCAGGCGCGACGAACACCCTGTCCTTCTGCGCCTCGAGCATGTCGAGCGCCTCCTCGTCGGCGAAGCTGGCGTGGTAGATCACCTCGAAGCCGTGGCGCATCGCCTGCTTCACGGACTCGGTCGAGCGCGCATGGCAGGCGAGACGCTTGCCGCGCACCTTGGTCTCGCGGGCCGCGATGGCCACCTCCTCGTCGCTCATCCAGTTGGTCCGGGCGTCGGCGCCCGGGACGAGGTTGTCGCCGGACAGGTTGAGCTTGATCTGGTCGACGCCGTACTTGAGGAACATGCGCACCGCCTTGCGCATCTCTTCGGCACCGTCGACCACGCAGCCGAACGACATTTCGGGGAACGGCAGGTGCGGCAGCATGTCGTCGCCCAGCGACCCGGTGACGGTGATCTCCTGGCTGGCGGCGATGTAGCGCGGTCCTGGAATCTGTCCGGAATTGATCGCGTCGCGGATGACGCAATCCAGGCGCGGCTTCGGCGTCGCGGCGCCGACGCAAGAGGTCCAGCCGTAGTCCAGGTAGAGCTTCGCCACCTGCGCCGCCCAGAGCGTGTGCTCCTCGTGCGGCATCTTCTGGATGGCGTCGAGGGTCTTGGAGTTGGTCCAGCCGAAATGCGTGTGCGCCTCGCACATGCCCGGCATCAGCGTGGCGCCTGCGGCGTCGATCACCGTCACGCCGCTCACCGGCAGCGCGCGCGCGCCGCGGCCGATGCGCGAGATGCGATTGCCCTGAATCAGGACTTCGCCGGCGAAAGGCTGCGCGCCGCTGCCATCGAGGATGCGTGCATTCGTGAACAGAACGTTGGCCATGGTTCTCCTCCTAAAAAAATGGGGTCAGACCCCTTTTCCCGCATAAAACCGCTGCAGCAGCTCGACGCACTCCTCGGGCTTCTCCAGCGGGGTCCAGTGCCCGCAGCCGCGCAATACCTCGATGCGGCTGCCGGCGATCTTCTCGCCCATCATGCGCACCGCCTGCGGCGGCGCCACGCCATCCTCGTCGCCCGTCACCAGCAGCGTGGGACAGGCGATCCTCGAAGCATCCGCCGGCTGCGCATCCGCCAGCGCCTCGCAGCTGCGCGCGTAGCCGTCGGGGTCCTGGCGCATCAGCGACTCGCGCACGAAGGCCACTGCGGCGGGCCGGCGCGCCTTCGTTTCGGTGGAGGTCGCCGCCTGCACCAACCCGTCGGCGATCGCCTGCATGCCCTCCACGCCTTCGGCGCGCGCTTTCTGGCCGCGCGCACGGATCGCGCCGCGCGCCGGCTCGGGCGGCGCGAGCAGCGGCCCGAACAGCGCGAGGCTGCGCACCGCCCTGGGCTCGGACGCTGCGAGATGCGCGGCGACGATGGTGCCCATCGAGTGCGCAACGACATGCGCGCGCTCCACCGCCGCCGCGGCCATGGCGCGCAGCGTCGCCTGCACGAAACGCGCAATGGACAGCGACCCCTCCACGCGGTGCGAGCGCCCGGAGCCCGGCAGGTCCAGGCGCACGCGCTTGTGGCGCAGGAAGGCGGCCGCGAGCGGCGCCCAGGTATTGGAAGTCCCGCCCAGGCCGTGGATCATCACCACCGGGTCGCCTTCCCCGTCGATCTCGACCGCGATGCGCTCGACGAATTGCGTCGCCATCCGTAGCAGCCCCCCAGAATGCTGCGCCGCAATGTCGCGGGTGCGGAAAAAATGAGACACCTGTCTCACGCGAACGATGCGACACTAGGCGCGCTGCCGGTTCCTTGTCAAGAGAATGCCGAAGCGCCCGCTCAAGTTCTACACCCTGCCCAGGATCGCCGGCAGCAAGGCTCGCAGCCGCACCTTCCGCCGGCTGATGGACGAGGCGCTGGTGCTGGTGCGCAGGGGCAGCATTCCTTCGGTGGCCGAGGTGGCGCGCAATGCGGGGGTGTCCCGCGCCACCGCCTACCGTTATTTCCCTACGCGCAGCAAGCTGATCGGTGCCCTGGTGGCCGAGGCGCTGGCGCCCGTGCGCGAGTACGTGCCGCGGGAAGGGGAGGACGGCCTGGCGCGGCTGAACATCCTGATTGACAAGACCTATCCGCGCTTCAGGAAGTACGAACCGCACATGCGCGCCGCGCTGCAGCTGGCACTGGAGCACAGGGCGCTGGAACGCGCGGGACTGCTGGAGGAAGAGCCGTTCCGGCGCGGGCAGCGGCGGGAAATACTCAGGCTCGCTACCGAACCGCTGAAGAAGAAACTGGCGAAGTCAGCCTACAGCCGGCTGCTGAACGCGCTCTCGGTGGTGTACGGCATCGAGCCGTTCATCGTACTGAAGGACATCTGCGGCGCGAGCGACCGCGAGACGGAGGCGGTGGTGCGCTGGATGATCGAAGCGCTGGTGACGAGCGCGCTGCGCCAGGCTAAAGCCTGACGCGCGGCGCGCCAGGCGCGCCCTTTGCCACCCGCCCGTCATCCACCGGCTCGCCCAGCACCTGCCGGATCGGCACTACCCCCGCCCAGATCGGCAACGCATAGTCCTCGTCGTCATCGATCGGTCCGCCGGTGCGCACCTTGGCCACGGCCTCTTCGATATGCATGCCGAGCACCGTCGTCGCCTTCAACTCCTGCTTGTTTACCGGTCGCAAATCTTTCCAGCGCCCCGGATACACACGCTCGACGAACGCCTCCATCTTGGCGAGCTTTTCCTCCGGCTCGGTCACCTTGACCGGCTTGCCGAAGATCATCACCGAGCGGTAGTTGATTGACTTGTGGAAGCCCGAGCGCGCGACCACCAGGCCGTCGAGGTGCATCACCGTCAGGCAGACGCTCGGGCTCTTCTCCAGCGCCATCAGCATGCGGCTCTTCGACGAGCCGTGCCAGTACACCGAATCGCGCTCGCGCCAGTAGGCAGTTGGCGTCACGAAGGGATGCTTGTCGATCACGTAACCGATGTGGCACACGAAACCCGCGTCGAGGATTGCATAAACCGTGTCGCGGTCGTAGCGCGCCCTTTTCGGCAAGCGCCTGATTTTCGTGCGCGCGGTGGGCGTAAAGACTTTCACTCGTGGCTCCCGGTGGCTGCCGCCATCTTAGCAGCGGCGCGCGGCGGGTTCGCCAGCCACACCAGCGCGGCGAGCGCGAGGAACAGCACGCCCGAGAGCCAGAACAGGTCGATGGTGGAGAGCATCCGCGCCTGCGCGTCGAGCGCGACATCGATGCGCCCCAGCGCCTGGTCCGCCGAAAGTCCCCGCGCCTGCAGCGCGGCGAGCGCGCCCTCGGTAGCCGGATCGCCGCGCACCACGTGCTCGGCGAGCTGCGCCCGGTGCAGTTTCGCGCGGTCATCCCATAGTGTGATCGCCAGCGAGGCGCCCACAGCGCCGCCCATGTAGCGCAGGAAGTTCTGCAATCCTGTAGCGCCCGGCATGCGCTCGGGCGACATGCCGCGCAATGCCAGCACGGTCAAGGGCAGGAAGAACATCACGTTCCCCGCGCCCTGGAGGAGCATGGGCAGCGCGATAGTCACCCAGTCAGCCTCGAGGTTGAAGCCCGCGCGCATGAACGACACCAGCGCGAAGATCAGGAAGCCGATGCAGGCGACGAGCCGCGCGTCCACCACGTGCACGGTCCTGCCGATGATGGGGGCGAGCACCAGGGCGAGGATGCCGAAGGGCATCATCATCAGGCCCGCCCAGGTCTGCGTGTAGCCCATGGAGGCCTGCAGCCACAGCGGCAGCACGACGATGGCGCCGAAGAACACGGCGTAGCCCACCGAGAGCGTCGCGGTGGCGGTCCAGAAATCGCGGTCGCGCAGCAAGTGCAGGTCCACGATCGGATGCGGGTTGTCGAGCAGCTCCCATGCAAGGAACAGCGTGAAGCCCACCACGGCGACGCAGGCGAGCGCGATGATCTCGCCGGAGGCGAACCAGTCCAGTTCCTTGCCCTTGTCCAGCATGACCTGCAGCGCGCCCACCCAGACGACGAGCAGCAGCAGACCAACAACGTCGATCGGCACCTTGCGCGTGGGCGTCTCGCGCTCGCGGTACAGCAGCCAGATCATGCCGCCGGCGAGCAACCCGACCGGCACGTTGATGTAAAAGATCCACGGCCAGGAGATCTGCTCGGTGATATAGCCGCCGATGATCGGCCCGCTGATCGGCGCCAGCGTCGCGGTCATCGCCCAGATGGCGAGCGCGGTGCCGGCGCCGCCCGGCCCGAAGGTGGCCAGCAGCATCGACTGCGACACCGGCACCATGGGGCCCGCCACCAGCCCCTGCAGCACGCGGAAGGCGACCAGCGTCTCGATGCTCTCTGCGAGGGCGCACAGCCACGACGCCGCGGTGAACAGCAGTACCGAGGCCACGATGAGGCGCACTTGGCCGAAACGCCTGGTGAGCCAGCCAGTGAGCGGCATGGCGATGGCCTGCGCCGCGGCGTAGGAGGTGACGATCCAGGTGCCCTGCGTGGCGCTCACGCCGAGGTCGCCGGAGATGGTGGCGACCGAGACGTTGGCCACGGTGATGTCCAGCACCACCATGAAGGTGGCCACGGCGAGCATCACCGCGCCGAGCATGCGCTCGGCGCCGACCAAGGGCGCGGGGATGACTGCAGTTGCTCCGATCGGTGCGCTCACCGGTGCGCGGCGATGATCGCGCGCACGCGCGCCTCGGCTTCCGTGGCCGGCGCCGCGAATGCCTGCGTGGCGTAGGCCGAACCGGTGCGCGGCACGCTGGCCAGCTGCGCGCCGCTCGCATCGCGGATCTCGACTTCGGCTTTCATCGACAACCCGATGCGCAACGGGTGCTTGCGCAGGTCTTCCGCGTCGAGCGAAATCCTCACCGGCAGCCGCTGCACCACCTTGATCCAGTTGCCGGTGGCGTTCTGCGGCGGCAGCAGCGCAAAGGCGCCGCCGGTGCCGGCCGCCAGCCCGGCCACCTTGCCGCGGTATTCGACCTTGCTGCCGTACAGGTCGGCGCTGAGCAGCACCGGCTGACCGATGCGCATCTCGCGCAGCTGCACTTCCTTGAAGTTGGCGTCGACCCACAGGTCTTCGAGGGGCACGATGGCCATCAGCGGCGCGCCGGGCGCCACGCGCTGTCCCACCTGCACCGAGCGGCGCGCGATGTAGCCGCCCACCGGCGCCGGAATCTCGACGCGTTTGAGCGCAAGGAACGCCTCGCGCACGCGCGCCGCAGCGCGCATCACGTTCGGATGCTCGTCCAAGCGCACCCGGTCGGTCAGCGTCCGGTTGGAGCTCAGTTGCTCGCGCGCCGCGACCAGCGCAGCGCGCGCGGCGGCGGCCCCGGCGCGCGCGTTGTCGAAATCCTCGCGCGTCACCATGCCTTTCTCGGCCAGCGAAGCGCGGCGCGCCAGCCCGTCCTCGGCGCGCTGCAGCTCCGCTTCGCGCACGCGCACGTTGGCCTCCAGCGTCAGGTTGTTGGCATACAGCGTGCGCACCTCGCGCACCGCGCGCGCGAGCTCGGCCTCCGCCTGGTCGAGCGCCACCTGCGCATCGGCCGCGTCCAGCCGCACCAGCGTCTGTCCGGCCTGCACGCGGTCGGTGTCGTCCGCGCCGATGGCGATCACGGTGCCTGCCACCTGCGGCGTGACCTCCACCAGGTTGCCGGCGACGTAGGCGTTGTCGGTGGACTCATAGAAGCGTCCAACCTTTTGCCACCACGTCGCCCAGGCAGCACCCATTGCCGCGAACAGAAGGATCAGCACCACCAGCGAGCGGCGCCGGCTAGCCACGGTTTTCCAGCATCCTGTTGAGCAGCGCCTTCAGCTGGTCGAGCTCGGCGCGGGAGAAGCCGCGCAGATGCTGGTTCAGCACCTTCGCCGCCACCACTGCAATCTGCTCGGTGAGCTTGCGCCCCGCGGCGGTCAGCTCGAGGCGCAGCACGCGCCGGTCGCTCTCGTCAGGCACGCGGCGCAGCAGGCGCTTGACGGACAGGCGCTCCACCATGCGCGTCATCGAGCCGGTGTCGTAGTCGTAGTCGCGTGCGATGTCGGCGGCGCGGTCGCCGCGGCCGTGCGCGACATAGATCAGGATCGAGCCCTGCGCGGCCGAGATGCCCCACGGCGCGAGCTCGCGGTCGACCGCGGCGAAGATGGCCGCGCGTACGCGCGTCACCAGGTAGCCGACGCTGTCCTCGACCCGGTAGCTGTCCGCCCGGTACAGTCCCATGCCGCCCCCGCAATAGCTGCCGAAGCAGTAAGTTACCTGCCTGGGCAGCAATTGTCCAGCCGGCGGCGGCTTTTCGGTAGACTGTGGCCGTGGCCCAGCCCCCCAACGCTCCCCTAGCCGCCTATCACGCCCTGACCGCGGGGCGTACGCGCTTCGTGAGGCTGGACGAGTTGTGCCGGCTGGCGGCGGAGCGCTATCCCGGCCTGGTGCCCGGCGCGGATGAACTCGCGGCCGAGGCGCGCCTCGCCCAACGCGACAAAAAGGGGTTGGAGAAGGCGCAGGGCGCGTTCCTTGCTGCGGTACTGTCCGACCCCGCCGCGGGCGCTCACCTGTGCCACGCCATGCTGCTGCCGCGCGCCGACTCGCTCGCGCACCTCGCGCAGTTCGAAGCGAAAGGCGAGTTGTCCCTCGCCGGTGCGCACCTCGAGCGCCGGGGCAAGGCCGTGGTGCTGACCCTGCGCAACCCGAGGTTTCTCAACGCCGAGGACGAGTCCACGCTCGAGGGCACGGAGATCGCTGTGGACGTGGCGCTACTCGACCGCAAGTCCGAGCTCTGCGTGCTGCGCGGCGACACCGTCACGCACACCAAGCACGCCGGCCAGCGCGTGTTCGGCGCGGGCATCAACCTGACGCACCTGTACCAGGGAAAGATCCGCTTCCTTTGGTACCTGATGCGGGACCTCGGCTTCGTCAACAAGCTCTACCGCGGCCTCGCGCTACCCGATGCGTCGCCCGAAGAGAACTGCATCGAGAAACCCTGGGTGGCCGCCGTCGAGCGCTTCGCCATCGGCGGGCACTGCCAGATCCTGCTCACCATGGACTATGTGATCGCGGCGGAAGACGCCTACATGACGCTGCCGGCGAGGAAGGAAGGCATCATCCCGGGCGCAGCGAACCTCAGGCTGCCGCGCTTCGTCGGCGCGCGCATCGCGCGCCAGGCGATCCTTGCCGAGCGGCGCCTGGACTGCGCCTCGCCCGAGGGCAGGAAGATCTGCGACGAGATCGTGCCGGCGGCCGGCATGGATCAGGCGATCGATCGCACCATCCACCACCTCACCAACTCGGGGGTGGTGAGCGCGGCGGGCAACCGCCGGGCATTCCGTGCCGGCGAGGAACCGCTCGACACCTTCCGGCGCTACATGGCGGTGTACGCGCGCGAGCAGGCGCACTGCCACTTCAGCCCGGCGCTGATCGCGAACCTGGAGCGGCACTGGGATGCCGCCAACCGCCGCGCGTAGGGTGGGCCAATGGCCCACCCTACAGGCTAGGAGAGAAGGAACTCCCGCACGATCGCGATCTGGTCGGCGTGCAGCAGCGTCGGTGCATGGCCGATGCCGGGCAGTTCCACCAGCTTTGCCTGCGGCCCGCGGGCGGTCATCTGCTCCGCGGTCGCCCTGGACAAGAGGTCCGACTGCGCGCCGCGGATGACCAGCGTCGGGCAGCGTATCGCGTCCCACACCGGCCACATTTCCAAGTCGCCCTCCGGCATGTTCTTTCGAAACGGTTCCGCGATCTTCGGGTCGTAGTGAAAACGGTAGCCGCCGTCCGCGTTCTTCCTCACCACCACCTCGGTGAGAAAGCGCCACTCCTCGTCCGTATGCGGCCCGAAGGGCGCCGCCACGGCGCGCACCAACTGCTCCGCCGCCTGCAGGCTGGGCAGCGGCGGCGACATGCCGACGTAGGTGCCGATGCGCTCGAGCGCAACCTTGCCGACCACGGGGCCTGCGTCGTTCAGGACGAGTCTTGTCACCGGCGTGGTCTTCTGCGCCGCAAGCGCCATGCCGATCAGTCCTCCCATCGAAGTGCCGACCCAATGCACCTGCTCGACGTCGAGCCGCGCGACCAGCGTCACCATGTCGGCGACGTACTGCGGGATGGCATAGAGCATCGGGTCGGCGAGCCAGTCGGAATCGCCGCGCCCGGCGACGTCCGGGCATACCACGCGGTAGCGGTCCGACAACGCGCGCGCCAGCTTGTCGAAATCGCGCGCGCAGCGCGTCAGGCCGTGCACGCAGACCAGGACCTCGGAATTGTCCACTTCGCCCCATTCGAGGTAGGCGATGCGGTGCAGCCCGGCGGGCGAGGCGCACTGCACATGGCGCTGGCGCGGATGGACGCTCAGGCCGGACCCCTGTCGCCCGCCCACTTCTCCACCAGCCTGCCGCCTTCGATCGCCGCGCCGCCGCGTGCGCCGTCCCTGTCCCACTGCACCTCGACGCGCAGCTCCGGGTACTCGGCGGTGGCCGTGACGAAAACCGGGAACGGCAGGCCTTTGCTCAACTCGAAGCGGTACTCGAGCTGCCCGGGCCCGTGGTGCTCCGTGCAGGGCTCGGCGTCGACATCGCGCACCAGCAGCCAGCGGACGCGCTCCTGAAAATCCTCGAAGCGGCCCGCGCTGCCGGTGACGCGCACTACCGCGGAGAACCCCAATCAGGTGCCGTACTTGAAGGAGAGCGAGAGCCGGGTGCGGAACTGCGTGATCTTGCCGTTCTCCACCTTCACGTCGAGCTTGGTGACCTCGGCGATGCGCAGGTCGCGCAACGACTTGGCCGCCACCTTCACCGCGTTGCGCGCCGCGTCTTCCCACGAGTTCGGGCTGGTGCCGATGACGTCGGTGACGCGATAGACCGCATTGTTGCCTTTTGCCATGAACCCCTCCTGAAAGATGACGGGAGAATCCCGCACGGTGAGTCTACGCCGGGCGGGGCGGGACGTGCCAGTAGCGCGCGCGGCGCGCCCTTTCCGCCTCGATGTCGATCGCGCCAGGCGCAAGGCGCAGGGTCAGCGCACCGTCGCGGTCGGTGCGCAGCAGCTCGATGCCCCAAGACGCGTAGCGCCCGAGCACTTCTTCATGCGGATGGCCGAAGCGGTTGCGGTAGCCGGCGGCGGCCAGCGCGAAGCGCGGCCGCACTGCGGCCAGAAATTCGGCGCTCGAGGAGGTGCGGCTGCCATGGTGGGGCACCAGCAGCGCGTCCGCGCGCACCTCGACCGAGCGCAGGAGCTCGGTTTCCGCACCGCGCTCGATATCGCCAGTCAGCAGCATGACGCTGCCGCCCGCGTTCAAGCGCAGCACGCAGCTCTCGTCGTTGCGCCGCCGTGCCGCGGGCCCCGCCGCCGGGTGCAGCATCTCGAAGCGCACGCCGTCCCATTCCCAGGCCATGCCGCGCACGCAGCGGCGCGGCGAAGGCGCAAGTGCGAGCAGCGGATGCGATTCGGGCAGCGAAGACAGCACCTGGCCCACCTCCATGCCCTCCAACAGCGACAGCGCACCGCCGGTATGGTCGCTGTCGTTGTGCGTGAGCACCAGCGCGTCAAGCCTCTCTACGCCGATCGCGCGCAGGTAGGGCGCGACGATTCGCTCGCCGCTGTCGGACTCGGTGCCGAAGGCGGGCCCTGTGTCATAGAGCAGCGTGCGGCTCGCCGTGCGCACCAGCACGGCGAGGCCCTGGCCCACGTCGAGGGTGGTGACCCACGCTTCCCCCGGCGCAGGCGCCGGAGCCGGCAGCGCCAGCGCGGGCAGCATCAGCGCGGCGCCTCCCGCGCGCCAGGGAAAACCGCGCGGCAGCAGCAGCCATGCGACACCGCCAAGGGCCAGCAGCGTCGCCCACAACGGCGGCGCGTGCTGCTGCCAGGTCGCGGCCGGCAGCTGCGCACACCAGTCGAGATACTCGAGCAGCCACTCGGTCAGCCATTGCGCCAGATGCAGCAGTGCGTCCACGGGCAGCAGCGCGGCGGCGAGCGCGAGCGGCGTGATCACCGCCGACACCAGCGGGATGGCGAGTGCGTTGGCGAGCGGCCCCACCAGCGAGACCTGCGAAAAGAGGAAAATCGCGGCCGGCGCGAGCCCCACGGTGATCGCCCATTGCACGCGCAGCCATTGCACAGGACGCGCTTCGCTGCCGGTCCAGCCCGACGAGACGTAGAAGATCAGCGCCACCGCGCCGAACGAAAGCCAGAACCCCGCCTGCAGCACTGCCCACGGGTCGAGCGCGGTCACCACAGCCAGCGCCAGCGCCAGCGTGCGCATGGGCGAGGCGATGCGGCCGGACCACAGTGCGAGCGCCACCACCGTGACCATGATGAAGGTGCGCTGCGCCGGCACCGCGAAGCCGGCAAGCAGCGTGTAGGCAAGCGCCGCCGCGATGGCCGCCAGCGCTCCAGCCTTGCGCGCGGGCAGCTGCAGCGTCAAGCGCGGGACGCGCCGCCACAGCGCGGCGGCCAGCCATGCGCAGAGGCCGGAGATCAGAGTCACGTGCAGACCGGAGATGCTCATCAGGTGGGTGACGCCGGTGCGGCTGAACAGACGCCACTCCTCGTTAGAGATGGCGCGCTGGTCGCCGACCGCGAGCGCGGCGAGGATGCCCGCCGAAGGCGTCTCGCCCAGCACGCGCTTGAAGCGATCGCGCACCGCCTCGCGCGCCTGCTCGATGCGATCGGCGAGACTGTCGCGCCTGCCGAGCAGCCGCTGCGCGCCGCGCTGGCGCACGTAGCCCGTGGCGCCAATACCGCGCTCGGTCAGCCAGGCCTCGTAGTCGAAGCCGTGCGGGTTCAAATGGCCGTGCGGCTGGCGCAGCCGCACGGTGAATAGCCAGCGCTCGCCGGGATGGACCGCTGCGTCCAGCAAGGCAGGCGAATCTTCGGCAAGCGGACTGCGGTACCAGGACAGCAGCACGCGGCGCGGCAGGCCCGGCGCTGCGGATTCGAGTTCGAACTCGAAGCGCAAGCCGCGCTCAGTTGCGGCGGGGAGGCTGGATACGACGCCGGCGACTTCGAGGTCCCGGCCCTCGAGCTCCGGCGCCAGGCGTTCGGCGAGCCGCAGCTGCGCAAGCCCCGCGGCCCACAGGAAGCCGATGGCGAACGCCGCGGGAACCAGCAGGATCCTGCGCCAGGAAGCGAGCGCGACGCAAGCAGGAAGCAGCAGCAGCCACAGCAGTTGCGGCAGCGCAGCCTGCTGCTGCAGCACAAGTACACCGGAAGTGAACGCGAGCGCCGCGCCAGTCATCTAGAATCAACGCGCCGACTCCATGCCGGATGACCCGATGCCGCGCAAGCTCTTCCGCAAGTACCTTCCCTCCGCCGCCAGCGTGCGCGAAAACCGCTGGGTGGCGAAGTTCGGCACGCTGCTCAATCACCCGAACTTGTGGCACCTGAACCGCGATTCGGTCGCCGGTGCGGTGGCGATAGGTTTGTTCGCGGGCCTGGTGCCCGGGCCGCTGCAGATGTTGGCCGCGGCGCTGCTCGCGATCCCCTTGCGCCGCAACCTGCCGGTGGCGCTGTTGGTGACGCTCTACACCAACCCCTTCACCATCGTGCCGCTATACCTGCTCGCCTACGGCTACGGCAATCTGCTGCTCGGACTGACCCACGCAGCGCCGGAAATCCAGCAATTCACGATGGACTGGGGGCACATCGTCGACTCCATGTGGCGGCTGCTCGACTGGACACTGGCGCTCGGCAAGCCGCTGGTGGTCGGCCTGCTCGCGCTCGGGCTCACGCTTGCCTTCCTCGGCTACTGGACGGTGCAACTGTTCTGGCGCTGCCAGGTGGCGCTTGCCTGGCGGCGGCGACAGCGAGCGCGAAAATAGGGTCAGACCCCTTTTTCTCAATACTTGATCGAGCAGCCGTAGGGCGCGGTGCTGGCAGCGCTGATCGGTTTGCCGGCCAGTGCTTCGCCCATCGCGGCGCGCACGTAGTTCTTCGCCGTCTTCACGTCGTCCTGGCTCGTGGAGCGCTTGTCGTCGATGCCGCCGGCGTAGACCAACCTTCCATTGGGATCGACGATGTACATGTGCGGCGTGGTGCGCGCGCTGTAGGCGCGGCCGACCTTGCCGCTTGGATCGAGCAGCGTGGCGCTCGGCGCCGCGTTCATCTGTTTCGTCCACCCTGCCATCTTCTGCGGCGAGTAGAACTCGTAATGGCCGTCGCGCGTCGAGTTGATGCTCAACCACACCACCTTTTGCGCCGTGTAGTCCTTCTGCAGGCCCTGCATGTTGGCGCTGCCGTAATGTTTAACTACGTACGGGCACTCCGGGTTCACCCACTCCAGCACTACGAAGCGGCCGCGGAAGTCGGAGAGCTTCACCGGCTTTCCGGCGAGATCAGTGAGAGTGAAATCAGGTGCCGGCTGGCCGACGCTGCCGGCGATGGCGCTGCCCGCTGCGAACAGGCATGCGGCGAGAAGAGTTTTCATAGTGTCTCCTTCAGGTGGAAAGTTCGGCGAGCGCGGCGAGCAACGCATCGCGCGTGAGGACCTCGGGCAGCAGCTTCGCTTCGCGCCCGGGGCGGTAGAGCACGTACACCGGCACACCATTGCGCCCCAGCGCGGCGAGCGAGCGCGTGATCTCGGGATCCTGGCGCGTCCAGTCGGCGCGCAGCAGCGCGACGCCGCGCTGCGCGAAGGCGCGCTCCGTCTCCGGCCGGGACAGCACCAGCTGCTTGTTCACCTGGCAGGTCACGCACCAAGCGGCGGTGAAATCCACGAAAACGGGCTTGCCCTGCGCCACCAGCTCCGCGACGCGCGCCTCGGTGAACGGCTGCCAGGCGTCGTTCGCCGGCTGCGTTCCCACCAGCCCCACCTGGATGCTGAACACCCAGGCGAGCCACACGACCGTGGCGTAGAGCGGCGCCGCGAGCCAGTGCTTGAGGCGGGCCATCCAGGGTCCGGGCTTGGGCAGGTGTCTCAGCCATCGGGGATGGAAGGTTAACAGCACATAGGGCACCGCCATTCCCAGTCCGAGCGCGGCGAACACGGCGAGCGCGGCGGCGGCACTCTCAGTGAGGGCGTAGCCCAGCGCGGCCCCCATGAACGGCGCGGTGCAAGGTGAAGCCACCAGCGCCGCCAGCACTCCGGTGAGGAACGCGTCCGCGTGCGGGTTGGACGCGGCCATGCCCGCCAGCCTCGAGGGCACGAGAGAGCGGAATTCGAACGCGCCAGACAGGTTGAGCGCCAACGCGAGGAACAGCAGCGCCATCAGCGCGACGAACACCGGCGACTGCAGCTGGAAACCCCAGCCCACCGCACTGCCCGCCCCTTTTAGCGCCAGGAGCAGCGCCGCCAGCCCGAGGAAGGACGCCACCACGCCCGCGCCGTACACCAGACCGTGCCCGCGCATCGCACGCGCATCCCGGCCGGCGGCGAAACCGAGCACCTTGATCGACAGCACCGGCAGCACGCAGGGCATCAGGTTGAGGATCAAGCCGCCCGCGAACGCGAACAGCAGTGCCGCGAGGAAACCGAGCGAGGCCGCCGCCCGCGTCACCGGGACGTCGATCTCGAAGCCGCGCACGCTATCGGCGACGAGCAGGCCGTGCACGCGGGTGAACTCACCGACCGGCTGCGTTGCCGCGGGAAGGAAAAGGCGCAGGCCCCCGTCGCGCCGTTCCAAAGATTGATCGGCGGCGTGCCGGACCTTGCCCTCTTCATACGGAAAAAACTGCAGCGTCTTCGCCAGGACTTCCTTCGGTAGCTCGACTTCCAGGCCGACGCCGCCCGCGGCGGCGCCCGCCTTCAGCGACCAGCCCGCACTCGCAGGTTTCGGCAGGGACTCACGCGCGAAGCCGATCCGTTGCGCTTGCGGCGCCGAGCCCGGATCCAGCTGCAAGTCTGCTTCCTGCGGGATGCAGCGCTCCGGGTTGCACACCAGCCAGCGGGCACGCGCGGAAATTTTCGCTGGCGCCCTGGCGCCCTGCGGCACGGAGATGTCGGTCAGCAGCAGCACCTCGCCTTCGTAACCGTAGTTGGCGAGCGGGCCGATCGGCAGCTTCTCCGGCACCGGCCACTGAATCGGCCCGGCGCGATAGCCCTCTGGCAGCCGCCACTCGATCGCAGTGGGTTGCCCCGAGTCGCCGGGATTCCTCCAATAGGTGTGCCAGCCCCTGGCCGCCTGCAGCCGCAGCGCGACGGTGAGCGGTGTGCCGGGTTCCGGCGCGCTGCGCTCGGCCACCAGCTCGACCTCGACCTGTTCCGTGCGTACCGGCGCGGCCTGAACAGCCAGCGCAAGAAAGAAAAGAGAAAAATAGGGACAGACCCCTTTTTTAAAAATGGGGTCTGACCCTATTTTTGTCCTTCGGCTCATTCAGCGTACCGGGTGCAGCACGCCTTCGCGGAGTTCCAACACGCGCTCGGCGCGCGCGGCGAGCGCGGCATCGTGCGTGACGATGACGAAGGCGGTGCCGCGCACCGCGGAGAGCTTCACCATCGCCTCGAACACCTCGTCCGCGGTATGAGTGTCGAGGTTGCCGGTGGGCTCGTCGGCCAGAACGCAGGCGGGCTCGGTCACCAGCGCGCGCGCGAATGCCGCGCGCTGGCGCTCGCCGCCGGAGAGTTCACCCGGCAGGTGCTCGAGCCGCTCGCCCAGACCGATCTCGCTGAGCGTGGCGCGCGCCCTGGCGAGCGCCGCGCCCTTCTCCATGCGCCGGATGTAGAGCGGCATGGCGACGTTTTCCAGCGCAGTGAATTCGGGCAGCAAGTGGTGGAACTGGTAGACGAAGCCCAGCGTCGCGTTCCTCACGCGGCCGCGCTCGGCCTCGCCCATCGAATCGAAGGGCTTGCCATGCACTTCGACTGTTCCACCGCTTGGCGCATCCAGCCCGCCGAGCAGGTGCAGCAGCGTCGATTTGCCGGAACCGGACTTGCCCATGATCGCCACGCGCTCGCGCGCACACACGGAAAAGTCCACGCCGTTCAGCACCTGCACCGGCTGCGGGCCCTGGTAAGTCTTCTGCAGCCCGCGGCAGGCGAGCACCGCCTCACTCATAGCGCAGCGCCTCCGCCGGGTTGACGCGCGCGGCGCGCCAGCTCGGGTACAAGGTGGCGAGAAACGACATCAACAGCGACACGACGGTGATGACGGCGACATCCGCCATCTCCACCTGCGAGGGCAGATCGGGAATCATGTACACGTCCTTGGCGAGGAACTTGAAGCCGAGCGCAGACTCCAGCGCCGGCACCACGGTTTCGATGTTGAGCGCCAGCGCCACGCCTCCCACGACACCGAGCAGCGTGCCGATCACGCCGATCACCGCGCCCTGCACCATGAAGATCTGCATCACCGATCCCGGCGCCGCGCCGAGCGTGCGCAGGATGGCGATGTCGGCCTGCTTGTCGGTGACCAGCATCACCAGCGTGGAGACCACGTTGAATGCCGCCACGGTGATGATCAGTACCATGATGATGAACATCATGCGTTTCTCGATCTGGATGGCGCGGAACAGGTTCGGGTTGGTGCGCGTCCAGTCGAAGGCGTAGAGGTCACGATCGAGGTTGACGGTGACCTCCCGCGCTACCGTGCGCGCCTGGTACAGGTCATCGAGCTTGAGGCGCACCCCGGTGACCGCCTCGCCCATCTGGTACAGGCGCTGCGCGTCCGCGAGGTGCACGAGCGCAAGCGCGGAGTCGGCCTCGCTATAACCGACGTCGAACGTTCCGACCAGCGTGAACTGCTTCAGGCGCGGCACCACGCCGGCAGGCGTGACGTTGCCTTGCGGGATGATCAGAGCGACCTTGTCGCCGACAAGCGCACCGAGGTAACGCGCCAGATCGGCACCCAGGACGATGCCGAACTCGCCGGGCTTGAGCGCTTCCAGCCGGCCAGCCGTCATGTGCTGGCCGAGGTCCGTGACCAGGGCTTCCTCGCCCGGCAGGACCCCGCGCACCAGCGCGCCGCGCGCGGACCGGCCGCGCGTCAACATGCCCTGCCCGTTGAGATAGGGCGCCGCTGCCAGGACGCGCGGGTGCGTTGCGGCAGAACGCGCCACCGACTGCCAGTCGGCCAGCGCACCGCGCGCGTCGGCGATCTGCACGTGCGACGCGACACCGAGGATGCGAGTGCGGATCTCCGTCTGGAAGCCGTTCATCACCGACAGCACGACGATCAACGCGGCGACGCCGAGCGCCATGCCGGCCATCGAGATGAGCGAGATGAAGCTGATGAAATGGTTGCGGCGCTTGGCGCGGGTGTAGCGCAGGCCGACGAGGAGCTCGTAACGCACTGGAGCCCGAGGATACTACAATGCCTTGAATGGACGCCGAAACTTCCCGGCTGCTGGCGCGCCTGCTGCGCAGCGGGCGCATCGCGCACCTCGGCACGCTGCGCGAGCAGGCACCGATGGCCTCGATGACGCTCTACCTCGCGAATGAGGATTTCAGCGCCTTCCACGTGCACGTCAGCCGCCTTGCCTGGCACACGCAGGACATGCAGCGCGACCCTCGCGTCGCGCTCTCCATCGCCGAGGCGGATGACCGGCGCGCAGATCCGTTCACGCTGATGCGCGTCACCCTGCGCGGCGAGGCGGTGCAGATCGAGGAGCAGGGTGCGCTCAGGCAAAGGTGGCTCGCGCGCTTCCCGGCGCAGGCGGTGAACTTCGAACTGCCCGATTTCTCCTTCTGGCGCATCGCGCCGCGCGACGCGCGCTTCGTCGCCGGGTTCGGGCGCATCCACAACCTGTCCGCCGCCCAGCTGCTGCAGGTGGCGCGCTAGACTGCTGCCGTGGCGCGTTATCGAATCCTCTCGCTCGACGGCGGCGGCATCCGCGGCCTGATCACCGCCATCGTGCTGATGCGGCTGGAGGAGGAACGGGGCCTCGCCGGCTGGCTCGAGCGCGCCGACCTGATGGCAGGCACCTCCACCGGCGGCCTGATCGCGCTCGCCCTCGCGCGCGGCCTCGGGCTGCCGGCGGTCCGCGCCCTGTACGAGGAAAAGGCCGACGCCATTTTCGACGACTCCTGGCTCGACAACGTGAAGAACCTCGGCAGCATTCTGGGCGCGCAGTACAGCACCGGGAACCTGAAACGCGAACTGCAGCGCCTGTTTGGCAAATCCCGGCTGCGCGACTTGCGCAAGCGCGTGCTGATCACTGCCTTCGACCTGGACAACGAGGACCCGAAGCCCGAGCGCCGGCGCTGGAAGCCGAAGCTGTTCCACAATTTTCCCGGCGCGGACAGCGACGGCGCGATGCGTGCCTGGCAGGTGGGCCTGTACACCAGCGCGGCGCCCACCTACTTCCCCACGGTGGACGGCTATGTGGACGGCGGCGTGTTCGCCATCAACCCCTCGATGTGCGCGCTCGCCCAGTCGCAGGACCACCGCATCGGCCGCACGCCTGCGCCGCAGGAGGTGACGCTGCTGTCGCTGGGCACGGGCAGTTCGCTGATCTACGTGCCGGGGAAGAACCACGACTGGGGCCACGCGCAGTGGGCGCAGGCGCTGCTCGGGGTGATGTTCGACGGCACCATCGGCATCGCGGACTACCAATGCCGGCAGCTGCTCGGTGCTCGCTACCATCGCCTCGCTCCCGCCTTTGCGCCGGGAGAGGCGTTCCCCCTCGATTGCGTAGACCGCATCCCGGAGATGGTCGCCTTCGCGCAGAAGGTGGACATCGCGCCTGCGGCGAAATGGCTGCGCAGGTACTGGAGCTGAGCCGGGGTTGGAGATGCTGTTCCTGAAAGGCCTGGCGTTCGGCTTCGTGCTCGCCGCCACGGTCGGCCCGATGTGGGTGCTGTGCTTCCGGCGCACCGTCGCCTACGGCGCGCTCACCGGATTCGTCTCGGGCATGGGAATCGCGGTGGCCGATGGCCTGTATGGCGCGGTGGCGGCGTTTGGCCTCACAGCGATTTCCGGCATCTTGCTCGCGCACGGCTTCTGGATCGGCGTGCTGGGCGGGGTCTTTCTCGTCTACCTTGGCGTGAAGACGCTGTTGTCCAAAGCCGCGCTGGAGGGCGAGGCCGCAAAGCCGGCCTCGCTCGCGAGTGCGTTCCTCTCCACCCTGGGGCTCACCCTCGCCAACCCGCCGACTATCCTCGCCTTCGTCGCGATCTTCGCCGGATTGGGACTCGCGGCAAGCGCTGACTTCACTGCGGCGGCGCTGATCACGCTGGCGGTATTCCTCGGCTCCGCGTCCTGGTGGGTGGTGCTCGCCGCGGGCGCTGGCGCACTGCGCGGCCGGTTCGGCCCGCGCCTGCTGCGCGCCATCAATATTTTCTCCGGACTCACCATCCTCGGCTTCGCTGCCTGGCAGTTCGCGCAACTTTTGCGGTAGAGTTGCCGCACTGAACGTATATACAGGATCGGCCATGCGGCTCGTACTCGGATTTCTACTGGCAGTAGTCGCCCAGTTCGCCCACGCCCAGTACCCGAACCGCCCGCTCAAACTGATCGTGCCTTTTCCTCCCGCGGGTGCCACCGACATCGTCGGGCGCATTCTGGCGAACAAACTCGGCGAGCAGATGGGCCAGTCGGTCGTGGTGGAGAGCAAGCCGGGGGCCGGCGGCTCGATCGGCTCCGACCTCGCGGCGAAGAGCGCGCCTGACGGCTACACGCTGCTGATGGCGACATCGAGCACGCACTCGATCGGGCCCGCGCTGCAAAAGCTTCCCTACGACCCGCTCAAGGACTTCGCGCCGATCACTCACGTCGCCAATGTGCCCAATGTGCTGATCGTGAGCCCGCTGCTGCCGGTGGCGAACATGCAGGAACTGATCGCTTATGCCAGGGCACGGCCCGGGCAGCTCAATTTCGCTTCCAGCGGCGTAGGCACCATCCCGCACTTGAACGCCGAACTGTTCAAGCTGCTCACCGGGGTGGACATGGTGCACGTGCCCTACAAGGGCACCGCGCTTTCGATTCCGGACCTCGCCAACGGCAACATCGCCATGCTGTTCGACAGCTTGGCGAGCGTGCAGCCGCACATCAAGGCTGGCCGGGCGAAACCGATCGCGGTCAACGCCTACCGGCGCTCGGCGCTGATGCCCGAGGTACCGACCCTCGTGGAAGCCGGATTGACGGCCTTCGACCGCTACACCTGGTTCGGCATGTTCGCCCCAGCCGGCACGCCGAAGGAGATCGTCGCGCGCGTGAACACCGAGGTGATTGCGGCGCTCAAGGCACCGGACCTGCTGGAGCGCTTCGCCGCCGCCGGCGCGGAACCCGTGGGCAGCACGCCCGAGCAGTTCGTCGAGCGCATCAAATCCGATGCCGCCAAGTGGGCGGAAGTCATCAAGGCGGCGAAAGTCCAAGTGCAGTGATGCAGCTCCTCGACGCGCCGCTGGCGATCGTCGACCTGGAGACCACCGGCGCGCATCCCGCGCACGACCGCGTCACCGAGATCGCGGTGATCGAGGTCGACGACGGCGAGGTGAGCGGCGAGTGGTCCACGCTGCCCGCGCACCTCGAGCGCGCCATGGTGGACGCGATCCCCGACGCGCCCGGCGTATACCTGTTCTACGGCGAGGGCGCGGCGCCGCTCTATGTCGGCAAGAGCATCGCCATGCGCACGCGCGTGCTGCAGCATTTCGACGACGACGTGCGCTCTTCGAAACAGATGCAGCTGGTGCGCGAGGTGCGGCGCATCGAATGGCAGCGCACTGCCGGGGAGCTCGCCGCGCTGAAGAACCTCGCCTGGCCCTGGCGCGGACCGGTCGGCGTGGTCGAGGAAGACGAAGCCCGCGAGTCGACCGACCTGCACGTCATCCACCACTGGTGCTACCTCGGCACCGCGCGCTCGGAAGACGAGGTGCCGGGACTGCTCGAGGGCCGGCGCCGGCTGCACTTCGACCTCGACCAGTACAGGATCCTGTCCAAGCATCTCGCCGCAAGGCGCACCCGCGTGGTCGTGCTGCCGTGCACGCCGAGCTGATCGTCCCCGGCTTGCTTGAAGTTCCAGCGGGCACACGTCTGCCGGCACTTGAATTGCTGCTGGCGCGCGGGCGCGCTACCGCGGGCGAGAAGCAGAGTTACGAGGCCTGGCTGGGCGCAGCCTTTGGCGTCGAGCCGCTGCCCGCCGGGGCGCTGACCGCAGGCGCGGAAGGTTTCTGGCTGCGCGCCGACCCGGTGCACCTTCAATTGATGCGCGACTCGTTGGTCCTGATCCCGGTTGCCGGACTGCAGGCGGCCGAGGCCGCACAGCTGGTGGCGACGCTCAACCGCCACTTCGCCGGCACGCGCGAGTTCCGCTGCCCGTATCCGGATTGGTGGGTGATGCGCACGGCGCCGGCCGCCATCGACACGCTGCCGACCCGTGAGGTGGCCGGCCAGGATGTCGACGCGCATCTGCCGGGCGCGCCGTGGCCGGCGCTGCTGAACGAGATCCAGATGGCGCTGCACGAGCACCCGGTGAACGAAGCGCGCCTGTTGCCGGTCAATAGTGTGTGGCTGTGGGGCCCCGGCGAGTTGCCGCGAGAGGTGTCGAGCGAATGGCGCTCGCTGACAGCGAACGAGCCGGCAGCGCTCGGCCTGGCTCGCGTCGCCGGCATCAGCCACCGCGCGCCGCCGCGCACGGCCTCGGCCTGGCTCGCCGACATGCCTGAGGGCATCCGGCACCTCGTGGTCCTGGACGGCGCTGCCGCCGCGCTCGAGGCAGATTGGTTCGCGCCGCTGCTCGCGGCGCTCAGGAGCGGGCAGGTCGGCATGCTGACCATCCGCGTGCCCGATGCCGGACTATCCTTCGAGACCACGCGTCCGGACCTGCGCCGATTCTGGCGCCGCCCGCGCGCGCTGGCGAGCCATGCGCCTCATTGAGCGCAAGTATGCAGAGCGCGACCGGCAGACGCTGATAGCCTCCGGCCTGCACCCGGTGCTGGCGCGCGTGTATGCCGCGCGCCGCATCCGCTCGGCCGTGGAACTCGACGACGATTTCAGCCGGCTGTTGCCGCCTGCCTCGCTGTCTCACTGCGAGCGCGCGGCAAGCCTGCTCGCCGATGCCATCGCCGCGGGCAAGAAACTCCTCATCGTCGCGGATTACGACGCCGACGGCGCCACCGCCTGCGCGGTCGGCGTGCGCGCCTTGCGCCAGTTCGGCGCCCAGGTGGACTACCTGGTGCCCAACCGCTTCGAGCTGGGCTACGGCCTCACGCCGGAGCTGGTGGACATCGCGGCCGGGCGCAAGCCCGACCTCCTCATCACGGTGGATAACGGCATCGCGAGCGTCGAGGGCGTGGAGCGCGCCCGCGCGCTCGGCATTGCCACGCTGATCACCGACCACCACCTGCCCGGAGCCGAACTGCCGCGCGCCGAGTGCATCGTCAACCCGAACCAGCCCGGCTGCGGCTTCGCCTCCAAGTCGATCGCCGGCGTGGGCGTGATGTTCTACGTGATGCTCGCGCTGCGCGCGGAATTGAGGAAGCGGGGGGCCTTCGAGGGAAGGGCCGAGCCTAACCTCGCGGCGCTGACGGATCTCGTCGCGCTCGGTACCGTGGCCGACGTGGTGCCGCTCGACGCCAACAATCGCATCCTCGTCGCGCAGGGCCTGAAGCGATTGCGCGCTGGGCAGGGCAAGCCGGGGCTGGAGGCGCTGCTGCGTGCCGGGGGCCGCAACTCCGCGCAGGCGAGCGGCTTCGACCTGGGCTTCGTGCTCGGGCCGCGGCTGAACGCCGCGGGGCGGCTGGCCGATATGAGCCTGGGCATCGAATGCTTGGTCACCGACGACGAGGCGCGCGCCGCCAACTGTGCGCAGGAGCTCGACCGCCTGAATCGTGAGCGGCGCCGCATCGAGGGCGAAATGCTGGAGCAGGCGCGCGCGGCGGCGGAAGCGATTGCGGATGCGCCGGGCGCCGCGGCCACGTTCTTCGATCCCGGCTGGCACCAGGGCGTGGTCGGCATCCTCGCCTCTCGCCTGCGCGAGCGGCTGCACCGGCCGGTGATCTGCTTCGCGCGCGCCAACGGGGGCGAACTGCGCGGCTCGGGCCGCTCGATTCCGGGCTTTCACCTGCGCGACTGCCTGGATCTGGTTGCCAAGCGCGCACCGGGACTGATCCTGCGCTTCGGCGGGCATGCGCAGGCCGCCGGCCTCACGCTGCGCGAGGCCGACCTCGAACGCTTCAGGGACGTCCTGGCGCAGGTTGCCGAAGAGACCATGCCGCGCGAGGCGCTCACGCGCACGGTGGAGACCGACGGCGCGCTGGAGCCCTCGCAGCTCACGCTCGGCCTGGCGCAGCTGCTGGAGGAGCGCATCTGGGGCCAAGGCTTTCCGCAGCCCCTGTTCTGCGATACATTCGCGCTCGAAAATCAGCGCGTCGTCGGCGACAAGCATTCGAAACTGAAACTGGTGAAGGACGGCAGGCGGCTGGAAGCGATGCGTTTCAACTCGCTCGATCCGCTGCCCGCGCGCTTTCGCGCCGCTTACCGCCTGAGCGTGAACGAATACAATGGGCTGCAGTCCGTACAGATCAACGTGGAGCATGTAGAGACCGCATGAAAGCGCTAGCCTTCCTCCTTGCCCTGCCGCTCGCCGCTTTCGCCGCCGACAAACCGGTCGACGCCGGCCCCTACGTGCCGTCGCCGCAGAGCGTGGTTTCAGACATGCTCAAGCTCGCCGACATCGGGCCGAAAGATTTCGTCATCGACCTCGGTTCGGGCGACGGCAGGATCGTGCTCACCGCCGCCAAGGTGTTCGGCGCGAGCGGCTTCGGCGTGGAAATCAAGGACCAGCTGGTGAAGCTCTCGAACGAAGCTGCGAAAAAGGAAGGCGTCGCCGAGCGCGTCAAATTCATCAAGCAGGACCTGTTCAAGACAGACATTTCGCAAGCCACGGTACTGACCATGTATCTGTTGCCACATACGGTGAACATGCTGAAGGACAAGCTGCTCACCGAACTCAAGCCCGGCAGCAAGGTGCTGTCGCACGACTACCCGCTCGCCGGCTGGATCCCGGAGAAGTACGTGCAGATGGACCTGGAGGACAAGGTGCAGATCAGCGGCGTCACCACCACGCTGATCTACCTCTACATGGTGCCGGCGAAGGTGCAGGGCCACTGGAGCGCCAAGGTGCCCGAGTCGCTGGGCAAAGGCCCGTTGAGCCTGAACTTGAAGCAGCAGGTGACGCGCGTCTCGGGCAGCGGCAGGCTGGAGGGCAAGGAAGTGGTGCTGGAGGACCTGAAGCTGCGCGGCGAGCAGATCTCCTTCGGTTTGGCCGGGCGAAAAGCCATGTTCACCGGGAAAGTGAAGGACGGCGTGATCGAGGGCGAAGTGGATAGCGGCGGCGCGAAGGCGCCGTGGAGCGCGAAACTGGCGAAGTGATGGAGCGCAAGCGCGTCAATTCGTCCAAGGTCCGCTCGGTCGGCTACGACGAGAAGACCCAGACGCTGGAGGTGGAACTGTCCAACGGGCAGGTCTTCCAATACGTGAAGGTCTATCCCGAGGTCTACCGCCAGTTCATGGCGGCGCCCAATCCCACTACGTTCTACGACGACAAGATTGCCGAGGACTACACCGGCCGGCGCGTTTAGCGGCGCGCTGGTTGCCGCGCTGCTGTGCGCGGCGCCAGCCGCGGCGCAGGAGACGCCCTATGCCGCCACGAGCCGCGGCGCGCATTGCGACTTAATAGCCGAGGGCACGCTGACGTGCCGCTACCGGGTGGGACGCGACCTCGAATTCCTCCTTCACCGGGTCGCTGAACCCGACGTCCGCCTCGAGATCGTGCGCTCAGACCCCGAGGGCGACTACACCATCGAGCCAGTGCTCCAGGACCGTTGCGTCTTCGTGCGCTTTGGCAGGCGCG
>CAZVZV010000065.1:0-5126 GCA_964631735.1 uncultured Enterobacteriaceae bacterium
GATCGGGCAGTACAACCGCGCCAACTACCGCGTGCGCACGCCGCTGGTCACCATCGGGGTGCGCGGCACCGACCACGAGCCGACGCACCTGTTGGCCGGTGACCCGCGCGGCGAGCCGGGAAGCTACGACAAGGTGAACGAGGGAGTCGCCTTCATGGAGACGAAGCAGGGGGTGGTGGACGTGCCGGCCAACGCGGCGGTGTTCCAGGCGCTCTCGGCGGAGGGAATTCCGCAGCTCCTCGCCACGATCCCGGGCTTCTTCAAGCCCGGCAAGTTCGAGCAACAGTTCCTCCAGCGCTCGCAGCTACTGAGGAACGCGATCCCGCAGCGCAGGATGGACCGCATCGATTTCCTGAAGAAACAGGGCCTGGTGCCGAAGGAGGCGCAGAAGGCCCTCGACCAGATCAAGCCGTTCGAAGAAAGGGGCAAGGAGCTGCTGCGCTGGCTGAAGTGAAAAAGGGGTCTGAAGTGAAAAAGGGGTCTGACCCTATTTTCAGCCGACGCCGAGGTAGGTGGCCGTCACCTGCTGGTCGGCGCGCAACTGCGCCGGCGTGCCCTCGAACACCACGGTGCCGTGGTCGATGACGTAGACGCGCTCGGCGAGCTGCAGCGCCATCTCGGCGTTCTGCTCCACGAGCAGCATGCTGACGTGCTGCTTCTTCAGCTCGCGGATGGTGTCCATCACGGCGCTCACCACCAGCGGCGCGAGGCCCTGCGAGGGCTCATCCAGCAGCAGGAGGTCGGGGCCGGTCATGAGCGCGCGGGCAATGGCGAGCATCTCCTGCTCGCCGCCGGAGAGCTCGCGTCCCTTGTGGTTCATTCTGTCCCCCAGGCTGGGAAAGCGCCCGAGCACCGTGTCCATCTGCCAGCGGGAGTTCTTGCGCTGCGCGATGGAAAGGTTTTCCCTGACCGTCAGGTAACTGAAGATGTCGCGCGTCTCGGGGACCAGGGCGATGCCCATCTGCGAGATCTTGTACGCGTCGAGGCCCGCGATGTCGCGGCCCTTATAGCGGATCGCGCCGTTGCGCGGCGGCGTCAGGCCGGTGACCGAGCGCAGGGTGGTGGTCTTACCCGCGCCGTTGCGCCCCAGCAGCGCCACCACTTCTCCTTCCTCGACGCCGATGGACAGGCCGTGCAGGATGTGGCCGAGGCCGTAGTAGGTGTCGATGCCCTTCACTTCGAGGATCACGCGGCCACGCCTCCCAGATAGGCGCGCCGCACCTCGGGGTTCTTCTGGATTTCCGCGGGCGTGCCCTCGGCGATCAGGCTGCCGAAGTGCATGACCGAGATGCGATCGGACACGCTCATGATGATGTCCATCTTGTGCTCGATGAGCACGATGGTGTAGCGGCCCTTGAGCGAGCGCACCAGCGCGACCATCTTGCGCGTCTCCTCGGGCGAGAGGCCCGCGGCAGGCTCATCCAGCAGCAGCACGCGCGGCGCGGCGGCGAGCGCGATGGCGAGCTCGAGCTGGCGTTGCTCGCCATGCGAAATTTCGCGCGCGGGCACATCCATCTTGCCGGCGAGCCCGACGTCGGCGAGCGCCTGGTGCGCCCGCGCGGTGGCCTCGGGATAGCGGTCGGTCTTTGTCCACATCAGGCCGCGCCACGAAGGGCTGGTGGCGAAGGCGGCGACCCAGACGTTGTCGAGGAGCGAGAAGGCGGGGAACACGCTCGTGCGCTGATAGGACCGCGCCAGCCCCAGGTGGGCGACGCGGTGCGCGGGCGTGCCGGTGATGTCGCGCCCGTCGTAGAGGATCCTGCCCGAGGTCGGCGGGAAAGTGCCGCTGAGCAGATTGAAAAATGTGGTCTTGCCAGCCCCGTTGGGGCCGATGATCGAGTGCAGCGTGCCGGCCTCGACGCCAAGGCTCACGCCGTTGACGGCCGTCAGCGCGCCGAACGCCTTGGTCAGATTTTCGGTTTTGAGGATCGCCATGACCAGAAGCGCGACCAGGCTTCCACCACGCCGCCACGCAGGAACAGCACCACCATCACGAACGCCACGCCGAGAAGCAGCGGCCAGCGCGCCCACAGCGTGCTCACGGATTCGGAGAGCCAGATGAAGACGAAGGAGCCGATGACCGGCCCGTACAGCGAGCCCGAGCCGCCGATGAGCGTGGCGAACAGCACGTTGCCGGAGAACACGAAGCCGATCGCCTCCAGCGGCACGATGCCGAACAACATGGCGTAGAGCACGCCCGCGAGGCCGGAGAAGGCGCCGCCGATGACGAAGGCGAGGAGCTTGAAGCGCGGCACGTCGTAGCCCACGGCCTCCGCGCGCACGTCGTTCTCGCGGATCGCCTGCAGGATCCTGCCGAGCGGCGACTCTACGATGCGTTTCATGATCCACAGCGAGGCGAGGAACAGCACGGAAACCAGGGCGTAGTAGACGAGTGGGTTGCTGAAGTCGATGCCGGCGAGCGCCGGCCGCGGCACGCCGGGCATGCCGTCCTCGCCGCCGGTCACGCTCGTCCACTGGTAGGCGATGAAGTAAAAGAGCTGGTTGAGCGCGAAGGTGAGCATGATGAAGTACAGGCCCGAGCGCTGCACGCACAGGTAGCCCACCAGCGCGGCCGAGGCGGCGCCTACGCCTACGCCGATGCCGAGCGCGAGAAAGGCATTGATGCCGTACTGCTTGAGGAGCCAGCCCGCGACGTAGGCGGCCGAGCCGAAGAAGGTGGACTGGCCGAAGGAGAGCAGCCCCGTGTAGCCGAGCAGCAGATTCAGCCCCAGGCCGAAGATGGCGAAGATCCAGATCTCCGTGGCGATCGCCGGGCGCACGACGAGCGGGAGCACGAGGACCGCCGCGAGGAGGAGAAGGATCGGCCGGTTCATCGGATGCCGAACAATCCCTGCGGACGCGCCAACAGCACCGCCGCCATCACCGCGTAGATCACGACGGTGGAGGCCTCGGTCCAGTAGCCGGCCACCAGCGCCTGCGCGACGCCAATGAGGAGACCCGCGGCGATCGCGCCAAGGAGGTTGCCCAGGCCCCCGAGCGCGACGACGACGAAGGCGATGCCGAGCATGTCCACGCCCATGCCCGGATTCACGCCCCGGATGGGCACGGTGAGCGCGCCCGCGATGCCGGCGAGGTAGGCGCCGAGAGCGAAGGCCACGGTGAACAGCTTGTGGATGTCGATACCGAGCAGCGACACCATTTCCTTGTTCTCGATGCCGGCGCGCATGATGGCGCCGTAGCGCGTCTTCTCGAGGAACAGCCAAGTGGCGAGCACCAACAGGCCCGCCATCACCATGACGAAGAGGCGGTACTTCGGATAGAAGGTGAAGCCCAGGTCGAGGCCGCCGCGCAGGATCGGCGGCGGCAGGTGGCTGTAGCCGATCGGCCCCCAGATAAGGATGATGGACTCGCTCAGGATCAGCGCGAGGCCGAAGGTGAACAGCAGCTGGTAGTCATGCCCCGCGGCGTAGAGCCGGCGGATCCCCGCGTACTCGATGGCGAGACCCAGCAGCGCCACGCCCAGGGGCGCCACCAGGAGCGCGATCCAGAAATTGCCGATCGCGGTTGCGGCGCTCACCAGGAGATAGGCGCCCACGGCAAACAGCGCGCCGTGGGCGAAGTTGGGGATGTTGAGGATCCCCGTGATCAGCGACAGGCCGAGCCCCATCAGGGCATACAGCATGCCCGTCGCGATCCCGTTGAGGATCTGTGCGGCGACGAAGCTCAGGGCGGACTCAGAAGCTGCCGATGTCCTTGCAGGCCGCGTATTCCTTTGGCAGCGGCGCATCGCCGGTGGCGATGATGTCGGCGAAATCCGTCGGGTGCTTCATCGCAGCCTTCGACTTGCAGCGCATGAAGAAGTACGGGCGGATGTTCTGGTGCGTGGCCGCATCCATACGCATGCGCCCGACGATGTCGTTCAGTTCGATGCCCTCCAGCGCCTTGATCACGTCCTGCACTTCGGCGGACTTCGCCTTGTCGAAACCGGCGAGCAGGAGGCGCGTCATCGAGTAGGCGGCCGAGGGCGCGTAGCCCGGCGGGTTGCCGAACTTTGCCTGGTAGCTCTTGACGAATTCTTTCGCCACCGGAGTGTCGGCGGTGTAGTAGAAGTTGGAGCCGACCCAGATGTTCTCCCGGATCTCGGGCGAGAGCTGCACCAGCTCCTCCACGCCAGAGGACCAGCACATGATGAGCGGCACCTTGGGTGTGAGGCCGAAGTTGAAGATCTCGCGCGCGCCCGAGACGGCATCCAGGCCGAAGTTGATCATCGCCACCGCGTCGGGCTTGTTTGCCGCCGCCTTCTGCACGTAATTGGAGAACTCGCGCTCGCCCAGCGGGTGCCGGTCGGCGCCGACGAATTCCAGGCCGTGGCTCTTGCCGACCTCCTTGATGTATTTCTCGACCGACCAGCCGAAGGCGTAGTCAGCGACCAGCAGGTGCCAGCGCTTCGCCTTCGGATTGGCCTTCATGAAGGAATCGACCACGGTCTTCGCCGCGGTATAGGGGCTTGCCGCCCACTGGAAGGAGTAGCGGTGGCAGCGCGACCCAGAGATGTCCTCGGTGCCGCCGCTGAACAGATGCAGGACCTTCTTGCGCTTCGCCACCTCGGACACCGCGAGCGCGACGCCGGAAGACCAGGGACCGATGACGAACTTCGCGCCTTCGCCGTCCACCGCTTCCTCGGTGCGCCGGGTAGACGTGCCGGCCTGCGTGGCCCCGTCGCGCGTGATGTACTTGATCGGCCGCCCGAGCACCTGCATGCCGCGCTCCTCGAGCGCCATGCGCATGCCGCGGTCGTTGATCGGCCCGACGTCGGCGAAGGCCCCGGTGGCATCCCACAGGCCGAGGATCACGATCTCCCTGGATTGCGCCCGCACGATCGCGGGAAAACCGAGGCCCGCGGCGGCCCCGACGCCCATCTTCAGGATGTCCCTGCGGCTGAGCTTGCTCATGTTGCCTCCCCGGTAAAAATAGAAGACTACTCCGTGTCTGGGTGGAGCGGCTAGTTCGACACGAGCTTGAGCAGCTCGTCCATCGTCTGGTCGGCCCAGTACTCCGGATCCTCGTCGATTTTCTTCTCGCCTTTGACGACGACGTCTTTCGCCACCTTGCGGCGCTCGCAGTAGCCGCGCCAGAATTGCTTGATCTCTTCGGCTGACATGTCC
>CAZVZV010000066.1:0-1437 GCA_964631735.1 uncultured Enterobacteriaceae bacterium
GCCAAGAAATACATCGAGGACGGCCATCACGGCGGCAAGGGGTCGGAGGCGCACAAGGCGGCGGTCACCGGCGACACGGTGGGCGATCCTTACAAGGACACGGCCGGCCCCGCGGTGAATCCGCTGATCAAGATCATCAACATCGTGGCGCTGTTGGTGGTGCCGCTGATGGTCTAGGGCGCGCTGCCTAGTTCAACTGGGGCGGGCGCGAGCCGGCGATGAGTGCGCCGGATTGCCTGTCCTCGACCCAGACGAAACAGCAGTCGGGCCGCAGGCGCTCCTGCCGGATCAGTTCCCTGCGCGCCTTGGTGCGCTCCTTGGCCCCTTCGATCGCAATTAGAGGGAGGAAAGGCAGGTAGATGAGCGCGATCGCCGTGCCGCCGACGACCATTGCCGCGCCCTGCAGCAGCGACGAAGCCGTCAATCCGGATTCGCCGGCACGCGGCTCCGGGTCGGTACGGGGCTCGGGCTCAGACGAGGGCGTCGTCCCCCAATCGTCGGCACGCGGCGCCGTCTCCGGCTCCGGCACGGCCACGGGGACCGCTGCCACGGCATCGGCCGGCGCCTGGCTGGGCGCCACGTTCTTGAAGACGGTGCGAATTTCGCCCCGGCCGCGCTCGTAGGCCCTCGCAACCAGCGCCTGGCCCGGGGCCAGGCGGAAATTGCTCACCTGCAGCGGGGTCTGTTGGTAGCCCCTGGACCATTGCGCAATTACTTCGGCGTCGTAGCGTCCCTGCGGGATGCCGGCGCAATTCCATCGCGGGCCTACGGCATCCACGAGCATCGCACTCTCAGCGGACGTGTCGACCGCGACGTCGGAGGCCAAAGGCGGGTGGTTCGTCACGCAGAATCCGCTGCCCGTCGCGCTGACCCTGGGCGGAACAACGCTGCAGGCCGTAACCTGCGTCAGCACCGCCGCCAGCGCGATCACCACCGTCCGTCGAGTTTGCATGTCCATCTTGCACCTCCCTGTTGCCGGGGATAATGCCCCGATGGCCTCTGCCCGAGTCCTACAGATGGCTTACAGATGAACCTCCGATTGCTTGCCATGCCTGTTGCGGGCGCATTGCTCATGGGCAGTGCGGACTACGCCTGCGCGCAGCTGGGCAGCCCGGAAATTGACACCGGCCGCGCCGAGAAACAGGCGGTGGTCGCTCAGCGCCACCTGGTTGCGGCCGCCGATCCGCAAGCGGTTCAAGCAGGCCTGGAGATCCTGCGCGCGGGCGGCAGCGCGGCTGACGCCGCGATCGCGGTGCAACTGGTGCTGGGCCTCACCGAGCCGCAGTCCTCGGGCCTGGGCGGCGGCGCCTTCGTCCTGCATTGGGCGGAAAAAGAAAAGCGCGTGCGCAGCTACGACGGCCGCGAGACCGCACCTGCCGCGGCACGGCCCGACCGATTCCTCGACCGGCGCGGCAACCCCGAGGAGTTCATGCTGGC
>CAZVZV010000067.1:0-9647 GCA_964631735.1 uncultured Enterobacteriaceae bacterium
ATGCTGCCGAAGGCGAGCCGCGGGGTGGCCTTGCGCCCGGCACGCGCCTGCCGCCAGGCACGCGTGAAGGCGGCGAGCGCCGCCCGGGACCCCAGCACTTCGATCTCGATCCGGTTCATCGCCATCTCCATCCCGCCAGGCGGGTGCAATCGTCGCGAAAATCCTTCAGCAGCTTTTCCAGCGACGCGAAGCGGTAGGGCTCTTCGCGCTCACCGTAGTGCCGGTGATCGCCTTTTCCGGCCTCGTTGTCGTAGCGCACGATGCAACTCCCGCCGCGGCCGCAATACAGCCGGTACTTCAGTTCATGCGGCCGCTCCGCCGACGGCCTGGGCAGGGACCAGATCACCATCTCCACCGCCACGCCGCCCTCGACCGACCGGTAGCGGAACACCTGCCGTGCCGGCTGATGGTGCATCATACCATCACCTGATGACGGCCTCGTACTGTGAGGATCAGCTCCTCGTCGAATTGGTCCAATCCGAGGTTTCGCGCGTTCGGCAGACCAAGCGGGACGGTACGGTTCGTGGCATATTGGAGGTCGAATGATCCGCAACGATCAGGAACTTGCCGTTGCCCGGGAGCGCGTCGCGAAGCTCGAGCGCCTGCTCGAGGACCTGCGCAAGACTGCGCGGCCCGAGGAATGGCCCGCGCTCAGCTCCGGCTACCGGCTGGAGATAGAGCGCGCGCAAGGCGAGATCCTCGATTACCTCGTCCGGGCGGCCCCGGGCGCGCGGCGCGCGACGACGGCTTGACTTGCCGGGCGGCGCGCCGGTCAGCCGGTCGGATTCACTGCCCCTACCGGCAAGGCTTCGCAGCCTCCGCAACTCTCATCCTTAAGCCCCACCCCCGTCACCCCCCTCGCCACCCCCGCCGCCGCGATCCAGTCGATCCTCCGCGCCGCCGCCTCAACCCCCAGCCCCTCCGGCCGGATGTTCGACACGCAATTCCTTTCCGCATCCGTGCGCCCGACCCGCGGAGCGAAGGTCAGGTAAGCCCCCAGGCTGTCGGGCGAGGATAGCCCCGGGCGCTCGCCGATGAGTACCAAGATGAGCTGCGCGCCGAACGCCGCGCCGATCTCGTCGCCGAGCGCGACGCGGCCCTGGAGCGCGATCGCGGCGCTCGCGGCGGCCCAGCGCTGCGGCGCGAGGGCGATCAGGGCGCGCACGAGCGGCACGGCGTGACGCTCTACCGCGAGGGCCGAGAGGCCATCTTCGATGGCGAGCGCGAAGGGGTGATCTGATTTCGAGATGGCTGAATGCGGCGCGAGCCGGCGGCCGAGGTCGGGCCTTCGCAGGTAGGTCGCGCGATCGGGCGCGGCGCTTTTCACGATTTGAGGAAAAAGACCCAGCTCGCGCAGCTTCGTCGCAAGCGCTTCGGCATCGAGCACGGCGTGCACCGCGTCGCGCGCCCGTGCATGCGCGAGACCGAAGCGCAGGAGTTCGGCGGTGGGCAGCCCGCTCCCCGCACGCCCGAGCGCAATGCGCGCGGGCGTGTAGGAGCGCAGCGCCGCCCAGTTGTTACCAATAACAGCCGGGCTAGGCAGGTGAATCCAGCAGGCGTTGCACTGCCGCCCTGAGCTGCGCCAGGTAGTTCTCGATCACGCCCCAGACAATGCGGTCGTCTACAGATGCGTAGCCGTGGATCAGGATGTTGCGGAAGGCCACGATCTTGGCGTAGTCCGGAATCGCGGCCGCCACGGTGAGATCATCCTTTGCCAGCCGCGAGAGCGCCTCGCCCATGATGCCGAACTGGCGCTCCACCGCGGAGCGCAGCATCTCGTCGGCGAGGTACTGCTCGAAAGACTTCCCTCGGGTGAACCGGCCGATGCGGTCGGCCGCGACCTGGACGTCGAGAAGGTACTTGCGCGCCTCAAGCCGCATAGAGCAAGGTTTTTTCCTGCTCGACGCGTTGGCGGAAGTACTTGTTTCCCAGCCCGGGCGGGGTGACGAGGTCGACGGGCCGCGCGAAAAGGGCCTCAAGCTGCTCGCGAAGCGCGAAGTAGGCGGCCGCGTACTCGGCGGGCGGCCGCTCGCCCAAGTCCACCAGGAAATCGAGATCCCGCGGCGCGGCGCTCCGCGTACCCGATCCGAACAGCTCCAGGCGGCGCACGCCCAGCCGCGCGCAGATCGCGGCAACTTCGGCGCGGCGCGACTCTATTTCGGACTTGAGTACGGCGTTCACGTCACCTCCTGCAGATGCCAGTCTACCAAGTTCTCCTTCACCCGAGCTCCTTCGCCAGCGCAAGCAACGGGGTCTGCGGAGAAGTTATGAGCCGCCCATCCGCCCCCGCGATGCCCATCTTCTCCAGCCACGCCTCGAACTCGGGTGCGCGCCTCAAGCCCATCACCTCGCGCAGGTACAGCGCGTCGTGGAACGAGCTGCTCTGGTAGTTGAGCATCACGTCGTCCGCCCCGGGCACGCCCATGATGTAGGTGACCCCCGCGGCGCCGAGCAGCGTGAGCAGCGTGTCCATGTCGTCCTGGTCGGCTTCGGCGTGGTTGGTGTAGCAAACGTCCACTCCCAGCGGCACGCCGAGGAGCTTGCCGCAGAAATGGTCCTCGAGCCCCGCGCGGATGATCTGCTTGCCATCAAACAGGTACTCCGGCCCAATGAAGCCGACCACGGTGTTGACGAGCAGCGGCTGGTAGGCGCGCGCGACGCCGTAGGCGCGGGCTTCGAGGGTCTGCTGGTCGCAGCCGTGGTGCGCCCCGGCGGAGAGCGAACTCCCCTGCCCGGTCTCGAAGTACATGACATTCTCCCCGAGTGTGCCGCGCTTGAGCGAGCGCGCCGCCTGCATCGCTTCCCGCAGGAGAGAAAGGCTCACGCCGAAGCTCTCGTTGGTTTTCTGCGTGCCGCCGATCGACTGGAAGACCAGGTCCACCGGCGCGCCCTGCTCGATCGCGCGGAGTTGGTTGGTGACGTGGGTGAGGACGCAGGACTGGGTGGGAATCGAAAAACGCGCGATGAGCTCGTCCATCATCTTCCACAGCGGCAGGAACGCGGCGAGGCCGTCCCCCGCCGGGTTCACCCCGATCACCGCGTCGCCGCAGCCGTACATGAGGCCATCGAGCATCGAGGCGGCGATGCCGCGAGGATCGTCGGTGGGGTGGTTGGGCTGCAGCCGCACCGAAAGCCGGCCCGGCAGGCCGATGGTGTTGCGGAAGCGCGTCACCACGCGGCACTTGCGCGCGACGGACACCAGGTCCTGGTTGCGCATGAGTTTGGACACCGCGGCCGCCATCTCGGGAACGAGGCCGGGGGCGAGCGCGGTGACGGCTTCGGAGGAGGAAGACAGCAGCCACTCGCGGAACTCCCCCACCGTGAGGTGGGATACGGCCGCGAACGCCGCCTTGTCGTGCGAGTCGAGGATGAGGCGCGTGACGTCGTCCTCTTCGTACGGAACGACGGCCTCGGCGAGGAACGCCGCGAGCGGCAGGTCGGCGAGCGTCATGCGCGCAGCAATCCGCTCCTTGGCGCTTTGCGCGGCCACGCCTGCCAACGCGTCGCCCGAGCGGTGGGGAGATGCGCGCGCGAGCAGCGTGCGCAGGTCGGGAAAGCGGTAGGTGACGCCGTCTACGCTGTGGGTGAATGCCATGGTCAGGCGCACAGGTATGTTCGCATGCAAGAGCCGCACCCGTAACCATCCTTGACTTACCCCACCTCCGCCCCCACCCTGCTTTCATGGACGTCACCACCGCCACCTTCGAAGCCGAAGTCATGGAGGCCTCCAAGGCCCTCCCCGTCGTCGTCGACTTCTGGGCCCCCTGGTGCGGGCCGTGCCGCTCGCTCACGCCGATCCTGGAAAAAGTCGCCCGCGACTACGAAGGCCGCGTGAAGTTCGTGAAGGTGAATTCCGACGAGAGCCAGGAGCTCTCGCAGGCCCTGGGCATCCGCTCGATCCCCAACGTCATCGCCTTCAAGGGCGGCCGCCCGGCGGAGCAGTTCATGGGCGCGATCCCGGAGGGCCAGGTGCGCGCGTTCTTCGACAAGCTCCTGCCCAGCGAATCCGAGCTGGCGCTAGCGAGGGCGGAAGCGCTTTTCGCGGAAGGCAAGCTGGAGGCGGCGGAAGCAGAACTGGCGAAGGTGAAGAGCGACCCGGACTGGGACGCGAGGGTCGAAGCCGTGAGGCAGGGCATCACTTACGCAAGGGCGGGAACGGGCGGGCCGGGCGAAGCGGAGTTAAAGACAATGCTTGCCGCCAACCCCGCGGACCATGACACCCGGGCCGCGCTCGCCGCGCTCTACGCGGGGAAGAAGTGCTACCGCGAGGCGCTGGACGAGCTGCTGGAGATCGTGCGCCGCGCGAAGGACTGGAAGGAAGGCGAGGCGAGAAAGCAGATCCTCAACCTGTTCAACCTCGCCGGCGAGCCGGAGCTGGTGAGCGAGTACCGCAGGAAGCTCGCTAGCGCGCTGTACTGAGCTTGGCGAGAAACCGATCAAGCTGGTCGGCAAACCGCTTGCGGTCGGTGTTGTCGAGCATCTCAGGCCCGCCGGTGCGCACGCCGGTGCCGCGCAACTCGTCCAGGTAATTTCGCAGCGCGAGGCGCTCCTGGATGGTTTCCGTCGTATAGAACTCACCACGCGGATTGAGCGCGTGGCCGCCCTTGGCGATGACGTCGGCGGCCAGCGGAATGTCGGCGGTGATCACCAGGTCGCCTGGCTGCAGCTCGCGCACGATATGGCTGTCGGCCACGTCGATCCCGCGCGGCACCTGCAGCGCGCGGATGTATCTGGAAGGCGGCGTGCGCAGCATCTTGTTCGCTACCAGCGTCATGCGGTGCTTGGTCCGCTCCGCCGCGCGGAAGAGGATGTCCTTGATCACCGCCGGGCAGGCGTCGGCGTCGACCCAGATGTGCACTATTGCTCCTTGACCGACATGGATGGGAACGATACCCGACACGGGGGACGGCGTGGCCGCGATGCGGGATGCCCTTGAGCCGCGCCGGGCGGGGGCGTAGTGTCTGGTACCTGAAGGAGGAACTCCCATTACAACCGTGACGCAGATCCTCAAGTTCATCATCGAGCAGCTCGAGCACTTCGTCGCCGGGTGAGCGCGAACGCGGGCGGCGGCAGGGCCATGGACCCCGACCGGGAGCTTCCCCAGGCGCTCGCGGCGATGGCGGCGCACTTCGACGCCGAGGGCCGGGCGTGCGACTACGCGGCGCTCGCTGCCTCGCGCGAGCGCGGCCACCTCGCGGTGTGCCTGGAAGCGCTCGAGGGCTTCGATCCCGCGAGCGTGCGCATCGCCGGGCAGACCGCCTTCTGGATCAACGTGTTCAATGCCGCCGTATTGCGCGACGCACCGGAGCTGGAGCTGGCGCTCGAGGGCGCGCGGCCGGAGGTGGCGGCGCATTTCGAGCGCCCGCGGCTCAGGATCCACGGGCAGGCGTACTCGCTGGACGACATCTACCACGGCGTGCTGCGCGGCAACGCCCCGTCGCCCGGCAGCCTGCGCGCGCCCATGCCGCGCGACGATCCGCGCCTCGCCCACGTGCCCATCGCCCTCGACGAGCGATTGCACTTCGCGCTCTTCCGGGGCGCGCGCTCCTCGCCCGCGTTCCGCGTCTTCAGCGGCGGCAAGCTCGATGACCAGCTCGAGGAAGCCGCCGTGCAGTACATCCGGCGCACGGCGCGGGTGGAGGCCGACGGCCGCGTGATCGCGTTGCCGAAGCTGCTGCAGTGGTACACGGCGGACTTCGGCGGCAGGAGCGACGTGCTCGAGTTCGTCCTGCGCCGGCTGGACGACGCGTCCGTCGAGCGCGCCGAGCACCACCTCGGTCACCTGAAGCTGCACTACGACGCGTTCGACTGGCGGCTGCATCGCCGTTGAACGTTCGGGGCTATTGTTGGCCATCGGGAAAATGGGGTCAGACCCCATTTTTTTCTTTCCCATGCTAGGATTTTCGCATGCAGCGCAATGAAATCTCGGTCTGCGATTTCGGCTGGCAGGCGCGCGAGTTCGATCTGCCGGGCGTCGACGGCAAGCGCCATACCCTCGCCTCGACGCGCGGGCCGCAGGGCGCGCTGGTGATGTTCATCTGCAACCACTGCCCTTACGTCAAGGCGGTGCTGGAGCGCATCGTGCGCGACTGCGCCGGGCTCGCGCCGCACGGCATCGGTTCGGCGGCGATCATGTCGAACGATCCGGCGGACTACCCGGAGGATTCGTTCGACCAGATGAAGCGCGTCGCGCGCGAGCGCGCGTTCGGCTTTCCGTACCTGCTGGATGAATCGCAAGGTGTGGCGAAGGCCTATGGTGCCGTATGCACGCCGGAATTCTTCGGCTTCAATGCGCAGTTGGAGCTCCAGTACCACGGCAGGCTGGACGCCTCCAAGACGGCGCCGCTGCCGGGCGCGCGCCGCGACCTGTACGAGGCCATGCTGGCGATCGCCCGCGGCGAACAGGGGCCGAAAGATCAAATCGCCGGCGTGGGCTGCTCCATCAAGTGGCGCAGGGGCGGCTAGGACTTCAACAATCCGACCAGCTCTACCCCTTCCACCACCCTCACCGCCTTCTCCTTCGCAAACTTCCGCGCATTCCCCGTCATCTCCCCCGCACACACATAGACGCACTCCCCCGCCCACCACTTCTCCCCCGCCCGCTTCTTCTCCCCCGCCGCCACCAACTCGCGCAACGGCTCCACCCCCGTCACCGAAGCCTTCCACCGCCGCGCGCAAACCAGCGACACCCTTCCGGCCTTCTCCAACTCGAAGTCCGCCGCGCCTTCCACGCGCTTCACGCCGTAGCCCACCCGCCGGTAGCCTTGCTCCAGGGCACTGGCGAACTCCTCCCACGACATCGCGCGCAATGCCTCCAGCCCGGCGGCGATCTTTGCCGCGCTCGGCGCACGCAGCTGCTTCCACGTGGCCATCACGGCAATCACCACGAACGGCAGCGAGCCGAAGAACGCATAGGCCTCGGGAACGATCAGCCGCAACGCCAGGAACGAGCCGAACGCGACCAAGACGCTGATCCAAGCCGGCGAGCGCAGCAGGACCGCGAACAGCGACTTGTCGGACATCTTCAGTTTCATCAAAAAGGGGTCTGACCCTATTTTTTATTTAGACCGGCGTCTGCAGGCCTTCCATGCGCGCTTTCAGCTGCAGCGCGAGGTAGAGCGAGTAGTGCCGCGCCTGCATCAGGTTCCCGCCCATGAACCACAAGCCCGGCTGCCGGGTCGGTTTCCACATGTTTCTCAGCTCGCCCTCCCACGGCCCCGGGTCGTAGCGGGTGTTCGAGCCCAGCCCCCAGCATGGGCCCACGCGCTCCGCGACCTCCGGCGAGATGAGCTGGGCCGCCCACTGGTTCATCGAGCCGAAGCCGGTCGCGTAGACGATGAGGTCCGCAGGCAGCAGCGTCCCGTCGGAGAGCAGCGCGGTCTGCGTGGCGATGCGCGCGATGTGCGCAGGGCTCTTCAGCTTGATCTTCCCGTCGATGATGAGTTGCGATGCGCCCACGTCGATGTAATACCCCGCGCCGCGGCGAAGGTAAGTGGAGTGGATGCCCGAGTCGTCCTCGCCGAAGTCGTAGAGGAATCCCGCCTTCTCCAATCCCGCATACAAAGCGGCATCGCGCTTGCGGATGGCGTCGTAGATGGGCCTCTGGAAGGACGGCAGGAGCCTGAACGGGACCGAGGCGACCGTCAGGTCGGCGATCTCGGTGGTGATCCCGTCTTCCAGCGCTGCTTCCGAGTAGAGCCGCCCCCAGGCGTGCTCCATCAACGCGTCGGAGGTGACCACCACGGTGGAGGAGCGCTGCACCATGGTGACCTCCGTCGCGCCATGCTCCCAAAGGTCGGCGGCGATGTCGTGCGCCGAATTGTTGGCCCCGAGCACCACGCAATGCTTGTCGCGCCAGGCTTCGCCGCCGTCGTACTGGCTGGAATGCACGATCCGCCCCTTGAACAGGTCCGCTCCGGGGATTGCGGGCATCTGCGCGAAACCGGACATGCCGGTGGCGAGCACCAGTTGCTGCGGGCGCAGCTCTACCAGCGCCCCCTGGCGGTTCACCTGCACCAGCCATTCACCCGCCGCCTCATCGTAGGACGCATGGATGCACTTGGTGGAGGCCCACAGGTCGAGCTCCATCACGCGCGCGTACATCTCCAGCCAATCGCCCATCTTGTCCTTGGGGGTGAACACAGGCCACTGGTCGGGAAACGGCAGGTAGGGCATGTGGTCGTACCAGACCGGGTCATGCAGCACGAGCGAGCGGTAGCGCTTGCGCCACGAATCCCCCGCGCGCTCGTTCTGCTCGACGACCAGGGCGGGAACCTCGAGGCGTTTGAGCCGCGCGGCGAGCGCGAGCCCGCCCTGCCCGCCGCCCACGATCAGCACGTAGGGCTGGCGCAGGACGCCGAACTCCGACTCTTCCCGCCCGCGCCGCTCGGCCCAGGAAAGGCGATCGGGCTGCACGCCCAGCGCCACGCCGCGCTCGCGCCGGCGCCCGGCCTTCTCCTCGAAGCCCTTCAGTTCCTGCAGCGTGGTGAGCAGCGTCCAGCACTTGCCGTCGCGCAGCCGCAGGTGCCCGGTGCCGCGCCCCACCGCGGTCTCGAAGGAAAACCAGGCCTCGGTCGCGCCGTTCGCCTCGGTAGCGGGCCCGAGCTGCTGCAATCCGGAGGGCTTCGCCGCGGCGAGCGTGGCGGAGAGCATCGCCTTCACCTCGCCCCGCCCCTCGAAGGTCTTGAGCGTCCAGCTGAGGGACACCAGGTCGCGCCAGTAGCACTCGTCGCCGAACAGCTGCGCCGCGCCGTCAATGTTGCCGCCTTCGAGCGCCCGGCCGAATTTCTCCAGCCATCCGGAAGCCTCGCGGTCTGCGCTGCCGGCGGCCATGCGGCTTACCGCTTGCCTTTCTTCAGCAGACCTTCCAGGCCCGCGAGAGGCTTGTGCGTGGAGAGCACTGCCTTGGGCTTGTCCCCGCCGCCGCCCGCGCGGGCATCCTCAACCCTGGCGTGCTCGTTCTCGTGGCAGTAGATGCAAAGCAACTCCCAGTTCGAGCCGTCCGGCGGGTTGTCGTCGTGGTCGCCGTTCTTGTGATGGACGGTGAGCTCGCGCACCCGCGCGCCGGAAAACTCGCGCGCGCAGCGCGTGCAGACCCAGGGGTAGAGCTTGAGCGCCTGCTCGCGGTAAGCGGACAATGGGGTTTTCACGCAGGGCCCATCATGCCCACCGTTCAGCAATCACTCAACCTCCGTACCGCAGGCCGCGGCACTACGGACCTCACCGCCGCGGTGGCGCGTGTGGTAGGCGACAGCGGGATAAAACGGGGCCTGTGCAACGTGTTCCTGCAGCACACCAGCGCCTCGCTGATCCTGTGCGAGAACGCCGCGCCCGCGGTGCGGCAGGACCTGGAGACAATCATCAACCGTCTGGCGCCCGACGGCGACCCCGCTTACGTGCACGACGATGAAGGCCCCGACGACATGGCTGCGCATGCGCGCTCGGTGCTGACCGCGAATTCGCTGCAGATCCCGGTGGCGGAAGGCAGGCTGGCGCTGGGCACCTGGCAGGGCATCTACCTGTGGGAGCACCGCCACGCGCCGCACACGCGCAGCGTGGTGGTGACGGTGATCGGCTAGTCCGGCTTCCTGGCGCATTCCCGGTCGAACAGCCGCTCCAGCCCGGGATGCGCCCCGCGCAGCCCGTCG
>CAZVZV010000068.1:0-7763 GCA_964631735.1 uncultured Enterobacteriaceae bacterium
TTCGAGGACTTGACCATCGTCAAATTGGAGCCGGTCAGGTCGGCCGAGCCGCCGACCAGCTCGGGCAGGGCCGGCAACAGCGCCTCGAGCACGTTTTGCGAAGCCTTGCGCGTGGCGACGCTCTCGGCCTTGTGCTCTGCGTCCGCCACCAGTGCGCGGGCCGTCTGCGCAAAGTCGCGCGGCAGTTCGCCTGCGCTGCGCCGCTTGAACTCGGCCGCTTCGCCGGGAAACTGCCTTTCGTAGGCACCCAGCAGCTTCGCCCAGCGGCGCTCGGCGAGCTTGCCGTGCTTACGCGCGTCCCAGCCCGAGTAGATATTCTGCGGGATCTCGAACGGGGCATGCTGCCAACCGAGCGCTGCGCGGGTGGCGGCGACTTCCTTCTCGCCCAGCGGCGCGCCGTGTGCAGCGCCGGTGTTGGCCTTGGTGGGCGCGCCCTTGGCGATCACGGTCTTTGCACAGATCAGCGTCGGCCGGGCCTTCTCGCGCTTCGCCTTCTTCAGCGCGCGGTCCACCGCCTCGACGTCGTGCCCGTCCACGTTGGGCAGCACCTGCCAGCCGTAGGCGGCGAAGCGCTTGGGCACATCATCCGTGTACCACTGCCGGATCTGTCCCTTGTCGGAGTCGATGGAGATGCCGTTGTCGTCGTATACCGCGATCAGCTTGCCCAGGCCGAGCGTGCCGGCAAGCGCGCAGGCTTCGTGCGAGACGCCTTCCATCATGCAGCCGTCGCCGAGGAACACGTAGCTGTGATGGTCGACGAGGTCGAAGCCGGGCCGGTTGAACTCGGCCGCGAGCAAGCGCTCGGCGAGCGCCATGCCCACGGCGTTGGCGATGCCCTGCCCCAGCGGCCCGGTGGTCGTTTCCACGCCGGGCGCGCAGCGGTATTCTGGATGTCCCGGTGTCTTGGAGCCCAGCTGGCGGAAGCGTTTCAGTTCTGCCAGCGGCAGGTCGTAGCCCGTCAGGTGCAAAAGCGCGTAGAGCAGCATCGAGCCGTGGCCGTTCGAGAGCACGAAGCGGTCGCGATTGGCCCAGGCGGGATCGGCGGGGTTGTGCCTGAGGTGGCGGTGCCAGAGGGCCACCGCGATTTCGGCCATTCCCATCGGCATGCCGGGGTGGCCGGACCTGGCGGCTTCCACGGCGTCCATCGCGAGCGCGCGGATGGCGTCGGCGAGCTCGCGATCGGACGCTGGCGAAATCATGGGAGGCGGGAATTATACTCGGCGCTATGAGCCAACTTCCGTTCTCCAGCCCTGCGGATTACGCGCACCGCGTGAGCGGCGCGGGCGCCGCTGCAAGCCTGTGGTTTGTATTTCGTGGCGAGCAACTCCTGGTCGAGGTCGGGCCGCCGGATGCGCGCCCGGGCGACGACCCCCGAGTGCGCGAGCGGCCGAGCTGGGCCAGGCTGCCGTTGTTAAAAAACAACAACCCATTGTGGTCGGAGCCCATTCGAACGCTATATCTAGGGGGTCTGGCAGGGACCGACTGCTGGGCCGCCGAGGTCGCCACGGCCGCCGCGCCGCCGGGCCACGGCTGGGTCGGACTGCGGGCCCTGTTCTCGGTGCTGGAGGACGCACACTTCGCGCTGGCGGGCCGCGCCATCCAGTTGCTCGACTGGGACCGCAGCCACCAGTACTGCGGCCGCTGCGGCACGCCGACGCAGCCAAGATCAGAGGAGAGAGTGCGCGTCTGCCCCGCGTGCAAGCTCTCCGCCTATCCCAGGGTGGCGCCCGCGGTGATGGCGCTGGTGAGGCGCGGGCGCGAGCTGCTGCTCGGGCGCAGCCCGCATTTTCCGCAGGGCATGTACAGCGCGCTGGCCGGCTTCGTGGAGCCCGGCGAGACGCTCGAGCAGTGCGTGGCGCGCGAGGTGGAGGAAGAGGTCGGTGTGACCGTCACGAACCTCGCGTACTTCGCCAGCCAGCCGTGGCCATTCCCCCACAGCCTGATGATCGCGTTCGTCTGCGAGTGGGCTGGCGGCGAAATCCGCGCGCAGGAAGGGGAAATCGAAGCCGCGGATTGGTTCGACGTATTGCAATTACCTAAACTTCCAAGCAAAATCTCGATCGCGCGGCGCCTGATCGACGCAGTTTCAATCGAGATCCGGCGCAAATTTGAAACCGGCGCTTAGCTTCGCATGAGTAAGTGCGGGGCGGCCCAAGAGGGGTATTGCACGAATTGAACAACTTCGAAGTACTCGATTTGACGCCGCAAGGCGGTAACGCGAGGGCGCAGCCTGGAACACGTGCAGGGCTGCGCCTTCTCGTTTTTCGGGGAGCGGGAAAATGAACGGTCTGCATCTGATCGGTGACATGGGCGGTTGTCGCTGCGATCCGCAGCTGCTGCTCGATGGCGCGGGCTTCAGGTCAAAATGCCTGGGGTTCGTCTCGGACTGCGGACTGACGACGATGGACGCGACCTTCCACCAGTTCGAGGGTTCCGGCTTCACCGGCACCGTGGTGCTGGCAGAGTCGCACATCGCCATCCATACCTGGCCCGAGAAGCAGGGGCTGACGCTCGATGTCTACGTCTGCAACTACAGCGACGACAACAGCGCCAAGGCGAGAAAGCTGTTCGACGCGATCGTCGCCTACTTCCAGCCGACCGAGTGCGCGCGCCATGAGGTGGAGCGCGGCGCTCACCTGCTGATGGAGCCGCTCAACGACTCGACCGGGTTCTACATCAGGGCCTCGCGCCAGGTGGGCGAGTGGCGCACGCGCTACCAGCGCATGCAGATCTACGACACGCCCCAATACGGCAAGCTGTTCCGCCTCGACGGGTTCAACATGACCTCCGAGAAGGACGAGTTCGTCTATCACGAGAACCTGATCCACCCGGCGCTCACTGCCCACCCGGCGCCGAAGAAGGTGCTGATCATCGGCGGCGGCGATGGCGGCTCCTCGGAAGAGGCGTTGAAGCATGCTTCGGTCGAGCAGGTGACCATGTGCGAGATCGACGAGGACGTGATCAAGGTCGCCAAGGAGCACTTCTACGCCGTCCACCAGGGCGCGTTCGACAACCCGAAATTGAAGGTGCTGGTCGCCGACGGCATGAAGTTCGTGCGCGAGACGCACGAGCGCTTCGACCTGATCGCGCTCGACCTGAACGACCCGATGGGGCCGGCGGAGGCGCTGTACTCGACCGAGTTCTTCCAGCAGTGCCGGCATGCGCTGGCCCCGGGCGGGGCGCTCGCGCTGCACATCGGCTCGCCGGTGGCCCGGCCCGGGCGCGTGGGCGAACTCGCCCAACGCCTGAACGGCGTCTTCCGCATCGTGCGGCCGTACACCATGTACATCCCCCTTTACGGCTCGCTGTGGGCGATGGCGGTGTGTTCGGACAAGCTCGATCCGAAGGCCTACACGGCCGACGAGATCGACCGGCGCATCGAGCAGCGCAAGATGGGCGACCTGCGCTACTACAACGGCGAGACCCACGAGGGCGTGTTCGCGCTACCCAATTACGTGCGCGACCTCGTCACCCCGCCGCGCCTGAAGCTGCAGGCCCGCGGCCGGCGCCTTGGAGTGGTGCGGGCGGCGGCGAAGTAGAAAAAGGGGTCTGACCCCTTTTTTACTTACCCTGAAACAGCTGCTCGGTAGCGGCGTCGTTGCTCTCGCGCGCGAACTCGAGCGCGGTAGCCCCGCCTGGCGCCTGCAGCCTCGGGTCGGCGCCGCGTTCTAGCAGCAGCCGCGCCATGCCCGAGTCGCCGCTCATCGCGGCGATCATCAGAGGCGTCAGCCCATTGGTGTCGCGCTTTTCGGACCAGCGGCCCAGATCGAGCAGCTGCGACACCGTCGCGCGATCGCCGTAAATCACTGCGGTCATGACGTCGTTGAACCTGGGCGAGACCACGGGTGAGGGATCGGGTCGGGGTACTGCAAGCTGTTGCGGGGGCTCGACGGCAGGGCGCGTCGACTGGACGGGCGCAGGAGGCGCGGGTTTGGGTGCGGCGGCCACTTGCACGGGCGCCGGCTTGGGCGCAGGGGCTGGCACTGCTGCGGGGGGCGGCGCGGGCGCTGCAACGGGCGCGGGGGGCGGCGCGGGCGCCACAACGGGCACAGGCGGCGGTGCCGGCGGTTGCGCCGCGGGCGCTGGCGCTGGGGGTGGCGCTGCAGGCTTGGCGACGGGTGCCGGCGCGGGCTTTACCGCTGGCTTTGCCAAGGCCGGCGGTTTTGCCGGCAGCGGCGCATCGCCCATCATCGCCTGCAACTCTTTCGTCACTGCGCCCATCATGTAATCGGCAATTAGATAGCTGCCCGCGACGAGCAGCACGAGTCCCACCGCCAGCACGCCGAGCGCCCTGACCATGCTCGAGCCGCCCTGGCGCAGCACCACCGCCTTGGTGATCAGGTCGTGCAACGCCTGCTTGCGGCCGGTGAACGCCGCCAGCAGGAAGCCGATGCCGAAAGGGATCGCGGAGATGATCTTGGCCAGGTTGCGCAACAACGAGCGCACGAACGAGAGCCGCCCGCCATCCGCGTCGGCGACTACCAGTCCGAGCAGGCCCTTGCCCAAGGTCGCCCGGCGCGCGGTGCTTTCCAGCACCGGCCAATAGAGGAAGCTGAGGAGCACCCACAGCCAGTAGGCGATGGGTATCATCTCCTCGCCAGCCGCGCTGTCGGCGCCCATCATCATGGCCGCACCGAGGATCAGCAGCAGCGCGTAGTCGACGATGAACGCCACCACCCGCAGCCAGAATCCGGCGGGTTGCATCTCCGCCATGGACGCTGCCGGTGCCGGTGCCGCCGCCTCCGCCTGGTCCTTCTTCTTGCCGATGCCGAACATGGTTTTCTCCTGGTCTCGTGCTCAGTCGACCGTCTTCAGCGCCTCGCGCACGCTATCGAAGATGCGACTGATCTGCGCTGGCTCGACGATCAGCGGCGGCGAGAGCGCGATGGTGTCGGCACTGGCACGAATCAGCACGCCATTTTCGAATACCTTCACGAACGTCTCGTAGGCGCGCTTGCCGGGTGCCCCGGCGCGCGGCTCGAGCTCGATCGCTGCCATCAGACCGAGGTTGCGCACGTCCACCACGTGGCGCTCTCCTTTGAACGCATGTGCGCAGTCTTCCCATTGCTGCGCGAGCGACGCGGCGCGGGTCAGCAAGCCTTCCTCTTCGTAGGTGTCGAGCGTGCCGATCCCCGCAGCGCAGGCCATCGGGTGGCCGGAATAGGTGTAGCCGTGGAACAGCTCGATGCCTTCGGCACCCTGCATGAAGGCATCGAAGACGGCGTCGCGCACGAACACCGCGCCCATCGGAATGGTGCCGTTCGTTATACCTTTCGCCGCCGTGAACAGGTCGGGCATCACGCCGAAATGCTGGCAGCCGAACGGCTTGCCCAGACGCCCGAAGCCGGTGATCACTTCGTCGAAGATCAGCAGGATGCCGTGCTTGTCGCAGATCGCGCGCAGGCGCTCGAGGTATCCCTTGGGCGGCACCAGGACACCGCCGGAGCCTGCCACCGGCTCGACGATCACCGCGGCGATGGTGGAGGGGTCGTGCAGAGCGCAGAGGCGCTCGAGGTCGTCGGCAAACTCCGCGCCGTGCGCCGGCTGGCCGCGCGAGAACGCGTTGCGCACCGGGTCGTGCGTATGCCGGATATGGTCCACGCCCGCCACGCCAGGCCCGAAAGTCTTGCGGTTGGCCACCATGCCGCCGACCGACATGCCGCCGAAATTGACCCCGTGGTAGCCGCGCTCGCGCCCGATCAGCCGGAAGCGATGGCCCTCGCCGCGCGCGCGGTGCCAGGCAAGCGCGATCTTCAGCGCCGTGTCCGCGGATTCCGAGCCCGAATTGGTGAAGAACACGCGGCCAAAGCCCTTGGGTGCCACGCGCGCCAGGCGATCGGCAAATTCGAACGCAATCGGGTGGCCCATCTGGAAGGTGGGCGCGAAATCCATGGTCTTCGCCTGGCGCTGGATCGCCTCGACGATCTTCGGCCGGCAATGGCCGGCATTGACGCACCACAGGCCGGAAGTACCGTCGAGGATCTGCCTGCCTTCGGGCGTGTAGTAGTACATGCCTTCGGCGCGCGCGAGCATGCGCGGCGCCTTCTTGAACTGCCGGTTCGCCGTGTACGGCATCCAGAATGCCGACTGCTCCAGCTTCGTGTCGAAATCCGCTCGCTTGTTCATGGTCCCTCTCCTAGGCTGCGGCGCGCGAAGCGCCGGCGACGACGCCGGCGGCCTTCAGCGCCGCGTGCAGCAACACGTCGCAGCCGGCGGCAAGGTCCGCCGGCGTCGCGTTCTCGATCTCATTGTGGCTGATGCCACCCTCGCAGGGCACGAACACCATGGCCGCCGGGGCGACGCGCGCGATGGACACCGCGTCGTGGCCCGCGCCGCTGATGATGTCGCGGTGCGAGTGGCCCAGCGCCGCCGCGGCGGCGCGCACCTGCGCCACCAGCGCCGGGTCGAACTCGCAGGGCTTGAAGTACACGTTTTCGCGCAATTCGATCGTCACGCGGCACTCGGCTTCGATCACCCGTGCGGCGCGCTTGAGCTCTTCGCACATCGCGTCGAGGGTCGAGGCTTTGGCGTTCCTGAAATCCACCGTGGTGCGCACTTCGCCCGGGATCACGTTGCGCGAATTCGGCTTCACCTGCAGGAAACCCACGGTGCCGCGCGCATAGTCGGGAAAGCCGCGCGCGATGCGGTTCACATCCAGCACCAGGCGGCTGGCGCCGATCAGCGCATCCTGGCGCAGCTCCATCGGCGTCGGCCCCGCGTGCGCGTCCTGCCCGCAGACTGTCACGTCGTACCAGCGCTGCCCGAGCGCGCCCTGCACCACGCCGATGGTCTTGGCTTCGTTTTCCAGCACCGGGCCCTGCTCGATATGCGCCTCGAAGTAGGCGCCGAGCTTGTGCGGGCGCGCAGTACCCGCATAGCCGATCTTCTGCAGGGCGTCGCCGACGCTGATGCCCTCCAGGTCCTTCTGCGCGCGCACGTGATCAAGCGTGAATGCGCCGGAGAACACGCCGGAGCCCATCAGCACGGGAGTGAAACGCGAGCCTTCCTCGTTGGTCCAGGAGACCACTTCCATCGGCGCGCGGGTGCGCACGCCCGCGTCGTTCAGCGTGCGCAGCACCTCCAGCCCCGCCATCACGCCGTAGGCGCCGTCGAACTTGCCGCCGGACGGCTGCGAATCCAGGTGGCTGCCCATCGCCACCGGCGGCAGGCTCGGGTCGGTGCCGGCGCGGCGCGCGAACAGGTTGCCGATGCCGTCGATCTCCACCGCGAAGCCGGCTGCGCGCGCCCACTGGCAGAACAGGTCCCGCGCGCGGCGGTCCTCGTCGGTGAGCGTGAGGCGCCTGACGCCGCCTTTCGGGGTTGCGCCGATCTTCGCCAGATCCATCAGCGATTGCCAGAGGCGCTTGCCGTCGATGTGCAGGTCGTTCATGGCGGGAATTGCTCCAGTTTAGCTTACCCCAGTAGACTCCCGGGCACGATGAATCCATTCGACCTGAAGGGCAAGGTGGCGCTGGTCACCGGCGGCAACGGCGGCATCGGCCTGGGCATCGCCAAGGGGCTGGCTCAGGCCGGGGCCGATGTGGCGATCGCCGGCAGGAATGAGGCGAAAAACGCTGCCGCGGTAAAGTCGCTCGGCGGCAAGGCGATCGCCCTCACGGTCGACGTCAACGATGGCGCGCAAGTGAAGCGCATGGTGGCGGACACGGTCAATGCCTTCGGCGGCCTGGACATCCTGGTCGCCAATGCCGGCATCAACATCAGGAAGCCGCCGCAGGACTACAACGCGGAAGAATGGCGCCAGG
>CAZVZV010000069.1:0-20119 GCA_964631735.1 uncultured Enterobacteriaceae bacterium
GCCACCGCCAGCAAGGCGAGCAGCGCCATGCCGCGCTGCGCGCGGGGGCTAGCGGCCCTGCGCACCACGGTGCTCGACCCTGACTTCGCCGCCCCCGATCACGTCCTTCACCTCGCCGGTGGCACGGTCGAGCGTTTCCCCGATCCGCATTTCGACGCGCCGCCCGCTTTCGCCTATCGTGACGGTGACGCGCGTGGGGTCGTCGCCGCGCCGCACGCGCAAGCCCTCCATCTGCAGTCCGTCCGGAATCGCATCGCCGTCCACCCAAACGGTGGACTTGCCGCTGGAGCGCTTCACGTAGCCGTCGACGCGGGTGGTGGGCGACGCCACCGCGGCCGCCGGCGTGTCGGGCAGGCGCGCCGCGCGGCGCGCGTCGAGCGCGGCGCGCTGCTCCGGCGTGAAGAACAGGCGTCCCAGCTCCTGTGCCGCCGCAGGGCCGGCAGGCATCAGGGCGAGCAGCAGCGCGAACAGGGGGAGGCGCTTCATGTCTTGGCCGCCCGGTCGATGATGGTGATGAGGTCGATCTCGCACTCGGCGCGCAGGCGCGGGGCAAGGCCGGCGACGGTGGGTGCGGCACCGGTGCGCAGGAGCGAGCATTGCTTGACCGAGTAGTAGGCGTTGCCCGAGTCGCGCAGGTCGGCGAGGAAATTGAGCAGGTCGCCCTCGTGCAGCAGCGCGAGGTCCACTCGCATGGCGCTGGCGTAAAAGTCCACGGCGGCGGGCTTGCCCGGCACCGAGGAGATCAGGCGCTGGCGCTCGACGCGGTAGCGCAGGTCGGGCAGTTCGCGCTGGGTGCGGATGCGGGTCATGGCGTCGGCCCACTCCAGGCGCCGCTCCTCGCCGAGGATACCGAGGTCGCGCAGGCGCAGGTAAACCTCCAGCTTCGCTTTGACCTCCTTTTCCTCCTCGGCGATGCGCATCAGCCGCTCGCGCGCTTGCGCGCGCTGCTCGCGCGCCGCGGCGAGCTGCTGGACGGAGGCGCGCTGTTCACTCTGCGTCCAGGCGATGAGCGCGGCGCCGGCCCCCAGCAGCACCAGGCAAGCCAGCAGCGGCAGCGCCAGCGTCTTGAGTTCCTGACTGGTGAAGTTCATGGCAGATTGCGCGCCAGCACGATGGTGAAGCGCGGCGCTTCTCCGGTCTCCGCGGCGGTGCCGATGTCTCCCGACAGGGTGCCCTCGGAGGTTATGTCGAAGGGCAGCTGGGTGCGTACCACGCGGATCGCCGGATCGGCGCGCAGCGCGCTGGCGAAGCGCTGCAACTCGGCGCTAATGGCGCGGTATTCGGATCTGCGCATGGCGCCGACGCGCCCGGACAGCTCCAGCACCTGGGCGAACTCTCCGCCGCCGGCGGTGGCCGGCGCCGCGCCGGCCGGCGGCTTGGCCGCGCCGCGCTCGCTGGGACGTTCGAGCCGCCACAACAGCGAGTCGACCTCGATCTGCGGAAAATTGTTCAGCACCTGCGACACGTACACCATCACCTCTCGCGGCGCGGCTGTGCGCCTGGCGATGTTGCCGAACTCGGTGACCGTGGCGCGCAGGTTGTCGGTGGTGGTCTGCGTCACCGGAAACGCGGAAGTAATGCGCTGGTACTCCTGCGTCGTGCCCTGGGTCTCCGTTTGCAACTGCCGCGTCTCCCCGCGCATGCCGCTGAAGTCCCACCAGTTCGCGCCGGCCACCAGCGCGCAGGCGGCAAAAGCGGCCGCGCCGGCTGCCAACAGGCCGCGCTGCAACTGCCACAGGTAATAGCTGCGGCGGTCCTCGCGTCGCGCGAACTGCTCGCGCGGCGCCCGCTTTGCCACCAGGTGCAGGTAGAGCTGCTCGGCGCCGGAGGTCGCCGGCGCGCTCTTCAACCCCACCTTGCGTGCCGCCTCGGCGGCGTCGAGGGTGACGAAGGACAGTCGCGCGTCCGAAACCAGCGCGCGTTCGAACGCAGCGCGCTGGCCCGGCGGCGCGATGACCATGACTCGCACCGGCGGGCCCTCGCGCGGCAGGACGCGCAACGTGGCCAGGTATTGCGCCAGCCGCCCGCTCTCCGTGCGCACGAACTGGGCCAAGGCCTCCGGCACCATGTCCCCCGTGCGCTCCAGGCGCGCAAAGCGCAGACGCCCTTCGTCGACGTAGCACTGGCGCAGCCCGGCGCTATTGGCGCTGACCACGAACGCGCGCCCGCCCTTCACCCCGAGTCGCGCCGCCAGCGCCGGGGCAAGCAACGGCACCGAGTAAACGCCGGCGAGCTTGACGCCGGCCTCAGTGAGCGCGTCCAGCCACGGCGCGAGCTGCTGCGTGTTGGTGAAGGAGGTGAGCAACAGGTGCTCGTTGCGCCGCTCGCCGCGTATCGTGCCGAGGGTAAGCGCCGCGGCGAGGCGCGTGTCGCGGTAGCGCTGGGCGAGACGCCGCTGCACCACCTGCTCGCGGTCGCCGCCGCGCAGGTAGGGAATCTGCTCCTCGTGGAAATCTTCGCCGGCCAGGTCGGCCATGGCGTAGAACAGCGCGCCGCGCCGGCTGGCAAGGTACTCGCGGAAACCCGTGACCCCGCTGTCGTCGACGGGGAAGCTCGCCTGCAATTCGAGCCTGCCGCCCGACCACGCGTACAGGTGGTGGCCGGCGGCGGTGAAGTAGAGGAGGTGCTTCATGGCCTCAGAATTTCATCTTGCTGATGGTGTCGTACACCGGGCCGAGCACCGACAGCATCACCCAGCCGAGGATCGCGCCGAGCACCACGGTCAGCGCCGGCTCGATCATCGCCTGCACCCGGCCGATCGATTCCTTCACCTCGCGATTGTAGAAATAGCTCACGTTGAGCAGCGCGACGTCCAGCGCACCCGTATTCTCGCCGATTCTGAGCATGCGGATGACCAGCGGCGGGAACAGACCCACGTCCTGGAACGCCATCGTCAGGTTCTTGCCCTCGGCAATCTGCTGGCCGACGCTGCGCAGCGCGCTCTCCATCGGGCGGTTGCCGACGATCTCCTCGGCGCTGCGCACCGCGTCGAGCACGGTGATGCCCGAGGAGTACATCATGGCGAAGCTCGAAGCGAAGCGCGACAGGATGATCTTCTTCAGGATCGGACCGACGAGGGGCATCGTGATCTTGTAGCGGTCGAGCGCGAAGGCCACCTTCGGGTTGCTGCGGGCGGCGAATTTCACCCCGTACCAGACGACGAAAGGCGCGGCGATTACCGCCCCCCAGTAGTTGACGAAGAAATCCGACACCACCATCAGGATGCGCGTCTGCAGCGGGATTTCCTGACCCATGTTGCGGATGAAGCCGGTCATCTGCGGCACCAGGTAGATCATCAGGAACATGGTCACCAGCAATACGATGCCGCCGACGAACGCCGGGTACACGATCAGCTTCTTGGTCTGCGCGGCGAGCTCGTCGTCCCACTTGAGCGACTCGGTAAGTCCCTTCAGCACTTCGGGCAACCGCCCGGTCTGTTCGCCCGAGCGCACCAGGCTGACAAACACCTTGCTGAACACTTCCGGGTACTCGGCCAGCGACTGCGACAGGTTCTTGCCGCCTCCGATCGACTCGATCAGGCCCGAGACCACTTCGCGGAAGCGCTGGCCCTCGACGCTGTCACGCAGGTCCTCCAGGCCCTCGACCACCGGCACGCCCGCCCCGGCCAGCTGCTCCAGATGGAAGCAGAAATTGATCAGGTCCTGGCGCTTGATGCTCGCCCCGCCGATCAGGCGCGCGGTCTGGCTGGTGGGCGCGCCATACACCAGGTCCAGACCCATGCGCGACAGGCGCTGCTCGAGGTCGAACGGGTTGCCCGCCTCGGTGCGCCCGACGACGTTCTTGCCGTGCGTGTCTATCGCCTTGTAGGTGTAGAGGGGCATCGATCACCGTACGGTGGGCCGCAGGCCCACCCTACGCCATTCGATCCGTGAGATCGACGACGCGCATCAGCTCGTCGAGGCTGGTGAGGCCGGCGCGCACCATGCGCACGCCGTCGTCGGCCAGCGTCTTGAAGCCCTTGCTGCGCGCCGCGGTGAGGATTTCGCGCGCGGTGGCGCGGCGCGCGATCAACTCGTCCAGCCCGCCGTCGATCTTCAGGATCTCGAGCATCGACTGCCGGCCGCGGTACCCCTGGTAATCGCACTGCTCGCAGCCCACCGCGCGGAACAGCGACACGGGCTCGGTCGGCGAGACGTTCACCAGCCGCCGCTCCTTCGCGTCCGGGTCGTAGGACTGGCGGCAGGTGCGGCAGAGCTTCCTCGCCAGGCGCTGCGCCACGATGCCGATGATGTTGCCCGACATGACGTCCGGCACGATGCCGATGTCGAGCAGGCGTGGGATCGCACCCACCGCGGAATTGGTGTGCAGCGTCGAGTACACCTGATGGCCGGTCATCGCCGCGCGGAACGCCATTTCCGCGGTGTCGCGGTCGCGGATCTCGCCCACCAGGATCACGTCCGGGTCCTGGCGCATCATGGCGCGCACGCCGTTGGCAAAGTCGAGCTTGGCCGCATCCGACACCGAAGTCTGCCGGATCAGGGTCATCGGATACTCGACCGGATCCTCCAGCGTCATGATGTTGACGCCGTCGGAATTGATGTGGTTCATGATCGAGTACAGCGTCGTCGTCTTGCCGCTGCCGGTGGGTCCGGTCACCAGAATGATCCCCTCGGGCCGGGCGATCATGCGCTTGAGCAGCTCGAGCGTGGCTTCCTCCAGGCCCAGCTTGTCCAGCGGCACGATGCCTTTTTGCCGGTCGAGGATGCGCAGCACGATGTTCTCGCCGTGCGTGGTGGGCAGGCTGGCGACGCGGAAGTCCACCACCCGCCCCGACATGGTGGCCGAGATGCGGCCATCCTGCGGCGCGCGCGTCTCGGCGATGTTCATCTTGGCCATCACCTTCAGGCGCACTGCCATCGCCGGCCAGTAGGTCTTGTGCAGCGAGCGGATCTGGCGCAGCACGCCGTCGATCCGGTACCTGATGCGCAGGAAGTTCTGCTCCGGCTCGAAGTGGATGTCGGAGGCCCCCCGCTCCACCGCGTCGGCGAGCAGCGCCGAGATGAGGCGCACCACGGGCTGCGAGTACTCGTCGCCCTCGGAGATGGTGGCGTAGTCGACCTCGCCGGTCTCGATCTCGCGCAGGATGCCGTCGATCGAGAATTCGTAGCCGTAGTACTGCTCGATCGCGCGCTCGATCTCGGAGTCGCCGGACAGCCGCAGCTCGATGTCGAAGTCGCCCTTCAGGTGCGCGCGCAGCTGGTCCACGGCGACGATGTTGTTGGTGTCGGCGAGCGCGACGATGAACCTCTTCGACTGCCGGTCGACCGCCACCGGGAAAATGCGGTAGCGGCGCGCCATGTCGCGCGGCAGCAGCTTGAGCGCCGCCGGGTCGACGATGATGTGCGCCAGGTCCACCGACTGCATGCCGAGTTTTTCCGACAGCGCGTCGCGCAGCGTCGCCTCGGACACGAAGCCGAGCTGCACCAGCAGGCGGCCCACCGGTGCCTTGGACTTGGTCTGCTCGAGCAGTGCGATGCGCAGCTGGTCCTCAGTCAGGATGCCCTGGTCGATGAGGATCTGGCCGATGTGGCGCTTGGCCTGCGGATTGGTGGGCGAATTCATCAAGCCTGCGTGATGTGGAGGCCCCGGAAAACCCGAGGCACAGGACCTGTCAGCGCGCCAGCTGCTGCGCCCGCTGCCGCACTGCGGCTGCGTCGAAGCTGGCGTTGCGTTGTTGCGCGAGGGACAGCGCGCGGCGGTAATACTCGAGCGCCGGACCCGGCTGGCGCAATTGCTCCAGGCTCACTGCGAGGTTGTACGCGTAGTCCGGATTGTCGGGGTCCAACGCCATGGCCCTGAAATAGGATTGCTGAGCGTCGGCCCAGCGCTGCTGCTGCGCGTATTGGTTTCCCAAAGCAAAGTGCAGCACCCCGGACTCCGGATCGGCGGCCAGCAGGGTCTTCAGCCGGCTCTCGACGGCCACCGGATCGATCGCCTGGCCGCGCAGCGCGAGCGTCCCGGCGTGCGCATGCGGATCGCGCGGATCCGCCTGCAGCAGCCGCGCGTAGATGTCGCCGGCGATCTCGTAGCGCTGCGCGCGCATCTCTACCGCGGCCAGCCCGAGCAGGGCATCGCGGTTTGCGGGTTCCTCGCGCAGCGCCTGCTGATAGTCGCTGCGCGCGCCTTCCAGGTTGCCTGCCTGGTAGGCGGCATAGCCTGATGCGACGCGCGGAAGCACCTGTGGCGCGGGCCGGCTCGATGCGAGCATGGTCCCCTCGGGGGGGCGCTCGGCCGTCGTGGCGGGGCGCGCGATCGGGGCAAGGCGCGGCGCCGGGGCGTCGCGCGGAATCGCCGGCGTCGCGGAGCGCGGCGCAGCCGCTGGCGGCTTCGCGGCCGCAGTGGGCACAGCGGGCGCACGCGCTGCGGCCGTGCCGCCCGGCAGGCCCGGAATCACGGCCTGTGAAGCCTCAGCGGTCGCCTTGGCCGCGACCGGCGCGGCGGCAACCTGGGTCTGGGCCGCTGGCGGCGGACTGGTATTCACCAGCGGCGCCGGCGGGCGCAATTGAATCCAGAAATAGATCACCGTGCCGACAGCGAACGCGCCGAGCGACCCGACCATGATGAAGAACGGCAGGCGCGGATTGGGTTCGCGCACCTTGGCCTCGAACACTTTGCGCGCGGCGGCGCGGTCGGCGGCTTGCGCGTCGGCGGCAGTGCGGCGCGGCGCCCGTGGCGCCTCCGGCGCCAAGTCGCTTGCGGCGGGTTTGGCGGCCAGGTCCTCGGACAGGATTTCCAGGGGCGCCGTAATGTCGGGCAGTTCGGGACGCGTCAGGACGGGCTTGGCCGGCGTTTCGGCCGGCGCTTCGACCGGCGCGTCATCTGCGAGGCGCAACTCGCCGCCAGCTTGGCTGCGGCGCCGGGCGTCCTCCTTGGCTTGCTCGGCCTTCTTGAGCGCCTCGAGCAGCAGGCTCATGTCAATTCGAGCCCGGCGACTCGCGCGGCTCGCCGCGTCCCGGATTGGGCTTGCGCATGAAATCGGCACCCGGCAGCAGTTCGCGGAAACCGCGGAAATCGCCCTCCACGCTGGCGTCGCGGACGACGGTGGCGCGCAGGAAGATCACCAGCTCGGTCTTCCGATTTACCTTTCTTTGCTGCGAGAACAACAGCCCAATGATCGGAATATTGGCAATCCCGGGGATCGTGTCTTCAGTGTTATCCAGCGAATCCTGCATCAAGCCGCCAAGAACCGCGGTCTGCCCGCTCTGAATTCTCAGAACCGAGTCAAATTCACGGGTCTCGAACACCGGGATTCGATTCGGTGTCGTCGTCAGCGCCGGATTGGGGTCATTGGTAAAGGCCACTTGCCGCCGGATCGTCGGCCGCACGTTCAGCACGATGGCGTCGGCCTCGTTGATCTGCGGCAGCACGCTCATCATGAAGCCTTCGGCGGCGATGTTCGGCGTGGTGGTGAATGCAATCGGCACAACCGGCGCGCCGACGCCGCCGGTGATGGTCACCGGCGCCGTCGAGGGGGTGATGGTGAAGTAGACGATATCGCGCGTGACGCGCAGCAGCGCCGTCTGGTTGTTGAGCACACTGACCTTCGGGCTTGAAAGCACGCGGACATCGCCGAAAGACTCGAGCAGCCTGATGGCACCGTTGAGGTTCAGGCTGTTGATGGCGCCGCCAAGCACGAACGCAGTCGTACTGACCCCTGCGGGCGTGCCTGCGGATATCTGGTTGAACTCAATGCCTGATTGGCCGGTGCCGAACGCCGCCACGCCGGTCGTGGTGGCGCCGGTGCGCAAGCGCTGCCAATCGATGCCTCGCTGGTACTCGTTGTTCAACCCCACCTCGGCGACTGTGACCTCGATCAGCACCTGGCGGCGCACGATGTTGAGCACCGAGTCGAGGAACTCCTGGATCTTCTCGTGCTGGCGGGAGGTAGCGCGAACGAACAGCACGCCGCTTTCCCGGTTGCCAATGACCGAAGAGGCTTCACGGTAGGACGCACTGGTCTGGGCCGCCGCCGTTGGCTGAGGCGTGGCGCCCGGTGCGCCAGCGGCTGCTGGCGCTGCCGGCGCTGGCGCCGCCGTCGCAGTTCCCGCAGGAAGCACCTTGTCGGTCTCCTGCAGGATGTCTTTGAGGTTCTGCACCAGCGATTCCCACAGCTGGTTGGTGGAGGCGACGTCGATGGTGGCAGTCGCGCCCGTGGCGCCCGAGGAGCCGCCGCCGGTAGCGCCGCTGGACCCGCTGAACTGCGTCGAGGACTGCGATTGCATCTTGACGTTGCGCGAAGCGCTGACGAAATCCACCCTGTAGGTGCGCAGGAACGGCGAGTCGCGCATCACCAGCAGGTTGGGCCCGTCCAGTTCGTAACGCATGTCCACCTGCCTGGCGATGCGCGCAAGCAGTTGGGGCAGGGTCTGGTCGATGGCGTTCAGCGTCACCGACCCGGCGATGCCGGGATGGATATCGACGTTTATCCGCGCATCGCGCGCCAGCGCGAACAGAAGGTCCTGCACGCGCACGTTGCTGACCACCACGCTGTAGGTCTCGGGGCGAGTGGTGGCCTGCGGCTTGGGCAGTACCGGGGCGCTCCGCAGCGGCGTCGGAATCTGGCCGGCGGCCGCCTGCGTCGTCTCTGTGCCGAGGTGCGTGGGACTGGGCTTTACAGGGGGCTGGCCGCAACCGGCGATCGCCGTTGCCAGCACAGTCATCGACACCGTGGTCTTCCAGGTCATCACGCCCCAGATTCTCCCTTGGCGCCTAGCATAGCACGAGCGAGCCTGAAGAACAGTCGCTAAGCACCTGTTGCGTGAGAGTTTTCAGGATTTTGCAATGGTGCGGTGCGAGCGCTGCCAGACTCACAACGCCCGCCGCAGTTCGGCGAAGCTACGCAGCTCGGTGCGGAACGCCTGCAGGTACTTCGGCGGCAGCCGCTCGGCCGCCTGCCGCGCGGCATCACGGTCCGGGTAGGTGCCATATAGCGCCCAGATGCGGTAGCGGCCAGCGCCCTCCAGCGGCACGAGGTAGACGTCCTCCAGCGCCACGAGGTCACGCGCCCGCATGAGGAAGCGCTCGACCCGCGCTGCATCGCTGTTGTCGGACAGGTAGAGCTCGATGCTGTAGCGCTCGTCGGGCTCGGTGTCGAGGCGCCCGCGCGTCGCCTCGAGCCGCGCATGCAGCAGCGGGTTGCGCCCGGCGGAGTAGCCGGCGAGGCGCACCAGTTGCTCGCGCTGCAGCAGGGGCGCAGGAGCGGGCGCTGCTGCCGGCACGGCAGGCGTCGCTGGGGCGGCAGCTTGCGTTGGCGCAAGGGGGGTTGGTGTGGGCGCAGCCGCGGCAGGGGTGGCTGTCGCGGATGGTCGCGCGGGCTCGCGCTCGAGCAGCCATGTGCCTGCGATTCCCAGCGCCAGTCCGGCGGCGGCAAAGGCGGCGAAAGCAGCGACCGGCCGTCGCGCGCGCCAGTGCGGCGCGAACTCCGAATCGGCGATGGCGGCGCGCGCCTGCCTGGCAGTCACCGCGTGCACGCCTTCGCTGAAAGCGGCGAGCAGCGCCTTGTCGGCAAGGATGTTGATGCGACGCGAGAGGCCACCGGAAGCGCGCGCGATCAGCGCCACTGCCTCCGGCGCGATGATGTCCGGCCCGCGGTAGCCGGCGGCACGCATGCGGAACGACAGGTAGTTCGATGCCTCGGCCTGCGACAGCGGCCGCATGTGAAAGCTGTGCGTGATGCGGTCCTTCAATTGGCGCATGCGCGGCAGACCGAGCATCGCATCGAGCTCGGGCTGTCCGAACAGCACGATCTGCAGCAGTTTGTGGCGGCTGGTCTCGATGTTGGATAGCAGCCGCACCTGCTCGAGCGTCTCCTCGGGCATGGCGTGCGCCTCATCGATCAGGATCACCGTGCGCCGCCCCTCGGCGTAGGAGGCGATCAGCCGGTCCTGCAAGGCGCGCAGCGCGATGGTGGCGCGCTCGCGCGAGAACTCGATTTTCAGCTCCTCGGCCACCGCGTACAGGATCTCGTCGCGGGTGAACGAGGGATCGGCGAGGTAGATGGTCTCCACGTGCTTGGGCAGGCGCTCGATCAGCACGCGGCACAGCAGGGTCTTGCCGCTGCCGACCTCGCCGACCACTTTGACGATGCCTTCCTCGTGCTGAATGGCGTAGAGCAGCGCGTCCAGCGTGGCGCCGCGGTCGGCGCCATCGAAGAAGAAATCGGTGTGCGGCGTGATGCGGAACGGCGGTTCCCTCAGGCCGAAGTGCTCCAGGTACAGGGCCAAGCTCAGGACTCCTTGTCTTCGGGCGTGCCAATTCTGCTGTAGAGCGTGGTGCGGTTTACGCCCAGCAGCCGCGCCGCCTGGCTCATGTTGCCGCGCGCCATGCGCAGCGCGGCGTCGATGTAGGCGCGTTCCCAGGCTTTCAGCGTGTCGTCCAGGCTGAAGCCGCCGCGCTCCAGTTCGCGCTGCGCTTCGGCAGCCACGTCGTGCTCCGGCGATGCGCCCGCTTCGGCCGCCTGCGTCTGCAGGTCGAACTCGGGTTCCAATTCTGCGACCGACACGCGCTGCCCGCCGTACTTGGTGGTGAGGCGGATGACGATGTTGCGCAGTTCGCGCACGTTGCCCGGGAACGGGTACGCCAGCCAGGCGCGCTCGGCGGGCTCGTCCAGGCTGAACGGCGCCACGCCGGCCTGCGCCGCGTAGAACGCGCGGAAATGCTCCAGCAGCAACAGCCGGTCACTGCCCATGTCGCGCAGCGCCGGCACCGCAAGCGTCAGTACCGAGAGCCGGTGATAGAGATCGGCGCGGAAGCGCCCCTGGCGCACTTCCTGGCGCAGGTCGCGGTTGGTGGCGGCGAGCACGCGCGCGCGAGCCACGCGCTGCTGCGTTTCCCCCACACGCTGGTACTCGCCGTTCTCCAGCACGCGCAGCAGCTTGGCCTGCAGCTCGAGCGGCAATTCGCCGATCTCATCCAGGAACAGCGTGCCGTCCTGCGCGTCCTCGAAGTAGCCCGCCTTGTTGGCGGTCGCGCCGGTGAACGCGCCTTTGACGTAGCCGAACAGCGTCGGCTCGACGAGCGTTGGCGCGATCGCCGCGCAGTTGAGCGCCAGGTAAGGTTTGGCCGAGCGCACCGACATGCGATGCAGGCTCAGCGCAACACGCTCCTTGCCGCTGCCCGATTCGCCCTCGATCAGTACAGGGAACGGCGAATCGGCGGATTGCGCGAGCTGGCTGCGCAAACGCTCCAGCGCGGGGCTGGCACCGACCAGCCCATCCGCAGCGCCGGACGCCGGCTCGGCGCCGCGCAACGCCAGCGCGCGCGTCAGCGCCGCCTTGAGCGCAGCGGGGTCGCAAGGCTTGGCGATGAACTCCGCGGCCCCGAGCGCGAGCGCATGGCGTGCATTGGCTGCATCGCTCTGCCCTGACAGCACGAAGATGCGCATGGCGGCCGAATGGGCGAGCAGGTCGGCGATCAGCTGGAAGCCCTCGTCGGGCGCGTGCGGCCGAGGCGGCAGGCCGAGGTCCACCAGCGCCAGTTGCGGTGCTTGCGGCAGTTGGCGCAGGAGCTCGATGGCGTGGGCCCGCGACTCGCAGGCGTAGACCTCGAAATCGGCGCCCAGCGCGTAGGACAGCGTGTCGGCGATCAGCGGATCGTCGTCGACGATCAGCAGTGCCGGCTTGCCGGCGCGCGCTTCCTGCAGGCTAGTCGCCACGGCTGCAGCGGATGAAGGCCCGCTCGAGGCTCGATTCGCCATAGCGCGCGCAGAGTTCCGCCGGGGCGCCGCGAAAGCGCAGGCGCCCGCGCTCCAGCACGGCGATCGAGGAGCACAACTCCTCGACATCAGCCAGCACGTGCGAGGTGAAGAACAGGGTGCGGCCCTCGCGCGTGAGGCGCGCGAGCACCCCTTTCACTGCAACCCGGCTGGAAGGGTCAAGGCCGCTCATCGGCTCGTCCAGCAGATACAGATCGCGCGGCAGCAGGAATCCCCCGGCGAGGCCCAGCTTCTGCGTCATGCCCTTGGACAGTTCGCGCACCGGCCGCTCGAGCGCCTCGGCGTCCAGCTCGAGCTCGGCGAGCAGCTCGCGCGCCGCCGCCTCGCGGTAGGTGCTGCCGCCCAGGGCGGCAGTGAGTTGGAGAAACTCGCGACCGCGCAGGTAGTGCGGCGGCAGGAAACGTTCGGGCACGTAGGACAGGCGCGCGCGCGCGTGCGCCTCGCCGCTTGCCACGCCGAAGATCTCCACGCTGCCGGCGTCCGCCGCGCAGAAATCGAGCATGCACTTGATCAACGTGGTCTTGCCGGCGCCGTTGGCGCCGACCAGGCCGAAGGCCTCGCCCGGGGTCACCTCGAGGTCGACGCCGCCCAGCGCCTCGCGGCTGCCGAAGCGTTTGACCAAACCCGCAACGCGCACCGCAGCACTGGAGACCGCTCTGTCCACACCCTTACTATATTGGAAACGGGGACCGGCCTGCGCGTCGAGTAAAATCACCGCTTTCGCCGCCGTTCGCACCCCCTTGGCAGATCCCGCCATCGTCCACATCGAGGACCTCACGTTCGCCTACGACCGGCGGCCGGTGCTGCACGGCATCCGGCTGAGCATCCCACGCGGCAAGGTGGTCGCCATCATGGGCCAGTCGGGTTGCGGCAAGACCACGCTGCTCAGGATCATCGCCGCGGCGCTGCTGCCCGGCAGCGGACGCGCGCAGGTACTCGGGCAGGTGACCGGCGAGCTCGACCGCGACGGGCTTTACGCGCTGCGCCGGCGCATGGGGATGCTGTTCCAGTTCGGCGCCCTGTTCACCGACATGTCCGTGTACGACAACGTGGCGTTCCAGATGCGCGAGCACACCGACTTGCCCGAGGACACGATCCGCGACCTGGTGCTGATGAAGCTCGAGGCGGTCGGCCTGCGCGGCGCCGCGGAGCTGATGCCGGGCGAGCTCTCCGGCGGCATGGCGCGGCGCGTGGCGCTGGCACGCGCCATCGCACTCGACCCGCAGCTGATCCTGTATGACGAACCCTTCACCGGGCTGGACCCGATCGCGATGGGTGTGATCGCGCGCCTGGTGCGCCAGCTGAACGATTCCCTCGGCGCCACCTCGATCATCGTCACGCACGACGTCGCCGAGACCCTGCCGCTGGTGGACTACGTGTACTTCATGGCCGATGGCCGCGTCATCGCGCAGGGCACGCCCGCCGACGTGCATCGCTCGGGGGTGGCCTTCGTCGAGCAGTTCGTGCGCGGCGAGATCGACGGACCGGTGCCGTTCCATTATCCGGCGGCGGGCTACGCGGCCGACCTCGGCCTGGCGCAGGCGGCCTGAGCGATGCGCGCCGCGCTTACCCATCTGGGCGCCGCGTTCAGCGCGGGCATCTGGCGACTGGGCTACGCCGCCCGGTTCTTCGGCTATCTGCTGTGGTACTCCGGCACCGCGTTCCGGCGCTTTCGCCTCACGCTGCGCGAGGTCTATTTCGCCGGCGTGCTGTCGTTGATCATCATCATGGTGTCGGGCCTGTTCGTCGGCATGGTGCTCGCGCTGCAGGGCTACGAGACGCTGCAGCGCTATGGCGCCTCGGAAGCGCTCGGCATCCTGGTCGCGCTGTCGCTGGTGCGCGAGCTTGGGCCGGTGGTGGCGGGCCTCTTGTTCGCCAGCCGCGCCGGCAGCGCGATCACCGCCGAGATCGGCCTGATGAAGGCCACCGAGCAGCTCTCGGCGATGGAGATGATGGCGGTGGACCCGATCGCGCGCGTGGTGGCGCCGCGCTTCTGGGGCGGCGTGATCTCGATGCCGCTGCTGGCGGCCCTGTTCTCTGCCACAGGCATCTTCGGCGGCTACCTCGTCGGCGTGGTGTTGATCGGCGTGGACGAGGGCGCGTTCTGGTCGCAAATGCAGGCCGCGGTGGACGTGCGCAACGACATCCTGAACGGCGTCATCAAGAGCGTGGTATTCGGCGTCGCCGTCACGCTGATCGCGGTGTTCGAGGGCTATGATGCGCCACCCACCGCCGAGGGCGTGTCGGGCGCGACCACGCGCACCGTGGTGACTTCGTCACTCGCCATCCTGGCGCTCGACTTCGTGCTCACCGCGCTCATGTTCACCGGAGGTAACGCCAAATGAACCGCTCCACCATCGACCTGTGGGTTGGCATCTTCGTCGCCGCCGGGCTGGGCGCGCTGCTGTTCCTCGCGCTGAAGGTCGGCAACCTGGCGTCCTTTTCCACCGCGCAGACCTACCAGGTCGAGGCCAAGTTCGCCAACATCGGCGGCCTGAAAGTGCGCGCACCGGTGAAGAGCGCGGGCGTGGTGGTCGGGCGCGTGGCCGAGATCCGGTTCGACAACGAGAGCTATGAGGCGGTGGCGACGCTGAGGCTGGATGCCGGCTACAAATTCCCGCGCGACACCTCGGCCAAGATCCTTACCTCGGGCCTGCTCGGCGAGCAGTACATCGGCCTGGAGGCGGGCGGCGATGCGGCGATGCTGAAGGACGGTGGGCGGCTTCGCCTCACGCAGTCGGCGGTGGTGCTGGAAAACCTGATCAGCCAGTTCCTGTTCAACAAGGCCGCGGAGGGCGGCGACGCCAAGGGTGGTAAATGAGCGGGCGGCAAGCGATCCTGCGCACGGCCACGATGGCGCTCAGCTTGCTTGCCGCCGCAGGCTGCGCGACCACTGCCACCGATCCGCGCGACCCGCTCGAGGGATTCAATCGGGCCATGTACGCGTTCAACGACGGCCTGGACGAGGCGGTGATGAAGCCGGTGTCGCGCGCCTACAAGGCGGTGGCGCCCGACCTGTTGCGCGGCATGGTGCGCAATTTCTTCTCCAACATCGACGACGTTTTTAACACCCTGAACAACCTGCTGCAAGGCAAGCCGCTCGACGCGCTCAACGACTTGGGGCGCGTCGCTTTCAACACCGTGTTCGGCTTACTGGGCATCAACGATGTGGCGAGCGAGATGGGGCTGGAGAAGCACAACGAGGACTTCGGGCAGACCTTTGCCGTTTGGGGCGTGGGCGACGGTCCCTACCTGGTGCTGCCGTTCTTCGGCCCCTACACGCTGCGAGACAGCGCCGGCCTGGTGCTCGACTGGGAAACCGACCCGGTGGTGCGCGCCCGGCCCATCGCGCTGCGCAATTCGCTGATTGCCACCCGCTTTCTCAGCAAGCGCACCGACCTGCTCGACGCCAGCCGCGTGCTCGACACGGCGGCGCTGGACCGCTACGTGTTCCTGCGCGACGCTTACCTGCAGCGCCGGCGCAGCCTGATCTACGACGGCAACCCGCCGCGCGAGCCGCGCCCGGCAGAGTGACAAGGAGGCATGACATGAGGAACTGGTTCGCGTGCGCCGCGCTCGCATTTGCCGCGACGGCGGGAGCGCAGGACACGCCGCCCGACGAGCTGGTGAAGAGCGTGATGCTTGAGATCCAGGCGAGCGTCGCGCAGGACAAGGACCTGCAGGCGGGCGACCGGGACAAGACCATCGCCCTGATCGAGCAGAAGGCGCTGCCGCACTTCAACTTCGGCAGCATGACCGCGCTCGCCGTGGGGCCGGCCTGGCAGAAAGCGACCCCCGAGCAGAAGAAGCGCCTGGTCGAGGGATTCCGCGGCCTGCTCACGCGCACCTATGCAAGCTCGCTCAACTCGTTCCGCGACCAGAAGTTCGTCTTCCGGCCGCTGCGCATGAAGCCGACCGACACCGACGTCACGGTGCTGGTGCGCGTGATGCAGTCGGGCGCTCAGCCGGTGGACCTCGAGTACGACATGGAGAAGACGGTGCGCGGCTGGAAGTGCTACGACGTGCGCGTGGCCGGCATCAGCCTGGTGGTCAACTACCGCACCGACTTCGCCAACCTGGTGCGCGAGGGCGGCGTCGACGGCCTGATCAAGGCGCTCGAGGCCAAGAACAAGGCCGCCAGCAGTCCGGTGGCCGGGGCGGGAAAGAAATGATCCGCCGCGACGGCGAGCGCCTGTACCTCAGCGGACCGGTCACGCTTGCCAATGTCGCCGGCCTGTTGGAGCAGGCGCACGCTGCGCTCGCCGACGGCGTGAGCGCAGTGGACCTCGGCGAAGTCACCGAGCTCGACTCGTCGCTGCTGGCGCTGCTCCTGTCTTGCGTGCGCGAGGCGCAGGGCCGCGGCCGCGCGCTGTCATTTACCCGCCTGCCGCAAGGCCTGGTCACGCTGGCGCAGCTCTACGGCGTGGCGCAGCTCCTGCCGCAAGACGCGCAACACTGATCCCCGCCATCGACGTCCGCCAGGTCGAGAAGCGCTACGGCGCGCTGCAGGCGCTTGCCGGGGTCTCGCTCGAGGTGCGTCAGGGCGAGTTTTTCGGGCTGCTCGGCCCCAATGGCGCCGGCAAGACCACGCTGATCAGCATCATCGCGGGGCTGTCGCGTGCGAATGCCGGCGGCGTGTCGGTGATGGGCGCGGACGTGCTCGCCGACTATCGCCGCGCCCGGCGCATGCTCGGCGTGGTACCGCAGGAACTGGTGTTCGATCCGTTCTTCACGGTGCGCGAGACGCTGCGCATCCAGTCGGGCTATTTTGGCCTGCGCGGCAACGATGCCTGGATCGACGAGGTGATGCACCACCTCGATCTCACCGGCAAGGCCGACGCCAACATGCGATCGCTCTCCGGCGGCATGAAGCGGCGCGTGCTGGTGGCGCAGGCGCTGGTGCACAAGCCGCCGGTGATCGTGCTGGATGAACCCACCGCGGGCGTGGACGTCGAGCTGCGCCAAGGGCTTTGGCAGTTCGTGACACGGCTCAATCGCGACGGTCACACCGTCGTGCTGACCACGCACTATCTGGAGGAAGCCGAGGAGCATTGCCAGCGCATCGCCATGCTCAAGGCGGGGCGCATCGTGGCGCTCGACTCCACCAGCAACCTGCTGGCGAGCTTTGCCGGCCCGCATCCGGCCGACCTTGAGGACGTTTTTCTGCGCATCATGCAGCGCCACTGACCGTGACCGGATTCCACACGCTGCTGTACAAGGAGCTGCTGCGCTTCTGGAAGGTCGCTTTCCAGACGGTGGCCGGTCCGGTGCTGAGCGCGTTGCTCTACCTGGTGATCTTCGCGCAGGCCCTGGGCGCGCACGTGCGCGTGTTCGAGGGCGTGCCCTATAGCGCGTTCCTGGTGCCCGGGCTGGTGATGATGAGCATCCTGCAGAACGCCTTTGCCAACAGCGCTTCGAGCCTGATCCAGTCCAAGATCACCGGCAACCTGGTGTTCGTGCTGGTGACGCCGATCTCGCACCTCGAGTTCTTCGGCGCCTACGTGCTGGCGTCCGTCGCGCGCGGTCTGGTGGTGGGCGCGGGCGTGCTGGCGGTCACGCTGTGGTTCGTCGAACTGCGGCTCGAGGCGCCACTGTGGGCGCTGGCTTTTGCCCTCTTGGGCAGCGGACTGCTTGGAGTGCTGGGATTGCTCGCCGGCATCTGGGCGGACAAGTTCGACCAGATCGCGGCATTCCAGAACTTCCTCGTGCTGCCGCTGACCATGCTCTCGGGCGTGTTCTACTCGATCCACACGCTGCCGCCGGTGTGGCAGCAGATCTCGCACCTGAATCCCTTCTTCTACATGATCGACGGTTTTCGTTACGGTTTCTTCGGCGCCTCCGACGTGGCGCCGGCAGCCAGCCTGGCCGTAGTCGCGCTGAGCTTCGCACTCCTGTCCGCGGCCACGCTCTGGCTACTGCGCTCCGGCTACAAGCTCAGGACCTAAAATAGGGTCAGACCCCTTTTTTTTAAACCTTTTAGAACAATGGTTACTCCGGAAAGCATAGAGAAGGGCATCAGGGCGGGACTCGCCTGCGAGCGCGTCGACGTGGCCGGCGACGGCCAGCACTTCCAGGCGCTGGTGGTGTCGAATGCCTTCGCCGGCAAGAGCCGCATCCAGCGCCACCAACTGGTGTACGCGGCGCTCGGTGACCGCATGCGCGAAGAGGTCCACGCCTTGTCGATGAAGACCCTGACTCCCGAAGAGCTTGCTGCTGGTGGATAAGCTGCTGATCACCGGAGGGCGGCCGCTCTCCGGCGAGGTGCGCATCTCGGGCGCGAAGAACGCTGCGCTGCCGATCATGTGCGCGGCGCTGCTGACCGACCAGCCGCTCGCGCTGGACAACGTGCCGCGGCTGATGGACGTGCGCACTATGGCGAAGCTGCTTGGCCTGATGGGCGTGGAAGTTGGGCCGCAAGCCGACGGCCACTTGCGGTTGCACGCAGCGCAGATCAAGGATCCGGTTGCCGGCTACGAGCTGGTGAAGACCATGCGCGCATCCGTCTTGGTGCTGGGGCCGCTGCTCGCCCGCTGCGGCCGCGCCAAGGTGTCGCTGCCCGGCGGCTGTGCCATCGGCGCGCGCCCGGTAGACCAGCATGTGAAGGGGCTGCAGGCGATGGGCGCGGTGATCACCGTGGAGCATGGCTACATGAACGCCAGCGCCAAACGGCTGAAAGGCGCGCGCATCGTCATGGACGTCGTCACCGTGACCGGCACCGAGAACCTGATGCTGGCGGCCTGCCTCGCCGAGGGCACGACCGAGCTGGCGAACGCAGCGCGCGAACCCGAGGTGGTTGACCTGGCGAATTGCCTCAAGGCGATGGGCGCAAGAATCGAAGGCGCGGGAACCGACGTCATCCGTATCGAAGGGGTGGGTTCGCTCTCGGGCGCGAAGCACCGCGTGATGCCCGATCGAATCGAGAGCGGGACTTATCTCGCCGCCGCCGCGGCGACCGGCGGCAAGCTCCGGCTGACGCACGCGGCGCCGCAGACGCTCAGCGCGACCCTGGAGAAGCTGCGCGAGGCGGGGGCGGATATTGCCGTGACGGAGGACAGCATCCTGATCGAAATGGCGGGGCGGCCGCGGGCGGTGAGCCTGAGCACTGCTCCCTACCCCGGCCTCGCAACCGACATGCAGGCGCAGTTCATGGCGCTCGACTGCATCGCCAGTGGCACCGGGCAGATCACGGAGACCATCTTCGAGAACCGCTTCATGCACGCGCTCGAATTGCAGCGGCTGGGTGCGGACATCTCGATCCACGACAAGACAGCGGTGGTGAAGGGCGTCGAGCGCCTGCAGGGCGCAAGAGTGATGGCCACCGACCTGCGCGCCTCGGCCAGCCTGGTGGTCGCCGGACTGATCGCTCAAGGCGAGACGCTGATCGACCGCATCTATCACCTGGACCGCGGCTACGAGGCCCTTGAGCACAAGCTCTCCAGCCTCGGCGCCAAGATCGCCCGGGTGCGGTAAAATCCCCACCCGAATCAAGTTGGAGGGGCCCTTCGGGGCCTTTTTTCATTTGCACCATGACCGGCATCGGCATCGCGCTGTCCAAAGGACGGATCCTCGAGGAGACGGGGCCGCTGCTCGCGCGCGCCGGCTTGAGTCCTAAGGAAGACCCGGAGCGCTCCCGCAAGCTGGTCATCCCTACGGCGCGCCGCGACGTGCGCCTGATCATCGTGCGCGCCGCCGACACGCCGACCTACGTCGCGCACGGCGCCGCCGACCTCGGCATCGCCGGCAAGGATGTACTCGCAGAGCACGGCGGCGAGGGTCTTTACCAACCGCTCGATCTCGGCATCGCCCGATGTCGCATGATGGTCGCGGTGCGCAAGGGCTTCGACTACGCCGGCGCGGTACAACAAGGCGCGCGCCTGCGCGTCGCCACTAAGTATCTGCAGACCACGCGCGCGTTCTTCGCAGCCAAGGGCGTGCACGTAGACCTGATCCGGCTCTACGGCTCGATGGAGCTGGCGCCGATCCTGGGGCTGGCCGACGCGATCGTGGACCTGGTCTCGACCGGCAGGACGCTCAAGGCGAACAAGCTCGAGGCGGTAGAGGAAATCATGCCGGTGTCGGCGCGCCTCATCGTCAACCAGGCGGCGCTGAAAACCCGGCGAGCGCAGTTGCAGCCGCTGATCGATGGTTTCGCCAGGGCGACGCGCGCGTGAAGCTGCGGCGCCTTTCTACGGCAAGCGCGGGCTTCGACGCCGAGTTGGAGCGCCTGACGCGCTACGAGGCCACGCAGGACGATGCGGTGGAGGCCACCACGCGAGCCATCATCGCCGACGTGAGGAAACGCGGCGACGTGGCGGTGCTCGAATACACGCGCAAGTTCGACCGCATCCAGGCGCAGACGATCGCGGAGCTGGATGTGCCGCGAGC
>CAZVZV010000070.1:0-1377 GCA_964631735.1 uncultured Enterobacteriaceae bacterium
GCGGGTGGGTGCGCATCCGGTCCAAAGACGCAGCGACCTACCCCGAGATCAAGCTGAACTATCTGTCCACGCCGGAGGACCGCAAGGTGGCGGTAGACGGGATGCGCTACACGCGCCGCATCATGGCGGCCAAGGCGCTCGCGAAGTACCGGCCGGAGGAGTTTCGACCAGGGCCCTCAATCCAGTCCGCAGAGGAACTCGAAAAGGCGGCGGGCGAGCTGGGCACCACCATCTTCCACCCCATCGGCACCTGCAAGATGGGCCAGGACGCGCTGGCGGTGGTGGACGAGCGGTTGCGCGTGCGTGGCATCGGGCGCCTGCGCGTGGTGGATGCTTCGATCATGCCGCGCATCACTTCGGGAAACACCAACGCGCCGACCTACGCGATCGCCGAGAAGGGCGCGCGCATGATTCTCGAGGACACGCGCCGCTAGGCGGCGTTCAGCGTCCAGTCGAAATCGGCGTAGCGCAGGCGCACGCGACCGCCGTGGCGGTCCACGGCGTCGATGTCTTCGTCGCGGTGCAGGCGCGCAATGACGAACTCGCGCACCCCGCTGGTACCCCCGAAATCCACGCCGTACCAGTCGAAAAGCTTGGGCACGATGAGCGTCGCCCCGCCGTCGGCGACCCGTGCGTGCGCCGCAATATAGGCGCACGCGGCCTCCTCCAGCTTGGCGCCGAACCCTTCGGCGGCGTAGGCCCTCGGGCGCGGAGAGGACCGGCAAGCTGAATACATGGCGAAATGCACTCGCTCGTCGAACATGAAAGGCGCCAGCGCGAGGCGGGGGTCGCCGGCGGGCAGAGGCTTCGCGCCGACGCGCAGGCGCGGCGCATTGGCCCGCAGCAGCCCGTGCTCGATCTGGTCGAGGGAGAACTCGTGCCCGCCGACCACGTAGCGCGAGTCGGAAAAGAAGCCGCTCATAGCGCGCACGCCGGCGTCCGCCCCCCGCGCGACCACTGCGTGCAGCACCAGCGCGTTGTACACATTGAGCCAGAACGACAGGCGCTTGCCCACGCCGAGCGTGGCACAGTCGAACCCCGCCAAGGCGCGCGCGACCGCGCGCAGTGTCTCGTATTCGGGGGAATTCGCGAAGCGCCGGTAGTCGAACGCGTTGTCGGCCACGCGGTAGTGCGCCGCGCAGGCGCCGTCGAGCGCCTCCCGCAGCGCCGCCGGTACGTTGCCCGGGAAGGGAGCCGCACGGACCTCGTCGCGATTCAGCACTGGCATGCGTGCCGCCGCTAAAGCTCCTCCACCAGCTCCGCCTGCGGCAGCGAGAGCGTGCGCAAGCGGAAACGCCCGTCGTAATCAAACAGCCAGGTCTGGGTAAACGCGAGCCGCTCGTCGCCGTTCATCAGCGCCGGCAGCGGCCGTGGCAA
>CAZVZV010000071.1:0-1770 GCA_964631735.1 uncultured Enterobacteriaceae bacterium
GGCATCGCCGCCACGCGCCAGCTCGCCAAGCGCCAGCTCACCTGGCTGCGCAGCCTGCCCGGCTTGGAATCGGCCGATCGCGTTGCCGCCGCACTCGGTGGAGCCGAAGTTTCGAGCGGTAAATGAGCGTGCGACGCGTGAAGATCCGTTTCGTGAGCGTGCTGGCCGCGCTGCTGACGCTTGCCATCGCGGACAACGCGAGGCCTGTGCAGCCCGCCGCGGGTGACGACATGGTGACGATCCCGGCCGGAGCGTTCACCATGGGAGCCGACACCGGGCCGCCCGATGAGCGGCCCGCGCATCGGGTCAATCTGCCGGAATTCCGCATTGATCGCTTCCCCGTGACCAGCGCACAGTTCGCTGAATTCCTGAATGCGGTGGGCGCGTTTAGCACGCAGGGCGAGCGGCTGTTCGATTACGACGACGCGGATGCGCGGATCCACCGCATCGGCGCCAGATGGGTGGCCGACAAGGGCTACGAGCAGCATCCCGTCGTCGAGGTTGCCTGGGCCGGGGCGCGCGATTACTGCGCCTGGCGCGGCAAGCGGTTGCCGGCCGAGGCCGAGTGGGAAAAGGCAGCGCGCGGAACTGACGGCAGGCGGTATCCCTGGGGAAACGCGGCGCCCGACCGCACCCGCGCGCAGTTTGCCGCCGGCCGGTTCGAGACCGCTCCGGTCGGCAGCTTTCCCGCTGGCGCAAGCCCCTACGGCGTGCGCGACATGGCAGGCAACGCGTGGCAATGGGTATCCAGCGCTTACCGCTCCTACCCCTACGAAGCCCGCGACGGGCGCGAGGAACCCGCTGCCGGACCGGTGCGCGGCACGCGCGGCGGCGGGCATGGCTCGCCGGCCGATGAGATCACGACCACGCAGCGCGGTCGCTCGCTGTCGCGCAATCCTGCCTCTGGCCATCACAACATCGGCTTCCGCTGCGCCAAATGAAAACATGATGGCGATCATGCGACCATTGGTTAAAACGATCAGGAGAAGTCATGCCCAAGACCGTCCTCATTACCGGTGCCGGAAGCGGCTTCGGCCGCGACGCCGCCATCCAGCTCGCCCGGCGCGGCCACAAAGTGATTGCGGCCGTGCTGAACGATCAGCAGGCGGTCGAGCTCTCGGCTGACGAACCGAAGCTGACCGTCGTCAAGCTTGACATCACCAAGGCCAATGATGTGGTCAAGATCGACCAATGGGATCTCGATGTCTTCATCGCCAATGCCGCCATCGGCCAGACCGGCCCCCTTTCGCTGATTCCGCTGGAGCGGCTGCGTGCGGTGTTTGAGGTCAATGTCTTTGGCACCTTCGCCATCACGCAGCGCGTCGCGCAGGCGATGCGGAAAAAGCGCGCCGGACGGATCCTGATCGTGTCCTCGATCGGCGGCGTGCGCGCGGGGGTTGGATCCGGGCCGTATACGATGACCAAGCACGCGATCCAGGCATTCGGAACGGCCCTGCGCGCAGAGCTGACGTCCTTCGGAGTAGACGTCGCTCTCATCAACCCGGGCCCGTACGCGACCGGTTTCAACGATCGTATGGCGAACGACCCCGGCGCGTGGTTCGACCGCAAGACCGCCGCGCCCGAGGACGTGGCGGCCATGGATTCGCTGGTGCAGCGCATTACCGTCGGGCAGATGGATCCGACCGAGGTGGTCAAGCGCTATATCGAACTCGTCGAGGCCGACAAGACCGAGCTGGTCAACTTTGTTCCGCCGGATATCGTCGAGCGGATGAGCAGGCCGCGGCCAGCTTGAGCTGAGTCGGTTCACCG
>CAZVZV010000072.1:0-16331 GCA_964631735.1 uncultured Enterobacteriaceae bacterium
GCCAAACTGAGCGCCGCGCAAATGACGGACGTGAAAAAGCTGCGCGCCGACGGCGAAGCCTCGCACAAGGCGGGCAAGCACGCCGATTCCGAGGCGTCCCTGAAAAAGGCCAAGGGTATCCTCGGCCTCAAGTAGCCTGGGCCAACGGCCCAGGAATAGAAAACGCCGCCCGCGGGCGGCGTTTTCGTTGGCGGGCCAGGGCCCGCCTTACAACGTACGGTGGGCCGTTGGCCCACCTTACGGCAGCAGGATCACCGAACCGGTGGTCTTGCGGCCTTCCAGGTCGCGATGCGCCTGCGCCGCGTCGGCGAGTTTGTAGCGCGCGGTAATCTCGATCTTCACCTTGCCCGACCTGACGACGTCGAACAACGCTTTCGAGGTCATCTCCAGGTCCGCGCGCGACGCCGTGTAGGTCGCCAGCGTGGGGCGGGTCAGGAACAAAGAGCCCTTCGGCGCCAGAATGCCGGTATTGAGCGGGGGCACGGGCCCGGAGGCGTTGCCGAAGCTCACCCACATGCCCAGCGGGCGCAGGCAATCCAGCGACCCCTCCCAGGTCGTCTTGCCCACCGAGTCGTACACCACCGGCACGCCCTTGCCGCCGGTGATCGCCTTGACGCGCTCGACGAAGTTCTCCGTGCTGTAGTTGATGACGTGGTCGGCGCCGTGCGCCTTGGCGAGCTTCGCTTTTTCTTCCGAGCCCACGGTGCCGATGACGGTGGCGCCGAGCGCCTTGAGCCACTGGCAAGCGATGAGGCCTACGCCGCCTGCGGCGGCATGCCACAGCACCGTGTCTCCCGCCTTTACCGCGTAGGTGCGGTGGATCAGGTAGTGCACTGTCATGCCTTTGAGCATCATCGAGGCGGCCTGCTCGTCGCTGATGCCCTCGGGAATCTTCACCAGCCTGTCCGCCGGCAACAGGCGCTGCCCGCAATAGGACCCGATCTGGCCGGTGTAAGCAACGCGGTCGCCGGCCTTCACCGACGTAACCCCCGAGCCCACGGCTTCGACCACGCCGGCGCCCTCGTTGCCCGCGGTGGCGGGCAGCGGCATCGGGTACAGGCCGGAGCGCTGGTAGGTGTCGACGAAGTTGACGCCGATCGCGGTGTGGCGGATGCGCGCCTGGCCCTGCCCCGGCTCGCCCACTTGCACGTCCTCGTACTGCAGGACTTCGGGTCCGCCGGTCTTGTGGAATCTCACTGCCTTGATCATTTCAGTCTGCTCCTGGTTGAACTGCGTTCATTCCATGGGTTTATCGGGCGCGGCCGGCTCGACGGCGGCGGCGGGCACGTTGGTGGACATCGCCTGCTGCATCACGGCCCACGGCCACAGCATGCTGCTGGCAGCGGAATTGGCGCCAACCGCGGCGAGCTCGGCCAGCGCGGCTTCGCCGGTGCCGCTGCGCATTGCCACCAGCGCCGCGCGCTGCACTTCCAGACCCTGGATGGCAAAACGCACCATGTTGAGGTTCATCGCGAGCCACGCTTCGACCGATTTGAGGTCGGCGACGCGCTTTTCGACCTCTTTGGGGTCGATGGTCGGCATCGCCATGCCGGGGACTGGAAGCCCGAGCGGGCCCCACAAGCGGCGGAACATCTCCAACGGGTCCTGCGGGATGTGTTCGGACATGGGTGGCCTCAGGATTCCGAGAAAAATTCCTTCACCTCGGCCTCGCGGCCGATGGTGTCCTGGTACCCCAGGTCGATGAGTGCGCGGCAGAACGGTTCCTCGAACAGCAGGTAGCTCGCCAGGTTTGAGCCAGAGCGCGACAGCGCGCCGGTCGGGCGCAGTATGAAGCGCACGCTGCGCGGCAGCTCGTGGATGAAGCGCGAAGCGATGCGCTCGATCGGCTGCGAGGGCGTGATGTACAGCACCTTCACCGGGCGCAGCATGATGTTCGAATCCTCCAGCTTGTCGCGCGGGATCAGTTGCACGGTGCGGTTGATGCGCTCCAGCCGCTCGATGTCCACCGCCAGGCTGTCGAGGAAGATCGAGTTGAGCGCGTGGCCGGCGACCTGCGCCAGCGACGGGTAGACATTCGAGCGCGCACGCGCCTGCTCCACCGTCTGGCGGCCGGTGCCGACAATCAGCACGCGGTCGGCGCCCAGGTGCAGCGCCGGGCTCACCGGCGCGATCTGGCGCATCGAGCCGTCACCGAAATACTCGCGGTGCACCTTGACTGCCGGGAAGATGAAGGGCAGCGCGGCAGAGGCGAGCAGGTACTCGATCTTCAGCATCACCGCCGCACCGATGCGCTGGTTGCGCTCCCAGCCTTCCAGCCCGGAGCCGCCCTGGAAGAAGGACACGCTCTGGCCGGAGGTATAGCCGGAAGCTGTGACGCTTATCGCGTACAGGGCGCCGGAATCGATGTGCTGCTGAATTCGCTCGAAAGGCATGGTCTTCTCGAGCATCTGCCTCAGCGGGCTGTTGTCGAGCAGCGATACCGGGCTGTCGCGCGAGATCCACATCATTGCGCCGAGCCAGCGCGCGGCGCTCTTCAGGATGCTCGGAAAGTCGGTGCGATAGACCTGGGAGCAGTGCATGTTCTCCCACACCTCGAGCAGCTTGCCCACTGCTCGCGTAAAGTCGTCGGCGAACACCGCCAGCGTGGTGGCGTTGATCGCGCCCGCCGAGGTGCCGCACAGGATCGGGAACGGGTTCTTCACCGGATTGCCGAGAACGTCGCGCACCGCCTTCACCACGCCCACCTGGTAGGCGGCGCGCGCGCCGCCCCCGGTCAGCACCAGGCCGGCGCGCGGCTTGGCGCGGCGAGCAGGAATTTGCGCCAGATTGCCGGCGCTCGCTTCGTTTGCCATGAAGCGTGCCGGCTAGAACAGGCTCGGCTCGACGCCGGCGCGCGGGGCGTTGACGTCGACTACGGTGAGGGCAGTCATGTTGACGATGCGCCGCACGGTGGCCGAGGGCGTAAGGATATGCGCCGCGCGCGCCGCGCCGAGCAGGATCGGGCCGATAGTGACACCGTCGCCGGCCGCGGTCTTCAGCAGGTTGAAAGCGATGTTGGCCGCGTCGAGCGTCGGCATGATCAGCAGGTTGGCCTGCCCCTTGAAGCGCGAGTTCGGGAACACCTGCAAACGGATTTCCTCCGACAGCGCGGCATCGCCGTGCATCTCGCCCTCGACTTCCAGCTGCGGTGCGCGCTCATGCAGCAAGGCGAGCGCGCGCTGCATCTTGCGCGCGGACGGCAGCTCGATCGAGCCGAAATTGGACGCCGAGAGCAACGCCACCTTGGGAACGATGCCGAAGCGCCGCACTTCCTCCGCGGCGAGGATGGTCATCTCGGCGATGTGCTCGGCGTCCGGATCGGGCGTGACGTAGGTGTCGCAGATGAACACCGTGCGGTTGGGCAGCACCAGCGCGTTCATCGCTGCGTAATGGTGCGTGCCCGGCTGCAGGCCGATCACCTGGTCGATGTAGTGCAGGTGCAGCGCGTGCGTGCCGAAGGTGCCGCACAGCATGCCGTCGGCCTCGCCCTTGAACATGAGCATCGCGCCAATGAGCGTGTGGCGGCGGCGCATCTCCAGCTTGGCGTACTCGGGCGAGACGCCCTTCCTCTCGACCAGCTTATGATAGCTGCTCCAATAGTCGCGGTAGCGCGGGTCGAACTGCGGGTTCACCAGCTGGAACTCGCGGCCCGCCTTGATGCGCAGCCCGAGGCGCTCGATCCTCTGCTCGAGCACTTGCGGCCGGCCGATCAGCATCGGCAGCGCGAGCCCCTCGTCCACCACGATCTGCACCGCGCGCAGCACGCGCTCATCCTCGCCCTCCGCGTAGACCACGCGCTTGGGCGAGGTCTTCGCCGCCGCGAACAGCGGCTTCATGATCAGGCCCGAGTGGTAGACGAACTGCGACAGGGATTCGCGGTAGGCATCCAGGTCGGCGATCGGCCGCGTGGCCACGCCGGAGTCCATCGCGGCCTTGGCCACCGCCGGCGCAACGCGCGCGATGAGGCGCGGGTCGAACGGCCGCGGGATCAGGTACTCGGGGCCGAAGCTGATCGACTCGATGTTGTAGGCGCGCGCCACCTGCTCCGCGGTCTCGGCCTGCGCCAGCTCGGCGATGGCCCGCACCGCGGCGAGCTCCATCTCGGTGTTGATGGTGGTGGCGCCGACGTCGAGCGCGCCACGGAAAATGAACGGAAAGCACAGCACGTTGTTCACCTGGTTCGGATAATCCGAGCGCCCGGTGGCGATGACGCAGTCCGGCCGCGCCGCCTTGGCCAGTTCCGGGCGGATCTCCGGCTCCGGATTGGCGAGCGCCAGGATCAACGGCCGCTCGGCCATCTTCTTCACCATCGCAGCGGTCAGCACGCCGCCCGCGGACAAGCCCAGGAACACATCGGCGCCGGCGATCACCTCATCGAGCTTGCGCGACCCGGTGTCCTTCGCATAGCGCTCCTTGTCCGGGTCCATCTCTTCCTTGCGGCCGCGGTACACCACGCCCTTGATGTCGGTGACGGGGATGTTGGCCACCGGCATGCCCATCTTCACCAGCAGGTCGAGGCAGGCAAGCGCCGCGGCGCCCGCGCCCGAGGCGACCAGTTTCACCTTGGCGAGGTCCTTGCCGACCACTTTGAGCCCGTTGAGCACCGCGGCGCCGACGGTGATTGCGGTGCCGTGCTGGTCGTCGTGGAACACCGGGATCTTCATGCGTGCGCGCAGTTTCCTCTCGACGATGAAGCATTCCGGCGCCTTGATGTCCTCCAGGTTGATGCCGCCGAAGGTCGGTTCCAGGCTGGCGATGATCTCGACCAGCTTGTCCGGGTCGCGCTCGTTCACTTCGATGTCGAAGCAGTCGATGCCGGCGAACTTCTTGAACAGCACGCTCTTGCCCTCCATCACCGGCTTGGCAGCCAGCGGGCCGATCGCCCCGAGACCGAGCACCGCGGTGCCGTTGGTGATCACCGCGATCAGGTTGGCGCGCGAAGTAAGCTGCATCGCCTGCGCCGGATCGCGCGCGATCTCCTCGCAGGCCGCGGCGACGCCGGGCGTATAGGCCAGGGCCAGGTCGCGCTGGTTGGTGAGCTGCTTGGTGGGGAGGATCGAGATCTTCCCGGGGCGCGGCAGGCGGTGGTATTCGAGTGCGTTCTGCTTGAGCTGCTCGTCCACCACTGCCTCCTCGACTCCGGGGAAAAATTATAGCAACCTGTTCGTATAATCCGCGGCAGCAACCGGCAAGCGCCTTGAACCTTCCCCGCATTCTAGCGGCGCGCCGCGCCGCACAGATCGAATCCTTCCAGGTGATGGACGTGCTCGCACGCGCGCAGGCGCTCGAGGCGGCTGGCCGGCGCGTGATCCACATGGAAATCGGCGAGCCCGACTTCACCGCGCCGCCAGCCGTGGTTGAAGCCGGCGTGCGCGCGCTGCGCGATGGCCGCACCGCCTATACCGCGACGCTGGGGCTGGCGTCGTTGCGCGAGTTGATCGCGGCGTGGGCCACGCGCCAGTCCGGCGTTGCGCTGGACGCTGCGCGCATCGCCATCACGCCGGGCGCCTCGGGCGGGCTGCTGCTCGCGCTCGCACTGTACGTGGACCCGGGCGACGAGGTGCTGGTGCCGGATCCAGGCTATCCGGGTTACCGGCATCTCGTGCGCGCCTTTGAGGGCGTGGCGCAAGCGCTCCCGCTGACCCCGCAAACCGCGTTTCAGCCCACGCTCGACATGGTGCGCGCGGCCTGGCGAGCGCGCACCAGGGCGCTGGTGATCGGTTCGCCTTCCAACCCTACCGGCACGACGATCGCACGCGCCGAACTGGAGCGCATCGCGCGGTTCGTCGCCGAACGCGGCGGCGTGCTGATCGCGGACGAGATCTACCAGGGCCTGGCGTACGACGCGCCGGTCACGAGCGCGCTCGGCCTGCCGGGCGAAGTGGTCCTGGTCAACAGCTTCTCGAAGTATTTCTGCATGACCGGCTGGCGCCTGGGCTGGGTGGTGCTGCCCGAAGCGCGCGTGCGCGACTTCGAGAAGCTGGCGCAGCACTTCTACATCTGCGCGCCGAGCCCCGCCCAGTACGCCGCGCTCGCCGCGTTCGAACCGGCGACGCTGCGGCTGCTCGAGGAGCGGCGGCTGGAATTCAGGCAGCGGCGCGATTTCCTGGTGCCGGCGCTCGAGCGCGCCGGGCTCGCGCTGCCGGCGCATCCCTCGGGCGCCTTCTACGCTTACGTGGATTGCGCGGCCTTCGGCGGCGACGCGAAGCGCTTCGCGCTGGAAATGCTCGAGCAGGTCGGGGTGGCGGCAACCCCGGGCCTGGACTTCGGCGCCAACGGCACACGGCATTGCCTGCGTTTCGCCTATACGCGCAGCCTGGGCGAGCTCGAGGAGGCCGCGGCGCACATCGCCGGCTACTGCGCCTCTCTGCGTTAGGTCGAGGCTGCGGCGCCCGGCACCAGTTGGCAGCCGGCGACCCGCCACTCGGCGCCCACCCGCTGCATGGTGTAGAGCGCCAGCCAAACTTGCCCGGCACGATCGCTCAGCTGCACCGGGAAGATCACCGTTCCTTCCTCCACCACCGGCTTGAAGAAGGTGCGTGAGGCGGGGCGATACACCACCGCATATTGCTCGCGCACCATGCGCACGAAGGTGTCGGCAGTGACGAAGCGCTCGCGGATCCCCGGCGAGGCCAGCGAAAACGCACCTTCATGGTCGTCGCGCGCGAAAGCCGCCAGTTGCGCGTCGATTACCCGGCGCATTGCGCTCACCTCGTCGCCGTCCAGCAGCTGCGCCGGCGCGGCGCAGGCCAGGGCCAGCAGCAGCGCACCCAACAGGGCACGCGAACGGGACGCGGCGCAAAGCAGATTCACGCGGGCCTCCGGGCGGAGGCCCACTCTAACAGGCTCTCAGGCCTGGCGGCGAGACCGCGCCAGCACCTGCAGCAGGCGGGTCTTTTCGGCCAACACCTTGCCGGAATACTGCGCGGTGGGTTCGTCGAGCGCGCCGGCGTACATCTGCAGCGCGGTTTCGGTCTCGCCGAAGCGGCGCAGGTACTCCCGCAGAATGCGGGCACCGACCTGGATATTGACCTCGGGCTCGAGCAGCGCCCGCTCGCCGCCATGCTCCACCAGCTTGTCCAAGTGGTACCGCGGCATGATTTGCATCAGGCCCCTGGCGCCCATCGAGCTTTCGGCCACCGGGTTGTAGCGCGACTCGATTGCCATCACCGCCAGGATCAGCAGCGGGTCAACCGAATATTCGCTCCCCGCGCGGTAGGCGGTGGCGACGAAACCCGCCGCGGCCTCTTCGGACACCCGGTAGCGCCGCGCGATGAATTCCGCCACCGCGCGCTGCTCGCGCTCCTGGGACGACTCGGCCGCGACGTCCTGGATCGGGCCCGTGGCGGAGACCGTGCCTACGACGGCTTCGGCGGTATGCACCAGCGCGGCCGCCTGCCTGAGCAACGCATCGCGCGGCACCGGCAGCGCAACCGCCAGGACGGCCGCCAGCCCGACCAGGGCCAGCATGCTGCGCGCGAGCGAAAACAGCCGGTTCAGATTCTCGATTCCCTGCATGATGGTCCCCCTTGCACTGGCCGCCGGCCGCCCTGCGCCCGTGTTACAGGATTTGCTGCGTCGCAATATTCGGCATCATAGGTGAAATTCCACAATAATGTCAACGTGTTCTGACATTTCCTGAGATTTTTATATTGCATTGCAATATCCATTCGCCTCGCCTCGTGAACCACTGCAGTCACGGACTGGCCGGGTCGGTAAAATGCGAACTTGAAGTTGACCCTGGCCGAATCCCGGCCGGGATCAAGTGAAGCGCGCGGACCAGCCTCAGCCTTTGAGTAACGCCCCATTGACGGAGGCGGTCCGCAGTGCTTCGAGGGCCTGGCGGGGGGCTTGCGCCCCCCGCCACATTCCCGCTCAAACCCCGGTTACGGCCGGGATCCGGTTGGAAACGGCCACGCGGCCGCCGGATTCAGCGCGGTTCTCGCGCCTGGAATCGCGACGGTAGACGCCGGACCAAAACGATCCGTCGTCATTGCTCCCGCAGTGCTGGCCACAGGTTTAACGGGCTTAGCCTTTTTCTTGGCGGCTTTTTGCTTGCGGCCCGCTGCCTTCTTCTTGGACGACTTCTTTACTGCTTTCTTCTTCTTCTTTGATGATTTCTTCTTCTTCTTTTTCTTTCCGCCTTTTTTCGCTTTTTTCTTCGCCATGACTAACTCCTTACAGGTAGTTGAACAAAAAAAGCCCAGCCATCTCTGGCCGGACTATTCAACCGCGCCCGGGAATCTCTCCCCGGCCGCGGATTGAATTCTTTGCAACAGCCCATCAGCGCGCGCCTCTCGCCGCCAGGTCCTGGTACAGGATGTCCGGATCAAGCCGGATGCCCCCTTCCCAGGTCACGGTCGCGGTTTCGGGATCGACGCTCACCTTTTCGAACTCTCTCACATCGCGCCACAGCTTGAAAGCGCCAATCTCGAGCAGGTTGCCGAGAAATACGCTGCCTTCCAGCCCGTCGTCGAAGCGCAGCCACAACTTGTAGTCCTCTTCCACCTTGCAGGCGGTCACTCGGTGCATGAGTTTCCTCTCATTCCCAGTTCAGCGCGCCACCGGTCTGGTACTCGATGACGCGGGTCTCGAAGAAGTTGCGCTCCTTCTTCAGGTCGATCATCTCGCTCATCCACGGAAACGGATTGCTGGCTCCCGGGTAGAGCACGTCCAGGCCGATCTGCTGGCAGCGGCGGTTGGCGATGAAGCGCAGGTACTCCTTGAACATCGGCGCGTTCAGGCCCAGCACGCCGCGCGGCATGGTGTCCTCCGCGTAGCGGTATTCCAGCTCCACGGCCTGGCGGAACAGCGCCTGCAGCTCCTCGCGGAACTGCGGCGTCCACAGATGCGGGTTCTCCAGCTTGATCTGATTGACCAGATCGATGCCGAAATTGCAGTGCATCGACTCGTCGCGCAGGATGTACATGTACTGCTCGGCCGCGCCCGTCATCTTGTTCTGCCGGCCGAGCGACAGAATCTGCGCGAAACCGACATAGAAGAACAGGCCCTCCATCAGGCAGGAGAACACGATCAGGCTCCTCAGCAGTGCCTGGTCGCTCTCCGGCGTGCCGGTCTTGAATGCCGGGTCGGTGAGCGTGTCGATGAACGGCACCAGGAACTCGTCTTTGGCGCGGATCGAGGCGATCTCGTTGTAGGCGTTGAACACCTCGCCTTCGTCGAGGTTCAGGCTCTCGACGATGTACTGGTAGGCATGGGTGTGGATCGCCTCCTCGAACGCCTGCCGCAGCAGGTACTGGCGGCACTCCGGCGCCGTGATATGGCGGTAGGTGCCGAGCACGATGTTGTTCGCCGCCAGCGAGTCCGCGGTGACGAAGAAGCCCAGGTTGCGCGTGACGATACGGCGTTCGTCGGCGGTGAGGCCGTTCGGATCCTTCCACAGGGCGATGTCGCGGCTCATGTTGATTTCCTGCGGCATCCAGTGGTTGGCGCAGGCGGAGAGATATTTGTCCCAGGCCCACTTGTACTTGAACGGCACCAGCTGATTGACGTCGGCCTTGGAATTGATGATGCGCTTGTCCTCGACCGTGATGCGGCGAAAGGCGTTGCCGGCGGCGAAGCGCTCCTCCGCCGCCGCGGCGGCGGACGGCACGAAGGCGCTGTTGGTCTGCAGCGCCAGGCCGGCGATGGCGTTCAGCTTGCCTTCCTCCTCGAAGCTGAGCATTACTGGCAGGCCTCGCATTCGGTGTTGTCGATGGCGCAGAACTTCGCTTCCTCGGTGCCCGCCGCCTGGGCGAGGCCACCGTCCGCGGGCACGGCGTTCAGCTGTCCGGCCTTGGAGGTGGATTTCTCGGCGTGCGTGGCGCCGAGGGAACGCAGGTAGTAGGTGGTCTTCAGGCCGCGCAGCCAGGCCAGCTTGTAGGTCTCGTCGAGCTTTTTGCCCGACGCGCCGGCCATGTAGATGTTGAGGGATTGCGACTGGTCGATCCACTTCTGCCGGCGTGCGCCCGCTTCGACCAGCCATTTCGGCGCCACTTCAAACGCGGTGGCGTAGAGTTTGCGCATTTCGGCCGGCACGCGGTCCAGGCGCGCCAGGTTGCCGTCGAAGTACTTGAGGTCGGCAATCATCACCTCGTCCCACAGGCCGGCGCGCTTCAGGTCGACGACCAGGTATTCATTGGCCACCGTGAATTCGCCCGACAGGTTCGATTTCACGTACAGGTTCTGGTACGTCGGCTCGATCGAGGCCGACACGCCGACGATGTTGGCGATGGTGGCGGTGGGCGCGATGGCGATGCAGTTCGAGTTGCGCATGCCGTGCCGCTGGATGCGCGCGCGCAGCGGCTCCCAGTCGAGGCTGCTGGAGCGGTCCACCTCGACGTAGCCGCCGCGCTCGGCGGCCAGCAGGTCGAGCGAGTCCTGCGGCAGGATGCCGCGGTCCCACAGCGAACCCTTGAAGGTCGAGTAGCGTCCGCGCTCCTCAGCCAATTCGGTGGAAGCCCAGTAGGCGCAGTAGGCCACCATCTCCATCGAGCGGTCGGCGAACTGCACGGCGTCGGCCGAAGCGTAGGGCACGCGCAGCAGGTGCAGGCAGTCCTGGAAGCCCATCAGCCCCAAGCCCACCGGGCGGTGGCGCAGGTTGGAATTGCGCGCCTTGTCCACCGCGTAATAGTTGATGTCGATGACGTTGTCGAGCATGCGCATCGCGGTGCGCACGGTGCGCATGAGCTTGTCGAAGTCCAGTCCCTCGCCGGTCATGTGGGCGACCAGGTTCACCGAGCCCAGGTTGCATACCGCGATCTCGTCGGCGGAGGTATTCAGCGTGATCTCGGTGCAAAGATTGGAGCTGTGCACCACACCGACGTGCTGCTGCGGGCTGCGCAGGTTGCAGGGATCCTTGAACGTGATCCACGGATGCCCGGTTTCGAACAACATGCTGAGCATCTTGCGCCACAACTGCACCGCGGGAATCCGCTTGTGCAGCTTCAGTTCGCCGCGCGCCGCCCGGTCCTCGTAGCGCAGGTAAGCCTCCTCGAAGGCCTTGCCGGTGCGGTCGTGCAGCTCGGGCGCGTCCGAGGGGCTGAACAGCGTCCAGTCGGCGTTTTCCATCACGCGCTTCATGAACAGGTCCGGGATCCAGTTCGCCGTGTTCATGTCGTGCGTGCGGCGGCGGTCATCGCCGGTGTTCTTGCGCAGCTCGAGGAATTCCTCGATGTCCAGGTGCCAGGCCTCCAGGTAAGAGCACACCGCGCCCTTGCGCTTGCCGCCCTGGTTCACCGCCACCGCAGTGTCATTGACCACTTTCAGGAACGGCACCACGCCCTGCGACTTGCCGTTGGTACCCTTGATGTGCGAGCCGAGCGCGCGCACCGGGGTCCAGTCGTTGCCCAGGCCGCCGGCGTACTTGGCGAGCAGCGCGTTCTCCTTGATCGCGTCGTAGATGCCGGTGAGGTCGTCGGCCACTGTCGTCAGGTAGCAGGAGGAGAGCTGCGAGCGTTGCGTGCCCGAGTTGAACAGGGTCGGCGTCGAGCTCATGAAGTCGAAGGTCGACAGCGCGTCGTAGAACTCGACGGCGCGCGCCTCGCGCTCGTCTTCCTTCAGCGCCAAGCCCATCGCCACGCGCATGAAGAAGGCCTGCGGCAATTCGATCCTGCGGCCGCGCAGGTGCAGGAAGTAGCGGTCGTACAGCGTCTGCAGGCCGAGGTAGCCGAACTTGAGGTCGCGCTCGGGCTTGAGAGCGCGGCCGATGCGCGCCAGGTCGAACTTCGCCAGTTCGGGGTCGAGCAGTTCGCCCTCGACGCCGCGGCGGATGAACTCGGGAAAGTAAACGGCGTAGCGCGCCGCCATCGCCGCCTGGCTGACTTCCTCGCCCAGCACTTCCAGGCGGATGGTATTGAGCAGCAGGCGCGCCGTGACGTAGCTGTAGGCCGGGTCCTTTTCGATCTGCGCGCGCGCCGCGAGGATCGCCGACTTGCGCACTTCCTCCATCGGCACGCCGTCGTACAGGTCGCGCAGCGTCGCCTCCAGGATCGAGGCCGGATCGGCGGCGCCTTCCAGCCCGAAGCAGGCCGACTCGAGCAGGCGCCGCAGGGCCTCCCGGTCGAGCGGCAGGCGCGCGCCGTTCTCCACCACGTGCAGCAACTTGTCCGCAGACTGGCGCTCGCGGTCCGTCTTTTCGGCCGCGCGGGCGCGCGAGCGTTCTTCGCGGTACAGCACGTAGGCGCGCGCGACGTCGTGCTCGCCCGAGCGCATCAGGGCCAGTTCCACCTGGTCCTGGATGTCCTCGATGTGAAAGGTGCCGCCCTGCGGCTGGCGGCGCTGCAGCGCGCCGACCACCTGGTCGGTGAGGCGCGCGACCAGTTCCCGAATGCGCGCCGAGGCCGCGCCCTGGCTGCCGTTCACCGCCAGGTAGGCCTTGGTCATCGCTACCGAAATCTTCGCCGGCTCGAAACCGACCACGGCGCCGTTGCGCCGGATGATCTTGTGGTCGGCCAGGGCAGAACGCAGCGCAGCACTCGAGTCGGCAACGCTGACGCCCACCAGCGGGCTGGTTGCGGAACTCTCTTGCGCGATCTGCATGCCTGTCTCCCGTGCGCGGCTGCCCTGCGGCAACCCGTCCCGGCCCGGCCGTCCTGCCGTGTGGTTACGGTTGTGTGACCATCTGCACTAAAACCACAATATATAGTGCTGAAGCACTGATTGCTCACTACTTCTAGTGGCCGCAATGTACCACGGCAATTATTTTTTGCAAGCACAGCGCCGCGCCGCGCGCTGGGCGGCATGTTTTGCGCAGTGCAGCGAAACTACTAGGGATGGGGCGCGCACGCCCCGGGGCCACAAGATCTAGCGGGCCGCCAGTTCGGCGTGAAAGCGCGCCCAATCGAAGCGCGCGCCTGGATCAGTCTTGCGTTCCGGCGCCACGTCGCTGTGCGCCGCACAGGCTCGCAACGACAGTCGCGCGGCGAGGGCGCGCGTCAGCGCGCCGAGGCACCGATACTGTGCATCGGCGTAGCGCGTGCGGTCCGTGCCTTCGAGTTCGATGCCGACGGAAAAATCGTTGCAGCATGCGGCCCCGCGCCAGCGCGACAGTCCGGCGTGCCAGGCGCGCCGCTGCACCGGCACGAATTGCACCAGAGCGCCGTCGCGCCGCACGAAGAAATGGGCCGATACGCGCAGGTGCACGATGTCACGGAAGTATGGGTGCGCCGCCGCGTCGAGCCGGTTGGTGAACAGGCGCTCGACCGCGTCGCCACCGAACTCGCCCGGCGGCAAGCTGATCGAGTGCAGCAGCAGCAAGGAAATCTTCGCGCCAGCAGGGCGCGCATCGCAGTTCGGCGAGGCGACGTAGCGTGCCCGCGCGATGCGCCCGTCAGGGCTGAGTCTCATCCTTGATGCCGAGCCTCTGCATGCGATAGCGCAGTGTGCGGAAGGTGACGCCGAGCAGCTTGGCGGCGGCGGTGCGGTTGAAATTGGTGCGCGAGAGCGCCGCCAGGATCGCCTCGCGCTCGAGGCGGTCGAGGTAATCGGGCAAGGGCACGCCGAGCGCACCCTCTGCCGCGCGCGCGCCCGCCTCGTCCGATGGCGCCGGTCTCAGCCGCAGGTCCTCGGTCCCGATCTCCCCCTCGCCTGACAGCGCCGTGGCCCGCTCCAGGATGTTTTCGAGCTCGCGGATGTTGCCCGGGAAGTCGTATTGCACCAATTCCTCCAGCGCGGCCGCCGACAGCCGGCCCGCGCCGGCGCCGGACTGGCGGGCGATGCGCTCCAGGATGCTCGCCGCGATCAGCGGGATATCTTCGCGGCAGTCGCGCAGCGGCGGCATCTTGAGCTCGATGACGTTCAGGCGGTAGAACAGGTCCTGGCGGAATTTCGCCGCCTCGACCAGACGCGCCAGGTCCTGGTGCGTTGCGCTGATCACGCGCACGTCGACCGGATCCTCCTGCGTGGCGCCGACTTTGCGCACTCGCTTCTCCTGGATCGCGCGCAGCAGCTTCACCTGCATTGCCAGCGGCAGGTCCGCCACCTCGTCGAGGAACAGCGTACCGCCATGCGCCGCCTGGAAGAAACCGTCGCGATCCTGCTCCGCACCGGTGAACGCGCCCTTCTTGTAGCCGAAGAATTCGCTCTCCATCAGGTTTTCCGGGATCGCACCGCAGTTCACCGGCACGAACAGCCGCTCGCGGCGCGCGCCCTCGCCATGGATCAGACGCGCCGCCAGTTCCTTGCCGCTGCCCGATTCGCCGGTGATGTACACAGGGGCCTGGGTGCGTGCGAGTTTGCCGATCAGTTCGCGCACCTGCACCAGCGGGGCGCTGCCGCCCAGCAGCGGCAGGTCGCGCGCCGGCTCCTGCGCCTGGTCGGGCAGCGAAAGCGCGGACTTGACCAACGCGCGCAGCTGCTCGAGGCCCACCGGTTTGGAGACGTAGTCGAAGGCGCCCGCCTTGAGCGCCGCCACCGCGTTTTCCGCACTGCCGTGGGCGGTGATCACCGCCACCGGCAGGTCGGCCTGCAGGCTGCCGATGTGGCGCACCAGGTCCAGGCCTTCGCCGTCGGGCAGGCGCATGTCGGTGAGGCACAGCTCGAAGCGCGCGTGCTGCAGTTGCTCGCGCGCCTCCGCGATCGAGCCGACCGCCACCACGCCCAGGCCCATCTTGGCCAGCGTCAGCTCGAGCAATTCGCGGATGTCGGGTTCGTCGTCGACCACCAGCACCTGGCGCTCGCGCGGCGCGGGCCTGCGCTCGGCGCGCCTCACGGCGCCACCCCGCCGCGACACACCACGCGGAAATGTGCGCCCGGCAGGTCGGCAACGTACTCGAGCCGGGCACGGTTGGCGGCGCTCAGTTCGCGCGCGAGGTATAGGCCCAGTCCGGTCCCCTTGCTGTCGGTGGTGAAGAACGGCTCGAACAACTGTCCCTGCATGGGCGCGGACACGCCGGGGCCGTCGTCAACGACGTTCAATTCTACTTGATCGCCGAACACCCTCACCGTGATGCGCACGCTGCCGGGGCCGGTGTGCGCGTGCCGCACCGCATTGCGCAGCAGGTTCCACAGCACCTGGCGCAGGTGCTCGCGGTCGAAATCGACCCAGGCGTCGCGCGACAGCTCGAGCGCAATGCGCCCGGCGGGCACCGCTTCATTGGCGTTGAACTCCTCGACGAAGGCGCGCAGCCAGGCGTTGAGCGCAATGCGCTCGGCGGCGACGCGGTCGCGCCGGCTGAGCTGCAGCACGTCGGCGACCAGGCGCTCCAGCCGCTGCGTGTTGTCGTGGATGATGCGCGTCAGGCGACTGCGGTCCTGGTCGCGACGCTCCTCGGTGAGCAGTTCGGAGGCGTGGCTGATCGCCGACAGCGGATTGCGGATCTCGTGCGCGATGTTGGCGGTGAGCCTGCCCAGCGCGGCCAGCTTAAGCTGCTGCGCCTGCTCGCGCGAGCGCGTCATGTCCTCGACGAACACCACCGTGAAGCGATCCTCGCCGCCGGTATCGAGCAAGCGCGCGCGCACTTCCTTGCCGCGCGCCTCGAGGTCGACCGACACCGCGGGCCTGCCGCCCGCGTCGCGCCAGGCGCGCCAACGCTGCGCCAGCCCCGGCAGCACGGCGGCGAGCGCCAGGCCGCGCAGCGCATCCATGCCGAGCAGCCGCATCGCCTGCGGATTGTGCTCCACCACGCGGCCCTGACGGTCCAGCACCAGTACGCCGTCCTGCATGTCGGCGATCACCAGCTGGTTGACGCGCATCTGGTTGGCGAGCTCGCGCCCGCGATCGCGCGCCAGGCGCTCGTTGACGGCGAGTCGCTGCGCCAGCCAGCCGGTGGCGCCCGCGGTGGCGAAATAACCCATGGACAGCAGTCCCGCCGGCACCACGCTCGCCGAGGGCAGGTCGAGCGCCAGCACCCAGTAACCTTCCTCCAGCAGCACCGCGATCGTCGCCAGCGCCGCATACAGGTAGTTCAGGCGCAGCGGCGCCACCAGCCCCGCGCCGGCAAGCGAAATCAGCAGCATCACGCCCAGGCCGCTGCGCATGCCGCCACTGGCGTACATGAGCAGCGGGATAGTGATCACGTCGAGCAGCGCGTGCACAGAAAGCTGCAGGTTGAAGCGCTCGCGCACCGAGCGCATGACGAACTGCAGCCCGATGCCGAGAACCAGGTAGCCGATGCACACGGCGCGGAACAGGCGCAGGTCGTGCGCGCCGAAATTGACCGGCTCGACCTCGAAGTAAGAGGCGATGAAGAACACCATCGCGATCACGATGCGGTACAGGTTGAAGTACTGCAGCGAGGTCCAGTAGGACTCGGGCGGGCGGTCTTCGCGCGCAAAAAGCGGGGAGTAGGCGGGGGCCGGCATCAGGGCTGCCGCGGGCCGAGCCGCGCGTG
>CAZVZV010000073.1:0-1919 GCA_964631735.1 uncultured Enterobacteriaceae bacterium
TGTCAAACGAGTTCTGTGTCTTCGGCAGCGATAGCGCCGTGCGTGATCCCGAAAGTGATTACAAACCACACCCGCGCGGATCGGGTACGTTCCCGCGTATCTTCAAATTGTACGTCCGCGAAAAAGGTCTGATCGGATTGAGCCAAGCTGTGCGCAAGGCAAGCGGTTTGGCAGCGGAGATTTTCGGTTTGGAAAAACGCGGCCACCTGACCGCGGGCGAGTTTGCCGACGTGGTGATCTTTGATCCTTCAACTGTCGAAGATCGCGCTGATTACGATCAACCCTTTGCCGAACCTATTGGAATTGAATATGTGATTGTGAATGGCGTAGTAACGGTAGATCATGGCTCGTTTACCAAGAACCAGCCTGCGGGATCGCCGCTGCGCAAATCAAACGAAGCAATATCGTCATCATCTCAAAAGAAATTAGTACAGCAGAAACTAAGTTTTCTTGTATTTTTCGTTTTCTGCGTTTACTTGTGAATAACGTGAGTTCAATTTTTCTCGTGCGGTTTTGATGGAGAATTGCCAGTTGATTTTGATTTGTTTCTCGGCGCGCTCTTTGACTAACGCCAAGACTTCGCGTTCCAGCATTTCCTGCGAAGGAATGCGCCGATGCAGGCATTCGCGGGCCAGCGCGGAGAATTCGATTTCGATCATGTTCAACCAACTCGCCGACTTCGGCGTGTAGTGAAATTCGATTTTTTGCGAGAGGGCAAACGCCTCTTCCGCAGGCAGATGTTCGTAGAAAGAACTCGCGTTGTGCGTATTCAGATTGTCTTGCACGAGACGAATCTTTTTCGCCAGCGGCCAAGCTGCCACTAACGCTTGACAGAATTCCGTGTACTCTTTTTTCGTGCGTTGCTGGCGCACCAACGCGAGGCGCTGTCCCGTCAGCGGCTCAATGGCCGCCAGCAAGGTGCAAGAGCCGTTCTTTTCATAAGCGTAATGCTCTTTCGCCACCTTGCCCGTGACCATCGGCAAAGGCGCGATGGCATCGCCAATCAGGAAGCACGGCCGTTCATCGTAGCAAATGACCGGGTTTTCCGGGTCATGCGGTTCCGCGTACAGCGCCAGTAGTTCTTCCATCCGCGCGAGAAAGAGCGCATTGAATTTGACGATACACCAGGTTTTTCTCAGGTGCGGTTGGAGTTCGTTTTTTTTAACAGCGTGCCGACATGCGTATCGGAAATGTGCTCGCAGTATTTCAACTCGACCGCTTTGTCAGCGAGCATACTCAGCTTCCAACGCGTGTGCCCTTCCGGCGCAGTGGTGCAAGCGAGCGCGGTGATTTTGGCCCGGGCGACGCCATCAATTTCAATCGGGCGACCCGGGCGCGGCGCATCATATAAGGCAGCGTCCAAACCACCGGCCGCGTATTTCTCGCGCCACGTCGCGACCGTGTTGTAGTTTACCCCCAACGTCTGGGCGACGACTTGTAAACTGTGTTCGCGATCCAGTTCCAACAAGCCCGTCGCACGCTTGAACGTTCTGGCTTTCAAAGAGCCTTTGGCGAGCAACGCCGTTAACGTGGCGCGCTCTTCATCGGTGAGCTTAACGTGTTCTTTTTTCATGCTCCCAGCTTGCTTGTGCTGAGAGTGAAAATGCAAGGAAACTTAGTTTCTCGTGTACTATCGCCAACCTGAGCCGGACGACGCACGTACTGACTGGCACATACGAACTGACGATGCTGCGCCATTTGAACGGGCAGTTGAGCCGCCGCAGCGTGGACATTGAGTTTGGCCGTTATTTGTCCGACAACCGGGAACACCGGGAAGAATTTATCAATTGCCTCTGGACATTTCAGCAACATCTGCCGCTCGCGAGAACGCCCGAACTGGTCAAAGAGTGGGACTATTTCTATGAGCGCAGCATCGGCTGCGTCGGCGTTCTCAAAGACTGGCTGACCGGCGCGCTGGC
>CAZVZV010000074.1:0-1690 GCA_964631735.1 uncultured Enterobacteriaceae bacterium
CTGCTGGCCGCGGGCTTGCTGGCCAAGAAGGCGGTGCAGGCGGGATTGAAGGTCGACAAGCACATCAAGACCTCGCTCGCCCCCGGCTCGCGCATCGTGACTGAATATCTGGAAAAGGCCGGCCTGCTGCCTTACCTGGAAAAGCTCGGTTTCAGCGTGGCGGCTTACGGCTGCACAACCTGCATCGGCAATGCCGGCGACCTGACGCCGGAAATCAACGAAGCGATATCGGCCAACGACCTGGTCTGCGCCGCGGTGCTCTCGGGCAACCGAAATTTCGAAGCTCGCATCCACCCGAACCTGAAAGCCAACTTCCTGGCCAGCCCGCCGCTGGTGGTGGCCTACGCCATCGCCGGCAGCATGCTGAAAGACCTGCGCACTGAGCCGCTCGGTAAATCGAAGGACGGCCAGGACGTGTACATCGGCCACCTCTGGCCCACCGCCGAGGAGGTGAAGGCGCTGATGAAACTGGCGATGGACGCGCCGACCTTCAGGCGCCTGTACAGCAACCTGGCCGAAGCCAACCCGATGTGGAAGAAGATTGCCGCGCCCGCCGGCCAGGTATACATCTGGCCGAAGTCCAGCTACATCGCCGAGCCGCCTTTCTTCCAGAATTTCTCGATGCAGCCAGGGCGCACCGGAAATGTCACCGGCGCGCGCGTCCTCGGCATCTTCGGCGACTCGGTGACCACCGACCACATCTCACCCGCGGGCGCGATCAAGCCCACCTCCCCGGCCGGCATCTACCTGCAGGAACACGACGTCGCGGTGGCCGATTTCAATTCCTACGGCGCGCGCCGCGGCAACCACGAGGTGATGATGCGCGGCACCTTTGCCAACGTGCGCATCAAGAACCTGATGCTGCCCGGCACCGAGGGCGGGGTCACGCTGGTCAAGGGCGAGAAGCTGCCGATCTACGACGCGGCCATGCGCTACGTCGGCGAGCGCACGCCGACAGTGGTGTTCGGCGGCGAGGAATACGGCACCGGCTCGTCGCGCGACTGGGCCGCCAAGGGCACCCAGCTGCTCGGGGTCAAGGCGGTGATCGCGCGCAGCTTCGAGCGCATCCACCGCTCCAACCTGGTCGGCATGGGGGTGCTGCCGCTGCAGTTTCTCGGCGCCGAGTCGGCGCAGTCGCTCGGCATCAAGGGCGACGAACTGATCGATGTGCTCGGCCTGGAGGACATCCGGCCACAGCAGGAGCTGACGCTGGTGATCCAGCGCGCCGGCGGCGCGCGCCAGGAAGTGAAGGTCAAGTCGCGCATCGATACCGCGATCGAGGTCGATTACTACAAGCACGGCGGGATCCTGCCCTACGTGCTGCGCGAGCTGATTTCCAAGGCCGGGCCGGCGGCGGCGAAAGCCGCGTAGGGTGGGCCAATGGCCCACCCTACATTCAGAATTGCAGGCTGGCCTGAATGCCGAGCAGGTAGGTGCGCTGCGGCGCGGGCTCGTAGAAACGGCCGTTGGCGTCGTTCACCACCACCGATCCGATGTAGCTCTCGCCGGTCACGTTGTCCACGCGCACGAACTCGCTCAACCGCCACTTCGCTCCCTGCTGCTGGAAGCCGAATACCAGGTTCACCACCGTGAACGCGTCGGCGAACTCGGAGTTGATGTCGTTCACCGCCACCCGGTCGCGGTAAAGCAGCTCGGCGGCGGCGCGGAATCCCGTCGGCGCATGGCGCCA
>CAZVZV010000075.1:0-1213 GCA_964631735.1 uncultured Enterobacteriaceae bacterium
CCGTGACATGCTGCAGGCGAAAGTCTTCCCGCTCACGAGCCAGCCGGCCTTCTCGATCCGCCGCCTCTTGAATGCGAGCGGCCAATTGGACCAGGGCCTGCTCAGTATTCGCGACCAATACCGCCAGGTTGAGTACGTCCCGACGCCCTCGTTCTTCTTCAGCCAAGGCCGCGGTTCGTTGCCGAACCAGCTCTTTCATCTCCTGATCGAGCGTCGCAAACACCTGCTCCCGCTCCACACATTCACGATCGAGAACAGCCAGCTGGTCCTCGAGGGCCGCAGCTTCAGCCATACCCTGCTTCTGCTCCTGGGTCAGGCGCTCAAGCTCTTCCCCCCCCTGACTCTGCTGCTGCGCATAGAGTTCCCCGCGATTACGCTCGACTTCTGCGGACGTCAGCGCCCGCGCCTGTTGCTGTTCAACCTTCGACAGTTCCTCGCGCCGCTGCCCGATCGCCTCGTTCGCTGTAGCAATCGCGAGCTTGATCCGCTCAAGTTCTGCATTCAAACGCGCCAGCTCGGCAGACTGCCCGGACTCGCGGTCCCCCAACGTCTGCAGTTCCGACTCCACCTCCTTAAGCGTGGTTCGCAGGACACGGTATTCGTTGGTCAGCAACTGAACCTCCAGCGACTTGGCCTCCCGGTGCAACGTCTGATAGGAGCGCGCCTGCCGCGCTTGGCGCTCGAGGGAATTCAACTGCTTTTTTACCTCAGCAATGATGTCCCGCACGCGCAAGAGGTTTTGCTGCGTCGCATCCAACTTGCGCAATGCTTCGGCCTTCTGCTTCTTGTAGCGAATGATGCCGGCGGTTTCTTCGATCAACTCGCGCCTATCTTGTGGTGACGCGTTCAGGATCTGATCGATTTGCCCCTGCGCAATGACGGTGTGTCCTTTTGTTCCGGCCCTGGTGTCCAGCAGGAGGCTCCGGACATCCGTCAACCGGCAGGGGGTCTTATTGATGAGGTATTCGCTGTCGCCATTACGGTACAGGCGGCGCGTGATCATAAGTTCTCGATATTCCGACAGCTGGCTCGATAGACCGGACAGGGGATCCACATTGATCCGATCCAGCCCACTGATCACGAGCGACACTTCGGCCAGGCCGAGAGGCTTCCGCAATTCGGTCCCGTTAAAGATCACATCTTCCATCTTCTCGCTACGCAGGGCCTTCGTGCTCTGTTCACCGAGTACCCAAAGAATCGCTTCGACGACATT
>CAZVZV010000076.1:0-42052 GCA_964631735.1 uncultured Enterobacteriaceae bacterium
AGCACGTCCCAGAAAAAGCGCATCGGCGAGGCGCCGTCCACACGCGCAGCCTCCGCGAGCTCGTCGGGAACGGTCATGAAGAACTGCCGGAACAGGAACGTGGCGGTGGCCGAGGCGATCAGCGGCACTGTCAGGCCGGCGTAGCTGTTGAGCATCCCCAGGTCGGCGACCACCTTGAAGGTGGGGATGATGCGCACTTCGACTGGCAGCATCAGGGTGACGAAGATCATCCAGAAGAAGAACATGCGCAGCGGGAAGCGGAAATAAACGATGGCGAAGGCGGAGATCACCGAGATCAGGATCTTGCCCAGCGGAATCACCAGCGCCATCACCAGGCTGTTGACCAGCATCGACGACACCGCCGCCTTGGAGCCCCTGGTGGAGCCGCTGGCGAGCACCTGCGAGTAGTTCTCGATCAGCTTGTCGCCGGGCGTCAGTTGCATCGGTGCCTGCAAGATCTGCTCGAGGCTCAGTGTCGAGGCGACGAAGGTGACATAGAGCGGAAACGCCACTGCCAGTACGCCAGCGACCAGCACGGCGTGCGAGAAGAAAGTCAGCCAGGGACGGTTCTCAACCATCAGTACTGCACTTTCTTTTCAACGTAGCGGAACTGCGCGACCGTCAGCGCGATGACGATGAACATCAGGATCACCGACTGGGCGGACGAACCGCCCAGGTCGGCCGCCTTGACCCCGTCGTGGTAGACCTTGTAGACCAGGATGTTGGTCGCCTGCCCCGGGCCGCCCTGGGTGGTGGCATCGATGATGCCGAAGGTAGAAAAGAAGGCGAATACGATGTTCACCACCAGCAGGAAGAAGGTGGTCGGCGAGAGCAGCGGGAAGACGATGGTCCAGAAGCGCCGCAGCGGGCTCGCGCCGTCGATCGCCGCCGCCTCAATCAGCGAACGCGGGATGGATTGCAGGCCGGCTAAAAAGAACAGGAAGTTGTAGCTGATCTGGTTCCACACCGCAGCGATGACCACCAGCAACATTGCCTGGTCGCCCTTGAGGATCCAGTTCCAGTCGATTCCCCAGCCCTTGAGGACGTAGGTCACGATGCCGATCGAAGGTGCGAACATGAACGCCCACAGCACGCCCGCAACCGCCGGCGCCACCGCGTACGGCCAGATGAGCAGCGTCTTGTAGGCCATCGCCCCGCGCAACACGCGATCCGCCATGGTCGCCAACAGCAGCGAAATCGCGATGCCGGCGCCGGCGACAGCCGCGCTGAACACCGCCGTGGTCTTGAAGGACTCGAGGTAGTTGCCGTCCCTGAACAGCGCGGCGTAGTTTTGCAGGCCGACAAACTGGCTCTTCAGGCCGAAGGCGTCCTGCAACTGGAATGAGTACCAGACCGCCTGCGCCGCTGGCCAGAAGAAGAACACCAGCGTGATCGCGATCTGCGGGGCCACCAGCGCATACGGCAGCCACGCAGACCGGAATACGACCCGCTTTTCCACAGTACTGCTTAGCTACTTATTCGCGGCCTCGAACTGCCGCAGGATCTCGTTGCCGCGTCTGACTGCTTCGTCCAGCGCCGCCTTCGGCTCCTTCTTGCCCGCGAACACGGCTTCCAGCTCCTCCTCGATCACCGTGCGCCCCTGCACGAAGTTGCCGAAACGCAGGCCTTTGGAGTTGGCCGTCGGGGCCTTGTTGGTCAGTTGCTTCACCGCGAGTTCCGCGCCCGGGTCCTTGTCGTAGAAACCCGATTTCTTGGTCATCTCGTAGGCTGCTTGCGTAATCGGCACGTAGCCGGTCCCGGTATGCCATTCCATCTGGATTTCCGACGTAGACAGGAACGCCATGAACTTCGCGACGCCCTTGTACTCCTCGGGCTTCTTGCCGCCCATCACCCAGACAGAAGCGCCGCCGATGATGGAATTCTGCGGCGCGCCCGCGACGTCGTCGTGGTATGGGATGAAGTTGATCGACCAGTCGAATTTTCCCGCCGCCCGGATACCGGCCTGCGCCCCCGTGCTGCCGCTGAACATGGCGCATTCCCCGCTGGAAAACTTGGAATCGCCCTGGTTGGTGCGGCCGGCGTAGGTAAAGAGGCCCTTCTTCGACATGTCGCTCAGCATGCTGATGTGCTTCACGTGCAGCGGCGAATTGATGGTGAACTGGGTGTCGAAGCCGCCGAAGCCGTTCTCCTTGGTGCCGATCGGCACGTTGTGCCAGGCGCTGAAGTTCTCGATGTGCATCCACGAAGGCCAGCTGGTCGTGTACACGCATTGCTGACCTGCGGCTTTCAGCTTCTCCGCCGCCGCCACCACTTCTTTCCAGGTCTTGGGCGCCTTGTTCGGGTCGAGCCCGGCCTTCTTGAAGGCGTCCTTGTTGACGTAGAACATTACGGTAGAGCTGTTGAAGGGGAACGACAGCATGTTGCCCTTCTGGTCGGTGTAATAGCCCACCACGGTCGGCAGGTACGCCTTCGGCTCGAAGGGCTCCTTGGCGTTAGCCATGACCGTCGCGATCGGCACGATGGCGCCCTTGGCTGCCATCATCGTTGCGGTACCCACCTCGAATACCTGCAGCATATGGGGCGCGCTGCCGGCGCGGAACGCAGCAATCGCAGCCGTCATCGACTCGGGGTATTGGCCCTTATACGAGGTGACGACCTTGTAGTCCTTCTGGCTGGCGTTGAACTTGTTGGCGAGCGCGTTGAGTTTCTCGCCCAGCGCCCCGCCCATCGAATGCCACCACTGGATTTCGGTTTGTGCCTGGGCCGGCGCGGCAAAGGCGACGCCGAGCGCCGCCGCAATTATGTTGATTCGCATGAGATCTCCTCTCGTTGTCTGGAAGTGGCAATTCTGTCGACGCCACATGACGGAAATACTACCCAATTATCTCGCCGCGCGGTAACTGGATTCAAAGCGCCGCGTGTCCGAGAGCGAACAGGGGGCTCCGCAGCATGCGGCCCGCGGTATATAGTCGGCGCCACATGGCCTCGATCCACGAACTGAGCGCGGCGGAGATTTCCACGCAGTACGAGGGCGGCACGCTTTCCCCGGTCGAAGTGACGCGCGCGCTGCTCGAGCGCATCGACGCCTGGGAGCCGCGGCTGAACGCCATGTACCTCCTCGACCGCGAGGGCGCGCTGAAACAGGCGCGCGACGCCGAAGGCCGTTGGCGCGTGCAGGCGCCGCTGTCGGCGCTCGACGGCGTGCCGGTGACCCTCAAGGAGAACATCTATACAAAGGGCGACCCGGCGCCGATCGGCTCCGCCGCCAACCTGCCCGCCGCTGCGCAGGCTTCGGACGCGCCTCCCGCCGCGCGGCTGCGCGAAGCCGGCTGCGTGTTCCTTGGCAAGACCACCATGCCCGACTACGGCATGCTGTCCTCGGGCGTGTCGAGCGCGCACGGTGTGACGCGCAATCCCTGGAACACGGCGAAGAACACCTCGGGTTCGAGCTCGGGCGCGGGCGCCGCGGCGGCCGCCGGCTATGCGCCCCTGCATCTCGGAACCGACATCGGCGGCTCGGTGCGCCTGCCCGCCACGCACTGCGGCATCTTTGCACTGAAGCCCAGCCTCGGCCGCGTGCCGGTATACCCGCCCTACCTGGGTCGCGTCACCGGACCGATGACGCGGGACGTGGAGACCGCGGCGCTGATGATGAACTGGCTGTCGCTGCCCGACCCACGCGACTTCATGAGCCTGCCCTACCGGGCGGTCGATTTCGCCGCGGGGTTGGACGATCTCGACCTCAAGAAACTCAAAATCGGCTTCCTGCCGGACATGCGCGCAGGATTGCCCGTGCACGCGGAAGTGCGTGCCGCGACGCAAGCCGCGGCGAAGGCGCTGGAGAATGCAGGCGCGGCGGTGGAAGAGATGAAGACCTTCCTCACGCCTGAGATGGCCGAAGGCATGACGCGGTTCTTCGAGGCGCGCTTGTACAACGACTTCGTGCAGTTGCCGCCCGAGCGGCAGCGGAAAGTGCTGCCGTTCATCTCTGAGTGGTGCACGTGGCGGGCGAAAAACTTCAGCGGCCGGGACGTGATGCAAGCCTACGGCCAGGTGATGGCGATGCGCGAAGCGGCGGTCGCGGCTTGCCAGCCCTACGACTTCGTGCTCTCACCTACCTCGCCGATCCTGCCCTACGAGGCGGAGCTGCCCTGCCCTGGCAACGATCCGCACAACGCGCTGCCGCACATCGCGTTCACCGTGCCCTTCAATATGTCGGAGCAGCCCGCGGCTTCGGTCAACTGGGCCTTCAGCACCGACGGCCTGCCGATCGGCGTGCAGCTCGTTGGTCAGCGCTTCGATGACGCGGGCGTGCTCAAGCTCTCGCGCCACATCGAGCTGCTGCGCCCGCCGCAAAAGCCCTGGCCGGAAAAAAAGGGGTCTGACCCCATTTTCTAGCCGTTGTACACCGGGCCGAGGGGGCGCAGCCTCACGCCTTTGCGCAGCTTGGTCCACTTGAACTCCACCGGGTCGGCGAGCGCCGGGCCCGGCGCCTTCACCACCAGCACCTCTTTCGCGATCGGCTCGAAGTCGGCGCGGAAATGCACTGAACTCTTCAAGGCGAGAATCCTCTCGCGCTTCGGCTCCACGCCGACGTGCCGGAACATCTCCTGGTCGGCGGCCTGGACCTTTTTCGAGGCGATCACCACGCGCACGCCTGGCGCGGCCTTGCTGCGCAGCAGCGCCATATTTCCCAAGGTCATTCGGAAGCCTTTGAACATCGGCCCGGTGCAGGTGAACTTGCCGTCGCCCAGCTTCTCCACGGTGAATTCGCCCTCGAACGGCGAATCGCCCGGCACTCGCGACTTTCCACCCAGGGAGAACCCAAGCGTCGCCCCCAGTCCCGCCTCATGCGCCCTCGCGGCGGACTCCTTGTCGATCAACAATCCGAGCACGGCGTCCGCAGCCTTCTGCCGGACCAATGCGGCAAGGAGTCCCGTCGTATCCCCGTTCCCTCCTGCCCCCGGGTTGTCCTGCGTATCGGCAAGCACGACCGGCCGTCCGTTCTCGCCGCGCGAGCGCGCACGCGCCACCGCGTCGTCGGGCAGGTGCAGCTCGAGCGCGAAATCCTTCTCCGCGTCGGCCACGCGCCCGTGCAGTTCCCCCACCGCGAGCTCCACCTTCTTCGCATCCGAGCCGTAACCGAACACTGCCATGCCGCATTCGGCAAAATCGGCCATTGGAAATCCCGGCGTGAACGACAGCACTGCATCGTGCTTGCGTTCGAGCATCGCCATATCCGCGTAGATGCCTTTGCAGGGCTCGATGAACGAGCACTGCGTGGATATGCCTGTCAGGTAATCCAAGACGCGCCACGCGCCCTCGAGACGCGCACCGCCCCGGAGCATTCGATCGAGCAACTGCGCGGCGCGCGCACCGGTTTCAGCCATGTCCACATGCGGATAGGTCCGGTAGGCGACGAACGCGTCGGCGCGCTCGAACATCGCCCGCGTGAAATTGCAGTGCAGGTCCAGGCTCACCGCCACCGGCACCCGCGTACCCACTGTCTCGCGGATGCGCCGCAGCAGCTCGCCCTCGCCGTCGTCATGCCGCTCACTCACCATCGCGCCGTGCAGGTCGAGGTACACGCCGTCCACGGGCAACGCGTCCTGCAGCCGCTTTACCATCTCTCCCGCGATGCGCTCGAACGCGTCCGAGGTCACTGCCGCCGACGGGCTCGCCGCCGCCCAGGCCGTGCCGACCAGCTGGTGGCCCGCTGCGCGCAGCGCTTCGATCGCGCCGGCAGCGGGAATGTTGGCCCCCGCCACCGCAGCGAACAGGGGATCGCCGTACTGCACGCCCGGCCAGCCGCCCCCGGCCTCGAATGCGGCGTAGTCGGCCGGCGACGGCGCGAACGTGTTCGTCTCATGCTGGAAACCACCGATTGCGATGCGTGCCATGGCCTGCTACCCTCTTTTGCGCCAGTCCGACACTAAGGATACCCGCATGAACCGCAAGATCATCGCTGCTGTTTTGCTCGCGGCCGCCGCCGGCACCGTGTTCGCCCAGGACAAGGTGCTGCGCGTGGTGCCGCACTCCAACCTCTCCATCCTCGACCCGATCTGGACCACGCAGTACATGGCGCGCAACCACGGCTACATGATCTACGACACGCTGTTCGGCACCGACGAGAAGAGCCGCGTGCAGCCGCAGATGGTGGACAAGTGGACGGTGAGCCCGGACAACCGACTGTGGACCTTCGTGCTGCGCGACGGGCTGGAGTTCCACGACGGCAAGCCGGTCACCGGCGAGGACGTGGTGGCCTCCATCGCACGCTGGGGCAAGCGCGACGCCATGGGCCAGAAACTGATGACATTCGTCGAGCGCATGGACGCGCCCGATGCCAGGACCTTCCGCATCTTCCTGCGCGAGGCTTGCGGCTTCGTGCTGGAGGCGCTGGGCAAGCCCTCTTCCAACGTGCCGTTCATCATGACCAAGCGCGTCGCCGACACGCCCGCCGACAAGCAGATTGAGGAGCACATCGGCTCCGGGCCCTACATCTTCAAGCGCGACGAGTTCAAGCCCGGGGACAAGGCGGTTTACGTCAAGAACGCGAAATACAAGCCGCGCAAGGACACCCCCTCCGGCACCGCCGGCGGCAAGCACGTCTATGTCGATCGCGTCGAGTTGAATCTCGCCTTGCGCGACGCGCAGGCGCAGGTCAACGCGCTCGCCAAGGGCGAGATCGACGTGCTCGAGCGGCCGGCTTTCGAAAGCTACGAGCAGCTGCGCAAGGCCGACGGCGTGGTGCTGGTGATCAAGGACCCGCTCGGCTTCCAGTACATGGGACGCTTCAACCACCTGCACCCGCCGTTCAACAACGTAAAGGTGCGCCAGGCGGCGCTGGCGGCGATGCAGCAGGAGCCGTTCCTGCGCGCGCAGGTCGGTATCAAGGAATACTACAAGCCCTGCGCTTCGATGTTCACTTGCGGTACGCCCTACGGCAGCGCCAAGGGCAGCGACATCCAGTCCAAGTCCAACATGAAGAAGGCCCAGGAGCTGCTCAAGGCCTCGGGCTACGACGGCACGCCGGTGGTCATCCTCAAGCCGACCGACCTCGCCGCGATCCAGAAGCTGCCCGACGTGGCGGCGCAGCTGCTGCGCCAGGCCGGCTTCAAGGTCGACCTGCAGGCAATGGACTGGAACACAGTGGTGTCGCGGCGCGCGAAGAAAGAGCCACCGGCGCAGGGCGGCTGGAACATCTTTCTCACCGCCTGGGTGGCGCCGGACATCTGGAACCCGCTCACCAACGCCGCGGTCGGCGCGCTGGGCGAGAAGTCCTGGTTCGGCTGGCCGAACGACGAGCAGATCGAGAAGCTGCGCGACCAGTTCGCGCGCGCCACCGACGAGGGAAAGAAGAAAGCGCTGGCCGAAGCGATCCAGGTGCGTGCCTTCGAGGTCGCCACCCACGCGCCGCTCGGCGAGTACGTCAACCCGCTCGCCACGCGCAAGAACATCAGCGGCTGGGTGATCGGGCCGGGCGACGTTTACTGGAACGTAAAGAAGAACTAGCCTGACGGAGACCTGACCCGGGGCCCCGCGAGGGGCCCTTTTGTTATGTACACATTCATCGCGCGCCGCCTGCTGTCGACGATCCCGGTGCTGCTGATCGTGGCGGTGCTGGTGTTCCTCATCCTGCGGCTCACGCCCGGCGACCCGGCGGCGATCCTCGCCGGCGACGCCGCCAGCTCCGAGCAGATCGCCGCCATCCGCGCCGGGCTCGGCCTGGATCGCCCGCTGCCGATGCAGTTCGCCATCTGGATGGGCAACCTGCTGCAGGGCGAACTCGGAGAATCCTTCTTCTACAAGATGAAGGTGACGCAGCTCATCGGCCAGCGCATCGAGCCGACCCTTGCGCTCGCCACGCTCACCATCCTGATCGCAGTGCTGGTTTCCGTGCCGCTGGGCGTGGTCGCCGCCTGGCGCTTCGGCGGCTGGTTCGACCGCGCGCTGATGGGCTTCTCGGTGATGGGTTTCTCGGTACCGGTCTTCGTGCTGGCCTATATCCTGATCTGGATCCTGTCGCTCAAGCTGGGCTGGTTCCCCGTGCAGGGGTACAAACGCCTGGCCGATGGTTTTGGCCCGTTCCTGCACCACCTGATCCTGCCGTCGATCACGCTGTCGGTGATCTACATCGCGCTCATCGCGAGGGTCACGCGCGCTTCCGTGCTCGAGGCCCTGGGGGAGGACTACATCCGCACCGCGCGCGCCAAGGGGCTGCCGGAAGCGCGCGTGCTGGTGCGCCACGCGCTCGCCAACGCGGCGGTGCCGATCGCCACCGTGATCGGCATCGGCGTCGCGCTGCTGATCGGCGGCGTCGTGGTGACCGAATCGGTGTACGCGATCCCCGGACTCGGTCGCCTTACCGTGGACGCGGTGCTGGCGCGCGATTTCCCGACCATCCAGGCAGTGATCCTGCTGTTTTCGTTCGCCTATGTGCTGGTCAACCTGCTGGTGGACCTGTCCTACGTGTTTTTCGACCCGCGCATCCGTTACTGATGGACCTGCAGGCGCTTTCGGTCGAATCCGCCAACATCGCGCGCCGCGAAAGCACGTGGCAGCGGCTGCGGCGCAACTGGTCGGTGCGACTCGGCGGCTATGCGTTGCTGCTGCTGATCCTGCTGGCCTGCACGGCGCCGTGGCTCGGCACGGTGGATCCCTCGCTGTTCGACGCCGCCAGCCGCGACCTGCGCCCGGGGCAGAGCGGCGAGATCATGACGCTCGATGGCGAGCTGCTGAAGCACGAGTTCGCCATGGGCTCCGACTCCTTTGGCCGCGACATCTACAGCCGCGTGATCTATGGCACGCGAGTGTCGCTGCTGGTGGGCATCGCGACGGCGCTGCTGGCCCTCGCCTTCGGCATCGTGTTCGGGCTCAGCTCGGGCTACCTGCGCTGGCTGGACGGCCCGCTGATGCGCGTCATGGACGGCATGATGGCAATTCCCGCGATACTGCTGGCAATCGTGCTGGTGGCGATGTGGCGCGCCAGCATCCTCACGGTAGTGCTCGCCATCGCGATCACCGAGATCCCGCGCGTGACGCGCCTGGTGAGGTCGCTGGTGCTGTCGATCCGCGAGGAACCCTACGTCGAGGCCGCGATTTCGCTGGGCACGCCGACCTGGAAGATCATGTTCGGCCACATCCTGCCCAATTGCGTCGCGCCGTTGCTGGTGCAGGGCACCTACATCTGCGCCGCGGCGATCCTGGTGGAAGCGATCCTCTCGTTCCTCGGTGTCGGCCTGCCGCCCGACATCCCCACCTGGGGCAACATCATGGCCGAGGGGCGCGTGCAGTTCATGGCCTATCCGCACAACTTGTTCTTCCCCGGTGTATTCCTCGCCGTGACAGTGCTGGCGGTCAACATCCTTGGCGACGGCATGCGCGACACGCTCGATCCGAAGATGGCCAAACGCGTATGAGCGTGCTGGAGATCCGCGATCTGACGATCGCATTGCCGCAGGGCAGCGACCGGCGCGAGGCCGCCTCGCGCGTGTCGTTCAACGTGGAGCGCGGCGAGATCGTATGCCTGGTAGGCGAATCCGGCTCCGGCAAATCGGTGCTCGCGCAGGGTGTGATGGGGTTGCTGCCCAAAGGCCTGCCGGTCACCGGCGGCACGATCCTGCTCGAGGGCGAGGACATCACCCACGCGCCGCAGCGCCGCCTGCGCGAACTGCGCTGCACGCGCATGTCGATGGTGTTCCAGGAGCCGATGACCGCGCTCAACCCGGTGATGGGCTGCGGCGACCAGCTCGACGAAGTACTGCGCGAGCACACGCGACTCGCGCCGGCTGAACGCCGGCGCAAGATCCTCGACATCGTGCGCGAAGTGCGCCTGCCGGACCCGGAACGGATGGTCGCCTCCTACCCGCACCAGCTCTCCGGCGGGCAGCGCCAGCGCATCATGATCGCGATGGCACTGGTGCTCGAGCCCGCCCTGCTGATCGCCGACGAGCCGACCACCGCGCTGGATGTCACCACGCAGGCGCAGATCCTGAAGCTGATCCTCGACCTGCAGGCGCGCCACGGCATGGGGGTGCTGTTCATCACGCACGATTTCGGCGTGGTGGCCGAGGTGGCGCACCGCGTGGCGGTGCTGCGGCTGGGCGAGCTGGTCGAATTCGGCTCCAAGGATGAGGTACTCAAGCGCCCGCGCCACGACTACACGAAGATGCTGATCGGCTCGGTGCCCACGCTCAAGCCGCATGCGCGCCCCGCCGAGTCCGGCGCGCCGCTGGTGCTCGCCACGCGAGGCCTGTGCAAGACCTATCGGGACCGAAGCTGGTTTGCCAAGCGCCGCGAAGTGCCCGCCGCCATCGACGTGACGCTCGAAGTGCGCAAGGGCCAGACGCTCGGCATCGTCGGCGAATCGGGCTCGGGCAAGTCCACGGTCGCGCGCTGCATCGTGCGGCTGATCGACCCCAGCGGCGGCGAGGTGCTACTCGGCGGCGAGGACATTGCCCGCATGCCCGCCGGCCGGCTGCGGCCGCTGCGCCGGCGCGTGCAGATCGTGTTCCAGGATCCCTACCGCTCGCTCAATCCGCGCCGCACTGTGCTGGAGGCGATTGTCGAGGGGCCGCAAAATTACGGCGTGGCGCGCGCCGCTGCTGTGGAGCGCGCGAGGAAGCTCATGGAGCTGGTGCGCATGGACCCGGAATCGCTCGGCCGCTACCCGCACCAGTTCTCCGGCGGCCAGCGCCAGCGCATCTGCATCGCGCGCGCGCTGGCCATGGAGCCCGAGCTGCTGGTGGCCGATGAGCCCGTATCGGCGCTCGATGTTTCGGTGCAGGCCCAGGTGCTGGCCTTGCTCGAGGAAATCCGCGAGCGACTGCACCTGGCGATGCTGTTCATCACGCACGACCTGCGCGTCGCCGCGCAGATCTGCGACCACGTGGCGGTGATGTCGCAGGGCCGGGTGGTGGAGTACGGCCCGGCGGCGCAGGTGTTCGGCGCACCGCGCCATGAGTACACGCGCGCGCTGTTCGATGCCGCGCCGGGGCGCGATTTCGCCTTCGGCTCGGCGTAATCCCCGCCGCACCGTAAACTAGCAACATGGATCGTCTCGACGCAGGCGAGATTCGCGTTCCCGGCGCGGCAGTGCGCGTGCTCGGACGCTGCACCTCGACCAATGCGCTGCTGCTGGCCGGCGATCTGCGGCACGCGCAGCTGCTCGCCGCCGACGAGCAAAGCGCCGGCCGCGGCCGGCGGGGCCGGCGCTGGCACAGCGCGGCGGGCAGCGGGGTGCTGTTTTCACTTGCCCTGCCCATGCGCCGCCCGGCGCGCGAGCTCGGCGGGCTGTCGATCGTCGCCGGCGTGGCCGCAGTGCGCGCCCTGCGCAAGCTCGGCGCCGGCGAAACCTCGCTCAAGTGGCCCAACGACCTGCTGGTGCGCGGCGCGAAGCTCGGCGGCATCCTGGTGGAATCCCGCACGCAGGGCGCAGGTAGCGCCGTGGTGGTCGGCATCGGCATCAATCATCATTCGGTGGCTGGGCTCGCGACGCGCCTGCGGCACGGCGTCGCCGCGCTCGATCAGCTGCTGCGCCCCCTGCCCGCGCGCAACGCCGTCATCTCCGCCATCGGCTGCGCACTGATCGCCGCGCTGCGCGCCTTCGACGCTGAAGGGTTCGCGCCGTTCCGCGACGACTGGGAGGAGCTGCACGCCTTTGCCGGAATGCCGTTGCGCGTGCGCCTGGCCGACGGACGCGTGGTCGCAGGCGTGGCCGCCGGCCTGGCGGAGGACGGCGCACTGCAGGTGCGCACCCGCACCGGCCTGCGCACCGTGCGCAATGGCCGCGTGCTGCCGGAGCGCTCCGCATGATCCTCGCCATCGACGCCGGTAACTCCCGCGTCAAGTGGGGCTGGCACGACGGCAGCGCCTGGTCCAGCCTCGCCAGCGTCTCGTTGATCGAGTTTGCCGCCGCGAATCACGACATCAATCCATTCGCCGCGACGCACGAGAACCCCGAGCGCATCGTGATCTCGAACGTGGCCGGCGATGGCGCGCACCAGCTGCTGATCAACTGGACCAGCATCTTCGACGCCGAACCGCTGTGGCTGAAGGGCGAGGCCGAGCGCTGCGGCGTGCGCAGCCGCTACGAGCGCCCCGAGCAGCTCGGGCCCGACCGCTGGGCTGCGCTCGTCGCCGCGCGCGCCCTGCACCAGGGGCCCAGCCTGGTGGTCAACGCGGGCACCGCGACCACCGCCGATGTACTGTCGGCCGCGGGCGAATTCATGGGCGGGCTGATCCTGCCCGGCGTGGACCTGATGCGGTTCGTGCTGCACGAGCACACAGGCCGGCTGCCGCTGCAGGAAGGGAAGTTCGTGCAAACGCCGCGCAACACCGTGGACGCGATCGAGACCGGCTGCCGCCATGCTCAGGCGGGCGCGGTCGAGCGCATGGCGCGCGTGGCCGGCGCCGGTGCGCAATGCGTGGTGTCGGGCGGCGCCGGCAAGGCGCTCATCGAGCAGCTCGGCATCCCCAGCCGCTACGTAGAGAATCTGGTGCTGGAAGGCCTCGCCAGGATCGCCTGTTCGTGAGAGCGCTATTCTTGCTGCTGTTCGCGGCTTGCATAGGCTTTTTCGCCTGGGCGCGTTTCCTCGCCGCCCCGGACCCGGCGCTCGATGCGCAGCCACTTGCCCAGCAGATCGAGCCCGGCAAGCTGCGCCTGGTGCGCGAAAGCGAGATCGCCAAGAGTCCGCCGCCCGTCCCTGCCGACGCCAAGCCAGCCCCGCCGCCGCCGGAACCCGCGCCACTCGCCTGCCTGGAGTGGGGCAGCTTCAGCCCTGCGGATGCGCCGCGCGCGGAGCAACGGCTTGAGCCGCTGGCGCTCGGCGGGCGCGTTGCCCAGTTCCGCGGCGACGAAACCGCCCGCTGGTGGGTGTCCATTGCGCCCCAGCCCAACCGCGCCGCGGCACAGAAAAAGGCGGCGGAACTGAAAAAGCTCGGCGTGGACGACTACTTCGTGGTGCAGGAGGAGGGCCGCCAACGCTGGGCGCTTTCGCTCGGCGTGTTCCGGACCGAGGAGGCCGCCAAGGCGCGCCTGGAAGCGCTGCGCACCAAGGGCGTGAAAGGCGCCCAGGTCGGCCAGCGCGAAACGCTGGTGCCCAAAGCGTGGTTCCAGGTGCGTGCGGTCGAGCAGGCGCTGCTAGTCCGCCTGCAGGAAATCGCCAGGGAATTCGACGGCGCGACGCTGCACGATTGCGTGCCGCGCGGCTGAGCCGCCAGCCCGCAACTCAGCCCGCAACTCAACCGATGGGGATCGCCCCGCCGGGAACGTGCTGTGCCACCAGCGACAGCAGCCGGTCGGCGCGTACCGGCTTGGTGACATAGCCGACCGCGCCGAGCTCGCGTCCGCGCGCATCGCCGTCTTCCATCGAGGTGAGAAAAATCACCGGGATCATCGGCAGCGCCTTGTCCGCGCGCAGCGCCGCGACAAATTCGAACCCGTCCATGTGCGGCATGTTGACGTCGGTGATGATCAGGTCCGGCGCGCCCTTGAGCACCTGGTAGCCCGCCGCGATCGCATCCTCGGCCACCTCCACGTCATAGCCCGCCGACGACAGGTGCAGCCGCAGCAACTCGCGGATGCTGTCGTCGTCGTCCACCACCAGGATGCGTGCGCTCATCGCCCTCTTGCAATCCTTTACGGTGCTGGTGCCCCGACTCGAACGGGGGACCTACTGATTACGAATCAGTTGCTCTACCAACTGAGCTACACCAGCATTGTGATTGACTGTCATTATACTGCGCCGCAATGCGCCGTTCGTGCTGCGCTTTCGCCCGCTGGTCGCCGGCCTTTGCGCTGCGCGTGGTGCATGCATAGCATTCATCCAAGGCAAAGGAGGCAGTATGCGTTACGCAAGGGGCTTCACGCTCATCGAACTGATGATCACCGTCGCGATCATCGCGGTCCTTACGGCTATCGCTCTCCCGTCTTACACGGATTACGTAACGCGCAGCAAGCTCTCTGAAGCCTACGCGCACCTGGCGGATTTGCGCGTAAAGATGGAACAGGCGTACCTCGACAACCGGCGCTACAGCACCACTACGGGCGGCGGCACCTGCGGCGTCCCGGGCGGCAACACGCCAACGGCGCAGGGTGCCAAGTACTTCGACTTCACTTGCGCTTCATCCAACGCCAGTGCCGCGGGCGACCAGGAATACGTGGTGACGGCCGCGGGCAAGGCGACGGAGAGCCTGAGCGGCATCGCCTTCACCATCAATCACGCGAACGCCAAGACAACGACCGTGACCGCCTCGACCCCCATGGCGGACAAGGGTTACCAGGCCAACACCACCTGCTGGATCAGAAAGAAGCCGCAACAATGCTGATGCGTCGCCAATCCCGCGCGCTCGGCTTCACCATCGTCGAGCTGCTGGTCACCATCACGGTGCTCGGCATCGTGCTGATGCTCGGCCTGCCGAACATCTCCGCGTGGCTGCAGAACACCCACATCCGCAACAGCGCCGATGCGATGGTCTCCGGGCTGCAGTTCGCGCGCGCCGAAGCACTGCGGCGCAACCGGCCGGTGCGGTTCAACCTCGTGGACACGCTGGACGCAAGCTGCAACCTCGCAGCGGCCGGCCCGCACTGGGTGGTGAGCATGACCGACCCTACCGCCAACTGCCAGGCGGACGCCTCGCTCACCTTGGATCCCCCTTTCATCCTGCAGAAGCGCAGCGGCCAGGAGGGTTCGCAGAACGCGGCCATCGGCGCCTCCGGCTCCAGCGTGACCTTCAACGGCCTGGGCAGCGCCGCAGGCTCCTTGCAGATCGGCGTCAGCAACCCGAGCGGCGGCACCTGTCAGACCGCGGCGGGGCCGATGCGCTGCCTGCAGGTCAATGTCAGCGCGAGCGGCTCGGTGCGCATGTGCGACCCGGCGGTCGGCGACGTCACCGACCCGCGCAAGTGCTGAGGAGCGGCCGATGACCCGAATCGACATGCGAAAACAAGCGGGCGTGGTGCTGATCGAGGCGCTGCTCGGCATCCTGATCTTCTCCATCGGCATCCTGGCGCTGATCGGCATGCAGTCGGTGGCGGTGAAGAACACCACCGACGCGCGCTACCGGACCGAGGCGGCCTATCTTGGCAACGGCATCCTTGGCCAGATCCGCCTGGACATGGCGAATGTGAATCAGTACGCGGACAGCAACGTCGCCACTTACGCGCCGCGCTCCACCTGGCGCAGCCAGGTCGAGGCCCTGCTGCCCGGGGTCAATATCGCCTCCACGCAGCGCGTGCCATCCATCGTTCTCGCCGCCGGCCCGACCTACGCGGGAGATACCGATGCCCCCAGCCAGGTGACGGTGACACTGACTTGGATGCAACCGGGCGAGACGCAAGAACGCAGGTTCCAAATCGTCGGCTTCGTGTCCCGCCAATGAAAACGCAAACTGTCCTCCGGCGCTCCGCCGGCATGAGCCTGATCGAGTTGATGGTCGGCGCGGCGATCGGCCTGATCGGCATCGTCATCATCACCCACGTGTACCTGACGAACGAGCAGCACAAGCGCACCACCACCGCCGCGGGCGGCGCGCAGACCAACGGCGCGATCGCGCTATTCGCGCTGGAGCGCGACATCCGCCAGGCCGGCTTCGGGCTGAACAGCAGCTTCGCCTTCCAGTGCAACTGCGATGCGACGGTGAATGCCGGCTGCAGCGCCGTCCAGTACTACTACGACCTCAGGTACTCGTTTCCGCCGAACCCGTCGATGGTGAATTCGCGCAACGCGCTGTCGCTCTATCCCTTCATCATCACCGACGCGGTCAACGCCCCCGACACGCTGAGCGTGTTCTATGGCTCCGACAGCGAGCGTTCGCTGTCCACCTCCCTGCTCGACAACCTGAACCCCGCGGGCGTGGACATCAAGTCGGACGGCACCGCGGGCTTCGAGGCGGGCAATCTGGTGGTCCTGCAGTCCGGCGCGACCTGCTCCCTGGTCCAGGTCACCGGGGTGGCCGCCGAGGCGCTCACGCACGCGGACAATATATGGAATCCGGCCGCCGGCGGCACGCTGCCGACGTTCGCCAAGGACGTGACGCGGATTTTCAACCTCGGCTCACGGCCAGTGTGGAAAACCTTCGGCATCGCCAGCGGCAAGCTGCAGGTGACGGATCAGCTGGCGGTGCTGACCACCGGCGCCGTCAGCCAGGACCTGATGGACGGCATCGTCGACCTGCAGGCGCAGTACGGCAAGGACACCAACGCCGATGGCGTGGTCGACGTGTGGACCAAGCAGCTGCCCGCCGTGTTTGGCGCAAATTTCAATGCCGCCGACGTCATGCAGGTCATCGCCGTGCGCCTGGCGGTGCTGGCGCGCAGCGACCACTACGAGAAACCCAGCACGGCGGGCGGCGCCTGCGAGGCCACCACCGCGGCCAACCGCCCGACCTGGACCGGCGGCGCGTTCACGACGTTCGACGCGCCGGGCGCATTGCCCAGTTGCTACAAGTACCGCGTGTTCGAGACCGTGGTGCCGCTGCGCAACATGATCTGGAGGCCCGAATGAACCGCAGCATGCGCATTGCCCGCAGGGCACAGCGGGGCGTGATCCTGTTCGTCGCGCTCATCGTGCTGGTGGCCATGACGCTGACCGGCATCGCGCTGATCCGTTCCGTGGATACCAACCTCCTGATCGCCGGCAACCTCGCGTTCCGCCAGGGCGCCACTGCGGCGGGCGACTGGGGCGTGGAAACTGCGCGCGTGTTCCTGAGAACGGCGCTGGTGGGGAACCAGAGCGCCCTGGACGCCGACCAGCCGGCCTCCGCCTACTTCGCCACCTGGCAGTCAAACCTCGACCTGCACGGCTCGGGTGTCGGCACGCCGTTCAACTGGAGCGGAAGTTCGCTGATGGTCGGTACCGACAGCGCCGGCAACGAAGTGCGTTACGTGCTGCACCGCATGTGCCAGAACCCCGGCACCGGGACCTCTGCGCTTGCCAATTGCGTCAAGACCTCGGGCAGCAGCAGCAGCGGCGGTGGCGCCGACGGCGCCACCAAGGGAACAGTCAGCTACAGCACCCTCGCGCTGCCGGCGTCCACTGTCATCTATTACCGCGTCACGGTCCGGGTCCTCGGGCCGCGCAATACCCTGAGCTTCATTCAGGCCATGCTGAAGTAGGCGCGGCCGCGACGTCGCTGGAGAAAGCCATGAGAATCCAAAGCAACAAGCCCCTCCTCGCCTGCGCCCTGGCACTTGCCGGCGTGCTCGGCTTCGCCGTGCCGATGCCGGTGTCGGCGCAGCTCACCATCTCCACCGACCCGCTCGGCACCGGGGCCAGCTCGATCAAGCCCAACGTCATGTTCATCCTGGACGATTCGGGCAGCATGGGCTCGGACTACATGCCCGACTACGTCAACGACAGCCACAATCCCACGAGCACGACGGCGGGTTGCTTCGATGCGGGCGACGACAGCGGCGGCACCATCGATGGCGCCCCGGATGCCTGCATCTTCGGCGACCCGCCCTACAACAGCCCGGACTTCAACTCGATTTATTACAACGCGACACTGCGCTATCGCCCCGCGGTAGACAACGCCGGCGTCGAATTGCCGGAGCAGAACGCGATCAACACCAGCAATTGGACCGCGGTGCGCTCGAATCCCTACCAGAACCTCAGCACCGCCAACCTGGTCACCGGCTATCTGGACCGCGTCTGGTGCGCGAATCCGGCGGACGCCCCGACCAGCGGCACCTGCCGGCAGAATTCAGGCTACAACTTCCCCAATGCCGCATTCCCGTACGGCCTGGACGGCGGCGGCAGCGTCAAGACCATCCCCGTCTCGCCCTACTACTACCGCATGCAGACGCGGCAGTTCTGCAGCGACGCGGCGCGCACCATTTGCGTGAGCGGCTCTTCGGTCAATCCTGCGGTGCACCTGTTTCCGGCGCCGGAGTTCTGCACCGACGCGGAGCTCACCAGCTGCGCCGCCGGCGCGGCAGTGACGCCAGCGCATACGTTTTTCGGCACGCGCTGGTGCAACAACAACACCACGATGACCAATTGCCAGCGCAAGAAGATCGGCAGTTTCATCCACGCCAAGCACATCGGCACGACGGTCATCGGCACGGTGCCCGCGCGCCAGTCCGAGGGCAACATCCAGGTCACTTCGATCAACGCCGCGGGCGGGAGCATTACCAGCATCAGCATCGGCCCCACCCAGGTCATCACCGGCACCCTCGCCGTACCCGGCGGGACCTCGCCTACCACAGTGGCCAGCCAGATCGTGGCCGCGATCAACGCGGGTCCCGCGAGTGCCACCTACGTCGCCGCGCAGAGCGGCGCGAACGTCATCGTCACCTCCATCGCCGCGGGAACCACGGAGAACGGCAAGGCCATCACGGTCAATTCGACGTCGGTCGGCACCGTGAGTTCACGCGGGCTGATCACCATCAGCACCGCCGCGGTGGGCAACAGCATTACCTCGATCCGGGTGAACGGCCAGCAACTGCTGTCCTGTGCCCCGGTCCCCTCTCCGCAGAGCTTTTCGGTCAGCGGCAATACGGCGCGCTGGCAGGCCGGCGGCGGCGCCTTCGGCGCGCTGAGCAGCATCGTGGTCGTTTCCGGCTCCTCCGCCAACAATCTTCGGCAAGCGACGCGCGATGCCCTGCGCACGGCACTGCAAACCTGCGCGCAAACGCCGCCCGGAGGCGCAGGGCCCTTCACGGCGACCAGCAATGGCACCTTTGCCCTCAACATCATTGCCCCCATGAACCTGGGCTCGGGGCCGAACGGCTGGGTCGTGATCGAGGATGGCACGGTCTCCACCACGGTCTGCAACATGGGCACCACCGCCTGCGGCAGCATCGCCGGCGTGTCGATCCAGATGGTCAACACCACGACCGCGCCGATGGCCGGGGGCGCGACCGCCTTTGGCGGCAGGGCGCGCATCGGCGTCGGCCAGTTCACGCGCACGGAAATCGTGCCGGCGGTCGATTCCTACCTGAGGTCCGTGTCGCGCAGCGACTGCGCCGGCGCCACCTGCACCTACGTGGAGGAGATGACCAACTTCGGCAACTGGTACGCCTACCACCGCACGCGCATGCACATGATGAAGGCGGCGGCGGGCCGTGCGTTCGCCAACCTCAATGCGGGCTTCCGCGTCGGCTTCATCACCATCTGTCCGGTGAGCGGCAACGACTGCCAGACCACCGCCATGGGGTCCAACGTGGTGGCCTCCAAGTACCTGAAGATCGCGGACTACGACGCCGCGCACCGCACGCTTTGGTACTCCAAGTTGTACTCCCAGAGCCCGTCCAACTACACGCCGCTGCGCGAGGCGCTGGCGCGAGTCGGACTCATATACGCCGGCCAGTTCGGCAGCGGGCTGACTGGTGGGCTGACGACGGCGGCCGACGACCCGGTTACCGCTTCCTGCCAGCCGAACTTCGCCATCCTGTCCACGGACGGCTACTGGAACGGCAACGTCGGACGCCGGTTGGACAACGCAACCGCCATGGGCAACCAGGACAATACGGATACGGCACCCTACTCCCTGCAAAGCCAGGGCGTGTATGACGGCGGCACGCCGGTCGCGACGAACACGCTGGCCGACGTGGCGCTCTATTACTACAGCCAGGACCTGCGGCCGGCAATGGCGCCCACCGTGCCCACGACCCTCAAGGACATCAACGGCGACCAGCACATGGTGACCTTCACCATCGGCCTCGGCCTTGACGGCGAGCTTAGCTTCAGGCCGGACTACGAGACCGCGCCGAGCGGGGATTTCTACGACATCCGGCAGGGCACCAGGAAGTGGCCGGTGCCTTCCGCTGGCACGCCCAGCTCGCTCGACGACCTGTGGCATGCGGCGGTCAACGGTCGCGGCGTGTTCTTCAGCGCCAAGAACCCGGACCAGGTCGCGCAAGGCCTGGCGGAAACGCTGGAGCAGCTCCAGGCGCGCGTAGGCGCGGGCGCTGCGGCGGCGACCTCGAACCTGCAACCGGTGGCGGGCGACAACTTCGCCTTCACGGCGCAGTACCAGACCGTGGACTGGATCGGCGACCTGAGGGCCCGCACCATCGACCTGTCCTCGGGCACGGTGTCTTCGGTCCAGCTGTGGTCGGCGTCCGAATTGCTCGATGCCGGCCTGCACACCGACCGCAGGATCTTCACCTACGACAGCGGCGACACGGCGGGCAACCGCATGAAGCATTTCTGCATGGCGGCGGACGTGGGCGCGGCCTGGTGCAACGACGGCACCGGCTTGACCGCGGGCGAAGCCAATTTCTTCGATCCGAGTGTCATCGCGCTGTCGCAGGAAGGGCAATGGACCGTCGCCGGCACCACGCAGTCGCTGGTCAACTACCTGCGCGGGGACGTCACCAACTACAACACTGGCGTCATCCCGCGCACGGCGTCGGACCTGTACCGCGCGCGCGCCAGCGTGCTCGGCGACATCGTGAACGCGCAGCCGTCCTACGTGCGCAAGTCGCCTTTCTCGTACAGCGATAACGGCTACATGGCCTACAAGGCCTGCACCGAGGGCACCGGCACCGGTTGCCCGGCTGCGCGGTTCCCCGATCCGGGCAATCCGCGCAGGGGGACGGTGTACGCGGCGTCGAACGACGGCATGATGCATGCGTTCGAGACCGACGTGAACAACAACCCGTACTTCCAGACCGCCGGCATCACGACCGGAACCACCGCCGACGACACGTTCACCGGCAACAACGCCGGCAACGGCGCCGAGCGCTGGGCCTATATCCCGGCCGACGTGCTGCCCAGGATTCATGCGCTGGCCAACGAGCCTTACAACCACCAGTACTTCGTGGACGGATCGCCCACAGTGGGCGACATCTGCCTCACCGCAACGCCTTCGACACCCTGCGCGAGCGCGGATGACTGGCGCACGATCATGGTGGCCGGCTTCAACGCCGGCGGCCGGGGATACTACGCGCTGGATATCACCAACCCTTCGGTCAGCGGCGTAAAAGCGCTGTGGGAATTCGGCTACACCGGCACTTGCATCGCGGTCGGCGCCCAGGGCGTGCCGGTGGGCGGACCGTTCTTCGGCGATTGCCATGTCGGCGTGTCCTTCGGCAACCCGATCATCACCAAGCTCAATGGGAAATGGGTGGCGATGGTCTCTTCGGGCTACAACAACGGCTCGGCCAACGGCAGCGGCAATGGCGGGGGTTACCTGTACATCCTCGATGCCACGGATGGCCACATCCTGCACCGCCTCGCGACCGGCGCCGGCACCGCGGCCGCGCCCAGCGGGTTTGCCCGGATCAACGGCTGGTCCACCAACAGTGCCGTGGACAACACGACGCTGGCAGTCTACGGCGGCGACATCCTGGGCAATATGTGGCGCTTCGACACGAACTACGACAGCGGCTTGAACGCCAACTATCTTGGCGTGACGCTGGTCGCTGTGGCCAGGGACGCGCTCGGCAACCGGCAGCCCATCACTGTGAAGCCGGAACTGGGCGAGACGACGACTGCGCCGAAGCAGCGCATCGTCATGTTCGCCACCGGCAAGTTCCTCGAGACCACCGACAAGAGCGGCCCGTTCACGACGCAGACCATCTACGCCCTGCGCGACGTGCCGACCGTCACCACCAGCCCGGTCATCGCGGACGTGCGCGGGAGCTCCGTGATTCAGCGGCAGTTCATTGCCGGGACCCTGCCGGGGACGCGCAGCATTGCGCCGGCCACGGCGCCGGTCTGGACCACCGATTTTGGCTGGCGCCTGGACCTGCCCGACAGCGGCGAGCGCGGCAACGTGGATCCGCAGCTGCAGCTCGGTACGCTGGTGGTGGCCACCAACGTGCCCTCGCTGGATACCTGCACGGCGGGCGGCATCTCGTATATCAACTTCCTCGACTTCCAGACCGGTTCCTTCGTGCCGGGGGCGACCGGCAACATGGCCAGCCAGAACATCGGCAGCTCGCTGATCGTGGGAATCAACGTGATCATGCTGCCGGGCGGCAAGGTGGTGACCATCGTCACTACTGCGTCCAACCAGCAGCTGACGCAGGACACGCCGATCAGCCAGGTCGAGTTCCAGGGCCGGCGGGTGTCGTGGCGCGAGCTGATCGTCGAATAGTGATCGACGCGCGCATCCCCGTGGCGCTGGGCGCTTCGCTCCTGCTGCATGGCGCTGGCCTGGCGCTGATCGACCGCATGCCGCGAGGCTGGCAGCTAGCCATGCCGGAGTGGGGCCAGTGGAGCGCCAGTGCTTTGCGGGCCAAGCTGCGCGCACCCGGCAGCGATGAGGCGACCGTCCCGACGCCGCAGGTGTCCGCCGGCCGTCCGGGCCAGGGTTTGCACGGCGCCGCGGCTTCGTCTTCCGGAATTGCCGCCGCACCCAGATACCTGCCGGCAGAGGAACTCGACGAACGCCCCCTTATCCGCAGCTCGGTGGAACCGAAGTTTCCTCCGCACGCCCCCGTCGCCAGCGGCCGCGTGGTGCTGCGGCTGTTGATCAACGAAGCCGGCGCCGTTGACGACGCCATCGCGCTCAGTTCAGCCCCACCCGGCATATTCGATGCCGCCGCCGTGGAAGCCTTCGCGTTTGCGCGCTTCACGCCGGGTCGCAAGGACGGCCACGCGGTGAAGAGCGCGCTGACGCTGGAGTTGCGGTTCGGCGAGGCCCTGCCGGCTCTCGCCCAGGCGCGCCAGCAGGACTTGCCGCTGTTCCAACCACCGCGCCGCGCGCGCAACCAACGCAGCACTTTCCCGCAGGAGAAACCATGAAATCGAAGATCGCGATGTTGACGGCACTGCTTGCCGGGGCGCTGGCCCTACCCTCCCTGGCGGGGGCGCCGGCGCAGCCGGCTGGATGGCTGCTGATCGCCCAGGCCGACCGCGGCACGCCGACCTGCGAGCTGGACGGTCGTCGCGTGCCGCAGGGGATGACCCTGTGCCGCGAGGGCTACGTCCACACCTGCGGCCGCAGCGGCAACTGGGAACGCAGCAGCAAGGCTTGCTAGGCGCCGCCGCTAGGCGGCAGCGCCTAACGGCGCCGCGCCAGCTCGCGCGGCAAGCTGAAGACCACCCGCTCTGTGATGCCCTCGAGCGGCTGCACGCTGCCGGCGCCGAGCGCCTTCAGGCGCGCCACCAGTTCCTCCACCAGTACCTCGGGCGCGGAAGCGCCCGCCGTGACGCCCACGCGTCGTTTCCCTGCTACCCACTCCGCGCGCAAATCGGCGGCCGTGTCCACCATGTAAGCCTCGGCGCCCATGTTCTCCGCCACCTCGCGCAGCCGGTTCGAGTTGGAGCTGTTGGGCGAACCCACCACGATCACCACGTCGCAGCGCGGGGTCATGAACTTGACCGCGTCCTGCCGGTTCTGCGTGGCGTAGCAGATGTCGTCTTTCTTCGGGCCATGGATCAGCGGGAAGCGCGCCTTGAGGGCCGCGACGATTGACTGAGCGTCGTCCACGGACAACGTGGTCTGCGTGACATAGGCCAGCTTCGAGGCATCGCGCGCCTGCACCGCGGCGACGTCCTCGACGGTCTCGACCAGGTGCATGCCGGAGTTCGCCTGCCCCATGGTGCCCTCGGCTTCGGGGTGCCCGCGATGGCCGATCATCACGATCTCGTAGCCGTCGCGCAGCATCTTGGACACTTCGACATGCACCTTGGTGACCAGCGGGCAAGTGGCGTCGAACACTTTCAGCCCGCGCGCCTCGGCGTCGCTGCGCACCGCCTTGGACACGCCGTGGGCGCTGAAGATCACCGTGGCGCCGGCGGGAATCTCGTCCAGTTCCTCGACGAATACGGCGCCTTTCTTCCGCAGGTCGTCCACCACGGTCTTGTTGTGCACGATCTCGTGGCGCACGTAGATCGGCGCGCCGTACTGCTCGAGGGCGCGCTCGACGATGTCGATGGCGCGCTCGACCCCGGCGCAGAAGCCGCGCGGATTCGCGAGCAGGACGTCCATGGCGGCCATTCTATTCCTTGTGCAGGAAGCTCTCGGCGATCAGGGTCGCGGCGCCCACGCTGATCGCCGAGTCCGCGACGTTGAACGCCGGCCAGTGCCAGCCGAAGGCATGCAAATCGAGGAAGTCGACCACGTGGCCGTAGGCGACGCGGTCCCACAGGTTGCCCAGCGCGCCGCCGAGGATCAGTGCCAGGCCGACGCACAACAGGCGCCGCTCCGGGGTGCGCCACAACATCCAGCTGACCACGGCCGCGGCGATGAGCGCTACCGCAATGAAAAAAGGCTGTTGCCAGCCCGCTGCATCGGCGAGGAAGCTGAACGCGGCGCCGCGGTTGAACACCAGCGTCAGGTTGAAGAAACCGGTCAGCGCGACCGGCTCGCCGGGGCGCAGCTGCGACAGCGCAGCCCACTTCGTCAGTTGGTCGACAAGCACGATGGCCGCGGCGGCCGCGAACCATGGAGCGGTCCTAGGCATGCACCCGTTTCTCACCGGCGCCCTGCAGGTTGGCTTCGCAGCGGCCGCATAACCCGGCCGCATTCACGTCGGCGCGGTAATGCCAGCAGCGCTCGCACTTGGGGTGCGCGCTGGGCGCTACCGCGATCGAGAGGTCCACACCTTCTGCTTTTTGCACGCCCGCGCGCGACGTGATGAAGACGAAGCGCAAATCGTCACCCAGCCGTTGCAATGCCGCATAGCTCGGGCCGGCAGCCTTGACCTGCACTTCGGCTGCCAGTGACGAGCCAATCTGCTTGAGCTCGCGCTTTTCCTCGATCTTCTTGGCAACGAGGTCGCGGACCTGGCGAACCTCGCGCCAACTGTCGAGCGCGGCAGCGTCCAATCCGGGGTCGGGAATCTGGTGGAAAACCTCCTCGAACACGCTCTTTTCAGCAGAGCCGGCCAGCACCTGCCAGGCTTCCTCGGCAGTGAAGCTCAGGATGGGCGCCATCATGCGCACCAGGGAATGCGCGATGTGCGAGAGCGCAGTCTGCGCCGAGCGGCGCGCCGCCGATTTTGCGCCGCAGGTATAGAGCCGGTCTTTCAGGATGTCGAGGTAGAACGCCCCGAGGTCCTCGGCGCAGAAGGCCTGGATTTTCTGCGCCACCAGGTGGAACTGGTAGCCCTCGTAGTCTTGCCTGACCTCCTCCTGCAGGCGCGCCGCGAGCGCCAGCGCATAGCGGTCGATCTCGACCATCTGCGCCACCGGCACCGCGTCCCTGGCCGCGTCGAAATCCGCCGTGTTGGCGAGCAGGAAGCGCAGCGTATTGCGGATGCGCCGATAGCTCTCCACCACCCGCTTCAGGATCTCGTTGGAGATCGAGAGTTCGCCCGAATAGTCGGTCGAGGCGACCCACAGCCGCAGGATGTCGGCGCCGAGCGTGCTCGACACCTGCTGCGGCGACACGGTGTTGCCCTTGGACTTGGACATCTTGCGGCCTTCACCGTCTACCACGAAGCCGTGCGTCAGCAGCGACTTGTAAGGCGGTCCCCCGTTCAGCATGCTGGAGACGAGGAGCGAGGAATGGAACCAGCCGCGGTGCTGGTCCGATCCTTCGAGGTATAGGTCAGCCGGGAAGCCGAGCGCCGGATGCGAGCCGCGCAGCACCGTCTGGTGCGTGGACCCGGAGTCGAACCACACGTCCAGCGTGTCGCGGCCTTTTTCGTACTGCGCTGCTTCCGCGCCGAGCAGTTCCTCGAGCTTCAGCGCATGCCAGGCCTCGATGCCACCCTTCTCGACGCGCTTGGCGACCTCCTCGAGCAGCTCGAGCGTGCGCGGATGCGACTCGCCAGTCTCCCGGTGCATGAAGAACGGCATCGGCGTGCCCCATTGCCGCTGACGCGACAGCGTCCAGTCCGGGCGGTTGGCGATCATGCCGTGCAGCCGCGCCTGGCCCCAGGTCGGGAAAAACTGCGTCGCCTCGATGCCGCGCAGCGCGACGGAGCGCAAAGTTTCCTTCGGCTTGGCGCCGCGGAAGCCCGGCACCTGCTCCATGCCCGCGAACCATTGCGTCGTGGCGCGCAGGATCACCGGCGTCTTGTGGCGCCAGCAGTGCATGTAGCTGTGCGTGTAGTTCTCTTTCGCGAACAGCACGCCGCGCTCCGCCAGCGTCTTCACGATCTTGCCGTTGGCGTCCCAGATCGACTCGCCGCCGAACAGCGGCAGTGAAGGGGCAAACTTTCCGTCCCCCATCACCGGATTGAGGATCGCCTCGTCTTTCATGCCGTAGCGGCGGCAGGAGTCAAAGTCCTCGACGCCGTAGGCGGGTGACGAGTGCACGATGCCGGTGCCCGTATCGAGCGTCACGTACTCGCCCAGGTGCATCGGCGCAATGCGCTCATAGAACGGATGGCGGAAACCGATTCCCTCCAGCGCTGCGCCCTTGCACGCGGCGAGCATCGTCCCCGCCAGCTTGTAGCGGGCGAGGCAGGCTTGCTGCAATTCAGCGGCCAGGATCAGCAGGCCCTTTTCGGTATCCACGAGGTGATAGGTGAACTCGGGATGAACGTTCAGCGCCTGGTTGGCAGGCAGCGTCCAGGGCGTCGTCGTCCAGATCACGGCAAAGCCCGGCTTCGCGGGCAGTTGCGCAATGCCGAACGCCCTGGCCACCTTGTCCGACTCGGCGAATGCGAACCCCACGTCCACGGCGGGGTCCTTGCGGTCCTCGTATTCCACCTCGGCCTCGGCAAGCGCCGACCCGCAGTCGAAGCACCAGTTGACCGGCTTCAGGCCGCGGTAGACGTAGCCGCGCTCGAGCAGCTTGCCGAGCACGCGCATTTCGTCGGCCTCGTTTCGCGGCGTCATCGTCGTGTAGGGACGCTCCCAGTCGCCGAGCACCCCCAGGCGGCGGAAATCGGCCTTCTGCCGCTCGATCTGCTCGCTGGCGTAGGCGCGGCACAGGCGCAGCGTTTCCGCGGTGGGCAGGTTCCTGCCGTACTGCTTCTCGATCTGCACCTCGATCGGCATGCCATGGCAGTCCCAACCAGGCACGTAGGGCGCATCGAACCCGGCGAGCGACTTCGACTTCACCACCATGTCCTTGAGGATCTTGTTCACCGCAGTGCCGATGTGGATGTCGCCATTGGCGTAGGGCGGCCCGTCGTGCAGCACGAACTTCGGGCGCCCCTTGCACGCCTCGCGCAGCCGCTGGTAGGTGCCCTTGTCCTGCCATTCCTTCACCATCAGCGGCTCGCGCCTGGCGAGATCGCCGCGCATCGGGAACGGCGTATCGGGGAGATTCAGCGTGTGCTTGTAATCAGGCATTCGTCTTCATCTTCGCAAAATGGTCTCTGGCCTGCGCTGCGTCGCGCGCGATCGCCGCGCGCAGGGCCGGCACGCCGTCGTACTTCACCTCGTCGCGCAGCTTCGCGAGGAACCTCGTCTGCAGGTGGCGCCGGTAGAGATCCACTGCGTGGTCCAGCAAATGCACTTCCAGCAGCGGCTGCGCAGTGGGATTCACCGTCGGCCGCCGCCCGACGCTCGCCACGCCCGGGCGCCAACCCGCCTCGCCTTCGATGCGGCATTCGACGACGAAGATACCCGCCAGCGGGGGCCGCGTGCGCAGCATGATGTTCGCCGTCGGGAAACCCAGCTCGCGACCCAGCTTCTCGCCGTGCGCCACGCGGCCGCTCATGGCGTAGTGCCTGCCGAGCAGTTTCTGCGCGGCGCCCAGGTCGCCGGCTGCCAGCGCCGCACGAACCGCAGAGCTGGACACGCGCTCGCCCTGCAGCGCGACGTCCGGCATCGCTTCAAGCTCGATGCCGTGGAGCGCGGCCAACTGTTCAAGCAGCGTGAAATTGCCAGTCCTTTTCGCGCCAAAGCGGAAATCACGACCCACCAGCAGCCAGGCGGCGCGCAGGCTACGCGCCACCACTTCGCCGACGAAGCGCTCGGCGGTGAGCGCCGCGAGCCGCGCATCGAAGCGCGCCACGTGCACCCGGTTCACCCCGGCCGCCGCCATCAGCTCCAGCTTGTCGCGCAGGCGCGTGAGCCGCGCCGGTGCCGTTGCCGGCGCGAAGAACTCGCGCGGATGCGGCTCGAAGGTCAGCACGCAGGAAGGCAACTGCAGGGCGCGCGAGCACGACACCGTGCGCTCGAGCATCGCCTGATGGCCGAGGTGCACGCCGTCGAAATTGCCGATGGTAAGCGCCAACCGGCTGCTCCCCGGCGCAATGGACCCGTGCGTGACCTGCATCAGCGCGTGTGTAAAATGCTGAATTATAGTGGCTTTCACGGAGGCCCCGATGCAGACGCTCGAACGGCAGATGAGTTTCTATGCGGCCTATCACCAGGACGCGCGCAACAAGGCGTCGCATTTCGTCGGTGTGCCGATGATCATCTTCGGTCTGTTCATCGCGCTTGGCTGGGCGCGCCTCGAGGTCGGCGGCGTGACGCTGACCGCCGCCGTGCTGTTCGCTGCCGTGGTGATGGTCTGGTATTTCCTGCTCGACGTGGCGCTCGCGCTCGCCATGCTGGTGACCAACGCAGTGTTGCTGTACCTCGCTGACATGGTATCGCTGCAACCGATCGGCGTCGGCGCGCTCTGGTTCCTGGTGTTCTTCGGCGGCGGCTGGGTGATCCAGCTCATCGGCCATGTCTACGAAGGCCGCAAGCCGGCGCTGGCGGATAATTTGTTGCAGATTTTCGTCGCGCCGATCTTCCTCGCCGCGGAAGTGTTCTTCGCCCTGGGCTACAAGCCCGCGCTGCACGCCGCCGTGCAGAAACGCGCGCTGGAGATGCGCGCCGACGCCGGCATCGGCGAACGGGCGCCCGCCTAGGCCGTCAGTTCAAGCGAGCGCACAGCGCGCTCAGTTCCAGCATCTTGGCGCGCATGTCCTCGATGTCCGGCGCGTCGGGTTCGCGGGCGGAATAGTCCGACAGGTCCTTGAGCGCCGCGCGGTAACACTCCAGGCGCTGGTAGACCAGGCCCCGCTCGCGCAGCTCGGCGTGGGCCTCGGGCGCCACCACCAGCATGCGGTTGAGCACCTCGAGCAGGCGCTCAGGCTTGTCCGCCTCGCGGTAGATGCCCTTCAGGTTGCGCAGCAGGCGCGCCAGGATCTGGCGCTTTCCCACGGGCTCGAGGAACTGGTCGAGCGGCAGTTCCTCCAGCGGCACCGGGCCGGTCGCTCCTGCGGGAATCACGCGCCGCAGCCGGGCGCGCAGGTCCGCTTCCGACTGCGGCTCGCCGCCCGAAAACGGGTCGAGCACCAGCATCGCACTGCGCAGCGGCAGCCGCACCAGGAAATGCCCGGGGAAGGACACGCCCTCGAGCGACAAGCCGACGCGCCTGCCGAGCTCCAGGTACAGCACCGACAGCGTCAGCGGGATGCCGGTGCGCCGGTCGAGCACTTCGTTGAGGTAGCTGTTGCGCGGGTCGTAGTAATTGTCCGCGTTGCCGCAGTAGCCGAGCTCGTCGAACAGGAACTGGTTCAGCGCGACCACCCGTTCCTCGGCGCCCCGGGCTTGCGGCAGGCGGCCCTTGAGCCGCGCCGCCAGCCGCTCGATCTCGCCCAGGTAGCCGTCGACGTCGAGCCCGGGATAGGCGTCCTGCGAGATCAGCAGGCATGCACGCGCGAGATCGATCTCCGCCTCATCGCGCGCCATCAACTCGGCGAATCGGTCGTGCGCGGGCATCAACTCGCCTCGCGGCGCGCGAAGTGTCGCCAGCGCAGGCCGAACGCGCTCAGCAAGCCCAGGTACACGAAGGCACCCAGCAACACCAGCCCCATGACCGCGGGAACCTTGTGCTGCCAGGGCGCAGCCAGCCACCAGGTTGCGCTGCCCATCGCAAAATGCAGCGCCGCGGCCATCGCCGCCACTGCAGCCGTGATCTTGGCGATGAATGCCGCCCAGCCTGGCTGCGGAGCAAAGATGCCGTGGCGGCGCAATTGCAGGTAGAGCAGCGCGGCGTTGAGGCAGGCGCCAAGGCCGATTGCCAGCGCCAGCCCGGCATGCTTGAACGGCACGATGAACGCCAGGTTCATCACTTGCGTCGCTGCCAGCGTGAGCAGCCCGATCTTCACCGGCGTCACGACGTTCTGCCGCGCATAGAAGCCGGGCGCAAGGATTTTCACCAGGATCATGCCCACCAGCCCGAGGCTGTAGGCCACCAGCGCCTGGCGCGTCATCCAGGCATCGTCGGCTGAGAAGCGGCCGTAGTGGAACAGCGTCGCGATGAGCGGCAATGCCAGCACCGCCAGCGCAGCCGCCGCCGGCACGGCCAGCAGCAGCGTCACGCGCAATCCCCAGTCGAGCAGCTTGCCATACGCGTCGGCGGCGCCGCTCGCGTAGTGGCGCGACAAACTGGGCAGCAGGATGGTTCCTACCGCCACGCCGAGCACGCCCGCAGGGAATTCCATCAACCGGTCTGCGTAGTACAGCCAGGACACGCTGCCGGAGACGAGGAACGAGGCGAAGATGGTGTTGATCAAGAGCGATATTTGGCTCACCGAGACCCCGAACAGCGCCGGCGCCATAAGTTTGAGCACGCGGGTAACGCCGGGATGCTTCAGGTTCAGGCGCCAGCGCGGCAGCATGCCGAGGCGCGCGAGGAACGGCAGTTGCAGCGCCAGCTGCAGCGCGCCGCCGATGAACACCGCCCAGGCCAGCGCCAGCACCGGCGGGTCAAAGCGTTCGGCGAAGAACGCCGCCGCGACGATGAATGAGACGTTGAGCAGCACCGGCGTGAAGGCCGGCACCGCAAAGCGGCTCCAGGCGTTGAGCACGCCGGCGGCCAGCGCCACCAGGGAGATGAAGGCGATATAGGGAAAGGTGATGCGCAGCAGGCTCACCGTCAGCTCGAATTTTTCCGGGTCGGCGGCAAATCCGGGCGCTGAGACATAGACGATGAACGGCGCGGCGGCGATGCCCAGTGCCGCCGCGACCACCAGCGCGATGCCCAGCACGGTGGCGACGCAGTCCACCAGCGTGCGCGTGTCCTCGGGCGACTGCCGGTTGCGGTACTCGGCGAGGATCGGCACGAAGGCCTGCGAGAACGCGCCTTCGGCGAACAGGCGCCGCAGCAGGTTGGGAATGCGAAAAGCGACGAAGAACGCGTCCGTTGCCAGGCCGGCGCCGAACATGCGCGCGATGAAGAAATCGCGCACGTAGCCGAGCACGCGCGACAGGAAGGTCATGCTGCTCACGGTGGCCAGGGCCCGAAGAAGGTTCATGCTAGAATCCGCGCCCTTCCAGGTACCGGATCGAAGCCATGGCCAACATCAAATCCGCGCGCAAGGCAGCCCGTCAGGCGGTGAAGCGCCGCGCGCACAACGCCTCGCTGCGCACGCAGCTCTCCAGCGCGGTCAAGAGTGTGAAGAAGGCGATCGCCGCCGGCGACAAGGCGAAGGCCGCCGCAGCGCTGGAAAAGTCTCGCGGCGTCATCGACCGCATCGCCGCCAAGGAAGTGGTGCACAGGAACCACGCCGCTCGCCAGAAGAGCCGCCTGGCCCACGCCATCAAGGCGATGCAGTAAGCGTTTCATTCTGGTTTGCCGGCGCGGCGCGGCGACCTCGGCGACCGCGGCTTTGAGCATGCGGGATTATACTTGCCGCCCTCATGGCCAAGCCGCTCAGCCGCATCCTCGTCGTCAACGACGAGCACCTCGTCCTGCGCGAGTTCGTCAAGGGGCTGAACGCCGCGGCGAGGTCGCTGGACAACCCGCTCGGCATCACCTTTGCCGGCGTCACCACCGCCAAGGAAGCGCTCGCCGCGATCCAGACTGACGGCGACATCCAGGCCGTGCTGGTGGACGACCGGCTGTACACGCTCGGCAAGAACAGCGGTTCGCGGAAGCTGCAGGTCAGCGCGCTCGAGTTCGTGCAGCGCATCACGCGCTTTCGCCCGGAGCTCGACGTCTACATCCTGATCGCGCAGGAAAAGGAGGACGACGTGGTGGACGCGCTGTTCACCGAGTCGGTGGACGGCTACTTCTACCGCGAGGAGCGCGACTACCGCGGCATCTACCGCATCCTCAACGCGCAGATCCAGGAGCGCGCGCGCACGCCCTTCACCGACCAGCTGAAGAACTACGTCTGGATGGCGAAGGACCAGTGGCATACGCCGGGCCATTCCTCCGGCGAAAGCCTGCGCGGCAGCCCCTGGGTGAACGACTTCTCCGAATTCATGGGCGAGCACGTGTTCGACGCCGACCTGTCGGTGTCGGTGCCGATGCTCGATTCGCTGATGGATCCCAAGGGGGTGATCGCCGATGCCCAGGCCATGGCGGCCAAGGCCTTCGGCGCACGGCGCACCTTCTTCGCCACCAACGGCACCTCCACCGCCAACAAGGTCATCTTCCAGACGCTGCTCGCCCCCGGCGAGAAGCTGCTGCTCGACCGCAACTGCCACAAGAGCGTGCACCACGGCGTGGTGCTCTCGGGCGCGCATCCGATCTATCTGGACTCGGCGCTCAACCGAAAGTACGGCCTGTACGGCCCGGTGCCGAAGAAGACGCTGCTCGCGGCGATCCGCAAGCACCCGGACGCGCAGGCGCTGATCCTCACCTCCTGCACCTACGACGGGCTGCGCTACGACCTGGCGCCGATCGTCCAGGCCGCGCACGCCAGGGGCATCAAGGTGATCGTGGACGAGGCCTGGTACGGATTTGCCCGCTTCCACCCGGAATTCCGACCCACGGCGCTGGAAGCCGGCGCCGACTACGCGACGCAATCCACGCACAAGGTGCTGTCGGCGTTCTCGCAGGCTTCGATGATCCACGTCAACGACCCGACGTTCAAGGAACACCTGTTCCGCGAGAACTTCAACATGCACACCTCGACCAGCCCGCAGTACGGGCTGATCGCCAGTCTCGACGTGGCGAGGAAGCAAGCGGTGATGGAGGGCTACAAGCTGCTGTCGCGCACCCTGCAACTGGGCAGGGAGCTGCGCGCGCAGATCAACTCCACGCGCGTGTTCCGCGTGCTGGAGCTCGAAGACCTGCTGCCCGACGAAGTGAAGCACGACGGCATCCGGCTCGACCCGACCAAGGTGACCATCGACATCTCGGGCTGCGGCACCACGGTGGACGAATTGCAAAAAGAGCTGTTCGAGCGCTACAACATCCAGACCGAGAAGAGCACCTTCAACACGCTCACTCTGCTGCTCACCATCGGCACCACGCGCTCCAAGGTGTCGCGGCTGTACGACGCGCTGATGCGCATCGCGCGCGACAAGCGCGCGCCCAGGCGGCTGGTGCGCAGCCCCGAAATCCCGGCGTTCACGAAACTGCGCTTCCTGCCGCGCGACGCGTATTACTGCGGGGGCGAGCTGGTGCCGGTGTTCGACGACAAGGAACGCGTCAACCGGGCGCTGGCCGGCCGCGTGTGCGCCGACCAGATCGTGCCCTACCCGCCCGGCATCCCGCTGCTGGTGCCGGGCCAGGCGATCACGCGCGCGATTGCCGAGTACCTGGCGAGCCTGCTGCGTTCGCAGAAGCGCATGGAGATGCACGGCATCGTGCTGGAGGGCTATCAGCCTTGCGTGCGGCTGCTCAAGCCCGCCGAAGAGCGCGGCTTGCACCGCATCGGTTAGCCCTCGCCGCTCGACCCGGGCAACTGCAGCCGGCGGCAGTTCTGCGCATGGTATGCGCTCACCTTGTCCCCGGTGCGCGCATGCAGCGCGTCGAACATTCCGGCTGCACCAGCCGTATCCCCTTCTCGCAACCTGGCGTACGCCGCGCCGAACTCCGGCATCCAGTCGATCATGGCGAACTTTCCCGGCGGGATCAACTCGTACAGCCGCAGGGGTTGCGCCCGCCCGCGCACCTGCACCTGGTCGATCTCGCGCACGTTGGAGAACTCCCCCTTGACCTGCTCGTAGGTATATTCGCTAAGCAGGATATTGGTGCCGTAGGTCTTGTTCAACGTCTCGACGCGCGACGCCACGTTCACCGCATCGCCCACCACGGTGTAGTTGAAGCGGCTGGCCGAACCCATGTTGCCGACGATCACCGGGCCGGTATTGATGCCGACGCCGATGTCGATCCTCGGCAGGCCGTCGCGCTGCCACCCCTCTTGCAGCCCGGCGAGCGCCTCGATCATGCCCAGCGCGGCGCGGCAAGCATGCGCGGGATGTTTTTCATCGGCCACCGGCGCGCCGAAAATGGCCATGATCGCATCGCCGATGTATTTGTCGAGCGAGCCCCGATGCTCGAACACCTTGTCGGTCATCACGGTGAAGTACTGGTTCATCAGCTTGACCAGGGCCTCCGGCGCCATCGCCTCGGACAGCGTGGTGAAGCCGCGGATGTCGGAAAACAGCACCGTCAGCTCGCGCTTTTCCCCGCCCAGGCGCAGTTTGCCGGCATCGGCCACGATGTCCTCGACCACCGCCGGCGGCACGTAGTGCTGAAAGGCGAGCTTGAGATAGCGCTTCTCCGAGAAGGCGAAGAAGTAGAACACCAGGGCCGTCGACACGAACAGCAACGCCGCCAGCAGCGAGGGGTAGACCACGTTCAGCCACAGCCCCTGCGTCACGAACAGAAAGTCGGCGAGCGCCAGGTAGCCGCCCGCCACACCGAGCGCCAGCAGGCCGCCGCCGGTGACGCCCAGCCGCGGCAGCAGCCAGATGAGCAACAATCCGATCAGCGCGAGCGCCGCGACATCGACCACCTTCATCCACTCGGGGCGCTGCAGGAAATCACCCTCCAGCAGATTCTCGATGATGTTGGCGCGCACCTCGACGCCGGGGAACACTGCGCCATAGGGTGTCACGCGCATGTCGCCGATGCCCTGGGCCGTGTTGCCGACCAGCACCACCCGGCCGCTCAGCAGCGCGGGATCCGCTTTTCCCTCGAGGATGTCGGCGATGGAAACCGTGTCGAAGCTCCCTTCGCGCCCGCGGTAGCGCACCAGCAATCGACCCTCTTCGTCGAGCGGCACCTGACGCTCGCCGAGGCTGACGCCGCTGATGCCGTATTCGGCAACATCGAGCGCGAGCTTCGCGCTGCCCAGGTAGGCGCGCGCGACCTGGACGTCGAAGGAAGGGTAGTAGCGGCCGCCGTAGCGCAGCACGAGCGGCGCGCGCCGCACGACGCCGTCAGTGTCGGGAAGGACATTGACATGCCCCGTGTGGAGGGCAGCCTTCTCCAGCTGCGGGATATTGACGATGACGCCATGCGGCTCCTGCACTGCGGATACGGCATCCGCGCCTGCGCTGCCGCGCACTTCGCCGATCGCTTGCGGCTCGATGGCGCGCTTCGATTCATCCAGCACGCCGGCGCCGATGTGGCGCGCCTCCGCCTGCGCGAGCAGGAACACGGTGCCGAGCACGGCCTTGCCCGACGCGGCGAGGGTGCGGGCGAACTGCGCGTCGGCGCGCGCCGACTCGCGCTCCGGGAAGAACACGTCGTAGGCGATGACGCGGGCGCCGAGTTTGTCGAGTCGCTCGGTCAGACGCGCGTGCGTGGCCCGGCTCCAGGGCCAGCGGCCCAGCTGCGCGAGGCTGCGCTCGTCGATGGCGGCGATGGTGACGTGGCTCGGGCGCACCGATTTGAGCGTGCGCAGCCGGATGTCGTAGGTCTTCAGCTCGAGGTGCTCGAGCAGCGGTATTTCTGTCAAAAACAGTGAAATCGCAAGCAGCGTGAGCAGCGCGGCCGCTGCCATGGCCAGACGGGCCGGTGCTAGAATTCTCCACGCTCTCGTTCCGCTTTTTTTTTCGGTGTTCTGGGCCATGCGGGTCGAGGTGCGCAATTGGGGGAGTCGCCGTGGATCCTGGCTATTCTAGGGAAAAAACTGCGGCCCGTAGAAATGTCGCCGTTTTCGCGGCGGCGTGGTCACTGAGCCTGGCGGCTGCGGCACAGCAGCCCGAGGTGCAGTTTCTCCGCAGCTGGCAGCCCACCGATCGCGGCGTGTTCTCCGAGCTCAGCGGCTTCGCGCTTGCCGGCGACGGGGCGGTGTTAGTCGCGGACCGCGACCGTGGAGCGCTGTGGCGCGTCACCGGCGAGAGCGCCAGCGCGGTAGACGTCGCGGGCAGCGGCAAGGCGTTCGAGGCGAAGAAGCTGGGCGGCGTCGCGTGGCTGGGCGCCGGCCGCATCGCGCTCGCCAATACGCGCAACGACCTGCTGGCGATCGTCGACGCGCAGGGTCGCGCCGAGCGCGTCTTCGCCAGCAGCGGCAAGGGCAACGGCGAGCTCGACGATCCCGAGGGCATCGCCTTCTCCGCCCAGCGGCGCCTGTACGTGGCCGACCGCGGCAACAACCGCGTCGCGGTGTATTCCGAATTCGGCGTGTTCCTGCACTCCATCGGCCTGAGCAAGGACCCGGCGCTCGCGCTGGTCAAGCCGGCGCAGGTGGCGGTGGACGGCGCGGAGCGCGTCTACGTGCTGGAGCAGGTGGGCTCCGGGCGCCTGTCCGTGTTCAGCCACAGCGGCAGCCTGCTCAAGCGGCTGACCACGGAATCGGTGCCCGGCGGCGAGAATGCGCGCTGGCGCGCCCTCGCCGTGGACCACGGCGGACGCCTGTTCGTCGCCGACAGCGGCAACGGCAACATCACCGAAATCGATTGGGAGCGCGGCCAGGTGCGCCGCCGCTTCGGCAGCCCGGGCAGCGGCCGCGGCCAGTTCGCGGAGATTGCAGCGCTGGCGATTTCCGGGCGCGAACTGGCCATCGCCGACAGCGGCAACCGCAAGATCGAATTCTTCCGGCTGCCGGAGGCGCAATCCGCCGCCACGCAGGCCGAGCGGCTGCCCAGCGTGCGCCGCGGCGGCACTGCAAGCCTGGAGTTCTGCCGGCGCGTCTACGCCTTCCAGGGCGGCGACCTGCTGTGCCTCGACGACAACAAGGGCCGTGTCATGCGGCTCGATGCCGAGGGGCGCATGAAAGCGACGTTTGCCACGCGCATCGAGCGGCCCAAGCGCGCCGCCATCGACGCCAAGGACATCGCCGTCGCCGACGGCGACAGCGTCAAGATCTTCTCGCACGACGGCGCGCTGCGCTTCACCGTCGGCAGCGGTGGCTCGCGCGACGGCGAGTTCTACGATATCGGCGGCCTGCACCTCGGCGCCTACCTCTACGTCGCCGATACCGGCAACCGGCGCGTGCAGATCTTCACGCGCGACGGCATCCTGGTGAACAAGCTCAAGGACCCCGAGGGCGGCGGCGTTCAGCCCAAGCGCGTTGGCCGCCCAATTGCGGTGGTCACCGACGCTGCGGGCGCCATCTACGTCGCGGACACCGACAGCCGCGCCGTGCAGGTGTTCTCCGCCACGGGCGAGTGGCGCCACGCACTTGGCGGCGTGGCACGCGGCTACGAGGCGCTGCACGGCCTCGCGGTGGACGGCGACAACCGCCTGTACGTGCATGCTTCGACCGAGCGAGCACGCCAGGTGGTCGACGTGTACCACGGCACGGAACTGGAGTTCTCCTTCTCCGCCTATCGCGCGCCGCGCATCGAGGCTTCTGCCGAGGGCACGCTTTCCATCCCGCTGGGCGGCTACGACCTCGCCCTGCACGACGTCGAGCGCAAGGAAGTGGCGACCTACCAGTTCCTGCAGCCGCCGCAGCGCGTCGGCGGCGTCGAAGTGCGCGGCGACCCGGTGCGCGTGCGCGTGAAATGGCGCAAGTCGCCCGAGCGCTTCGTCGCCAGCTACCGCGTCTACGCCTCGGCCGAGCGCGCAGGCGCTTACGAACGCGTGCTCGAGACCAAGGACACCGAGGCCGGACTCGCCGTCGATGCGGCCAGGCGCTACAGCCACTACCGCGTCAGCGCGTTTACCGGGCTCGAGGTCGAGGGCGACGCCTCCGCTCCCGCTGAGGACCTGTTCCGGGCCGGCTACCGCGAATTCGAGGCCGCCCGCTACGAGGCGGCGGTGCCGGCGCTGGAGCGCGCCGCGAAGGCAGCGCCCGATCATGCGGCGCCTGTCGAGTATCTGGGCCGGAGCCTCCTCGCCCTGGGCCGCAACGATTCCTCCCTCGCCTACTTCCAGGACCTCGGCCGGCGCTCCGGCCACGAGACGCTGGGCCGGCGCTTCGAGGCGCAGGCGCTCACCGCGGCGGGCGACCTGCTGGGCGCGCGCGCGGTCACCGAGCGGGCCATCGCGGCGGGTCATGCCGATGCCGCCACCTATTCGCTCTGCGCCGATCTCAGCCTGCAGCTGAACGACCCGGCGGGCGCGGCACGCTGCGTCGAATCGGCGCTGGCGCGAGAGCCCGGCAACGCGCACGCGCGCGCCATGCTCGGCGAAGCACAGGTCCGGCTGGGCGCGGTGGACAAGGGGCTCGCAGAGCTGGATGCAGCCACCGCCGCTGTCGCGGGGGACGCCGGGCTCTGGCGCCGCGCGGCGCGCGTCTACGAAGGGCTTGGCCGCCACAAGGAAGCGCTCGCGCGCTATGCGCGCATCCTGGAAATCGCGCCGAACGACGTGGAAGCGCGCCTGGCGAGCGCCAACCTTCACCTCGCCCTCGGCGAGCTGGACCAGGCGCGCACCATCGCGCTGTCGCTCGCCGGCAGCCCGCAGCAGGAGAGCCGCAGCCAGCTGCTGCTTGGGCGCATCGCGCTGAAGCAGGAAAAGCCCGAGGATGCGGTCATCGCGTTCGCGCGCGCCACCAAGCTCGACGCGAAGCACGGGGCGGCCTGGGCGGGATTCGGCGACGCCTACCTCGGCCTCAAGGACGACGGCAAGGCGCGCGACGCGTTCGCCAATGCCGCTGCGCTGCCCGGCGCCGAGGTCAGCGTGTTCCGCAAGCTCGCCGAGCTGGAGGCGCGCGCCGGGCGCCAGGCCGCCGCCGCTGCGGCGCTCGAGCGCGCCGTGGCGCTTGCGCCGGCCGATCTCAGCCTGCGCGTGGCGCAGGCACGCAGTTACGCAGCGCTCGGGCGCTGGCAGGACAGCGCCAACGCTGCGCGCGAGGCGCAGCGCCTCGACCCGAAGAGCATCGAGGCGCTGGTGCTGGGCGCGGACGCGGCCTACCGCCAGGGCAAGAACGGCGAGGCCATCGCGACGCTCAAGCGCGCGCTCGCGCTGGAGCCGGACGCCTATGAAGTGCACTATCGGCTTGGCCGCAGCTACGCGGACAACAACCTGCACGCCGACGCGCAGACGCACCTGGAGCGCGCCGCGCGCCTCAACGACAAGAGCGACGCGCCGCACCTGCTGCTCGCGCAGATGCAACTCAACCAGCGCTCCTACGACGCGGCGATTGCCTCCTACACGCAGGCGGTGGCGGTCAATCCGAGCGACGCCAACAAGCGCGAGCTCGAGGGCGCTTTCGACCTGAAGAAGAAGGCGCAATCGGGCAGCGGCGGGCGCATTGTCGTCGAGGACCTGCGCCTGAACCGCGTGTTCGTCGCCGCGCACAAGCAGTACGCCACCGAGCCGCTGGGGCGCGTGCGGGTGCGCAACGACAGCGCCGAAGACTACAAGGCCCTGAAGCTGTCCTTCTTCATCAAGGAGTACATGGATTTCCCGGTGACGCGCGAGATCCCGGAGCTCAAGGCAAAAACCTCGCTCGAGCTGCCCCTCAACGCCACCTTCAACAACAAGGTGCTCGGCATCGACGAGGACACGCGCGTGCTGGTGGTGGTCACGCTGGCGATGGCGGACGCGCGCGATGGCGCGCAGGAAGTCACGCAGGCGATGACCCTGTATGGGAAGAATGCGATCGTCTGGGCCAATAGCGACATGGTGGGCTCCTTCGTCACGCCGCGCGACGAGACACTGCGCAATTTCGTGCGCGAGTCCGCAAACCGCTATGCACCCCCCGCCCAGGGCGCCCTCAACCGGCCGCTGGCGCAGGCGGCCACCGTGTTCAACACGCTGTCCGCGCTGGGGCTGCGCTACCAGCCCGACCCGAACACGCCCTACTCGCGCGTCAGCGCCGACCAGGTGGACTACGTGCAGTTCCCCCGCGAGACGTTGCGATTGAAGAGCGGCGACTGCGACGACTTGTCGGTGCTGCTGGCCGCGGCCTACGAGAACCTCGGCGTCGAGACCGCGTTTGTCGAGGTGCCGGGCCACCTGTTTCTCATGTTCCGCACGGGGGTGAAGGCGGCCGACCGCGGGCTGATCAGCCTGCAGGATGACCTGCTCGCGCTGCGCGACGGCGAAGTCTGGATTCCGGTCGAGGCGACGCTGGTGGCCACCTCGTTCACCGAGGCCTGGGCCGAGGGCGCGCGGCGCTACCGCGAAGCCGCAGCCGCGAGGCAGGTGCGTGTCGTTTCGCTGCGCCAGGCCTGGGAACGCTTTCCCCCCGCGACGCTCGCGCCGTTGGCGCTGGCGGTCGAAGTGCCCACTGGGGAGCGCGTGGCGCGCCTCATCGAGCGAGAGCAGCGGCTGCTCCTGTCGCGGCGCCTGGAGCGCGAAGTGCAGCCGTACCGCCAGGCGCTCGCCGCCGACCCGAAGGACGTCGACGCGCGGCTGCAGATCGGCACCATCTACGCGCGCAACGGCGTCACGGACGTGGCCCAGGCCGAGTTCGACGCCATCCTTGCGCAGGACCCCAGGCACGCGGCGGCGGCGAACAACCGCGGCAACCTGTACTTCGGCCGCGGCGACTTCGAGCGCGCGCTCGAGGCCTACCGCTTCGCCGAGGAGCTCGCCCCCGCCGATGGCGGCATCCGCTTGAATTCGGCGCTCGCCTACTATCGCCTCGGCAAACTGGTCGAAGCGCGCGGCAAATACCGCGAGGCAACGCAATTGAAGAAGGACGTCCAGGCGCAGTACGGCGCATTCGCCAAACTGCTGGGAAATTAGGAGCCACCATGAACCAATCATCGCTCGTCGCCCGGTTGCTGCTCGCCGCCGCGCTCTTCGCATCGCCTGCTGGGCCGGTCAGCGCCCAGACAGCGGCAATGAAAGACCTGCTCGGCAGCCTGTGGGCGAAGCTGCGCGCGGCGACACCACGCGCCAATCCCGTGATCGCCACCACCACCGTGACCGCGGGGCTGCGCGGCGCCGAGGCCACCGAGTCCGAGCTGAAGCCCTATTGGAAGGGCGACCGCGAGCAGGACCCGGCCGCCCTCGCCGAGCGCAAGGCCCTGGATCACGCGCAGTCACTGGCGGATGCGGGCAATTACGCGGAAGCGGCGCGCGCGTTCGACGCGTTCGTGCAGGCTAATCCGCGCAGTCCGCTCGCGTCGAACGCGCTGTTCGGCGCGGCGCTTGCGCGCGCCGCGCTTGGCGAGCGTGGGCAGGCAGCCGGCGCCCTGGAGACCTTCCTCAAGCAGAATCCGCAGCACCCGCTCGCCAAGGACGCCGAGCAGGCGCTCGCCGCCCTGCGCTAGCCGACCGGCGCGAATAAAGGTACAGTTTCCTCCCAACGGCGGCTGGGGCCGCCGTTTTGCGTTGTGGAGGAGGAAGCCATGAGCCACGTGATGAACACCTACGCCCGTCAGCCGGTGGCGTTCGTGCGCGGCCAGGGCGTGTGGCTGTGGGACGAAGCAGGCAAGCAGTACCTGGACGCCCTCGCCGGCATCGCCGTCAACACCCTCGGCCACAACCATCCGCGGCTGGTGCGCGCGTTGACGGATCAGATCGGGCGCATCATCCACAGTTCCAACCTGTTCCAGATCCCGCTGCAGGAGCAGGCGGCCGAGCGCATCGCCGCGATCACCGGCCTGGACGAAGTGTTCTTCTGCAACTCGGGGCTCGAGGCCAACGAGGCCGCGATCAAGGTGGCGCGCAAGTACGGCCACGACCGCGGCGTCGCCGAGCCGGCGATCATCGTCCTGGAGAAGGCCTTCCACGGCCGTTCGCTGGCGACCCTCTCGGCCACCGGCAGCCGCAAGGTGCAGGCCGGCTTCGAGCCGCTGGTGCAGGGCTTCGTGCGCGTGCCGCTGAACGACCTGGAGGCGGTGCGCCACGTCGCCGAACACAACAAGAACGTGGTGGCGGTGTTCATCGAGCCGATCCAGGGCGAAGGCGGCATCAATGTGTCTCGCCTGGACTACCTGCGCGGCTTGAAGGAGATCTGCGACCGAAACGAATGGCTGTTCATGTCCGACGAGGTGCAGTGCGGCCTGGGGCGCACCGGCAAATGGTTCGTCTACCAGCACGCCGGTTTCCTGCCGGACGTGGTGCCGCTCGCCAAAGGCCTCGCCGGAGGCGTGCCGGTCGGCGCCTGCGTGGTTGGCGGCCGGGCGAAGGGCATATTCAAGCCGGGCAACCACGGCTCGACCTTCGGCGGCAATCCGCTGGCGATGTGCGGCGTGGTGACGACGCTCGACACGATGAACGAGGAAGGCCTGCTCGCCAACGCCCAGCGCGTTGGCCAGGC
>CAZVZV010000077.1:0-1114 GCA_964631735.1 uncultured Enterobacteriaceae bacterium
TATACCCTGAATCCGAAGGAGTGGATTTTCAGGTGTGGTTGTGATTCATTCGGCTGATGAGTGGATTGATTCTGTCTCCTGAAGATCGTGCGGGGTTTTTGGCGGCGCTGAAGGCGACGAAGAAGCCTGCGATTGAGCATCGGCGGATGAACGCCTTGTTGCTTCTGGATGATGGCTGGGCCGAGGCAGACGTGGCGGAGGCGTTGTTTCTGGATGGGCGCACCATTGCGGAGTATCGCAGCCTGTATGAGGCCAGGGGCGCTTCGGGTGTGAGCGGGCTTGGTTACAAAGGCAATCCGAACCGGGTGATGACGTCTGCGGAGATCGAGGCGCTGACAGCACATCTGAGCGCGGAGAACTTCATGACATCGAAAGCGGTGTGCGCGCATGTGCAGCAGGCATTTGGCCATGTGTACACGCCCAACGCCATGACCAAACTGCTGAAGCGGATCGGGTTTTCGTACAAGAAGCCGAAACGTTTTCCGGCCAAGGCTGACCGCGTTGCGCAAGCGGCATTCTTGCGTGACGTGCTGGAACCGCTTGTGGCAGAAGCCTCGGATGCAGCGCCCTTGTATTTCATGGACGCGGTGCATGCCCAGCACAACAGTGTGCCAGCCTATGGCTGGTTCCTCAAAGGCCGGGAAACATTTCTGAAAAGCAATGCCGGGCGCACCCGGATCAGCATCAATGGCGCGTTCTGCCTGCACGACCAGGGGATCGTGCAGCGCCAGGACGAATGGATCAACGGCCAGTCGAACGTGGCCCTGCTCCAGGCGATGCTTGACCGGCATCCGATTGCCAGGGAAATCCGTGTCATCGCTGACGGGGCGCCCTGCAATCACGGGCCGGATGTGAGGGCATATCTCGCCGCCAACCCGCGCCTGAAATTGATCAAGCTGCCGCCATACTCACCCAATCTCAACCTGGTGGAGCGGCTCTGGCTGCTGTTCAAGAAGTCAGTGGTCTACAACAAATTCCATCCCACCCTCGCCGGTTTCAAATCCGCCATCAACGAGTTCTTCGCAGCCCTGCCGGAGATGAAAGAAACCCTGGCCACGCTCCTCACCCCGAAGTTTCACCTTTTTTCAGCAACTCCTGGGGCTTGAGGGTATAA
>CAZVZV010000078.1:0-1789 GCA_964631735.1 uncultured Enterobacteriaceae bacterium
GTGGCCAAGGCCACCGACTCCGCCTCGATCAAGCCGATGACGCTGGTGTTCGAGGAAAAGAGCCTGCAGGGCAGCTATTTCGGTTCCTGCGTGCCGCGCATCGATTTCCCACGCATGCTGCAGCTCTATATGGCGGGGCGCCTCAAGCTCGACGAGCTGATCACGCACCGCTATAAGATCGAAGATGCCCCGCAGGCCTTCGCCGACCTCGAGTCGGGGCGCAATGCGCGGGGCGTGATCGTCTTCTGATGGCTGCTCTGGCTGCTCCGGCTGCCGGGCGCCGCGGCCGCATCCTGGTGGTCGACGACCAGCGCGCCAATGTCGAGATGCTGTGCGAGCTGCTGCGTTCGCGTGGCTACGACGTGTTCGCGGCCTACGACGGCGAAGAGGCGCTCAAGCGCGTCGCCGAGAACCAGCCCGACGTGGTGGTCTCGGACATCCGCATGCCGGTGATGGACGGCTACGAGTTCACCCAGCGCCTGCGCGACGACCCGGCGACGGCGCTCCTGCCGGTGGTGCTGGTGACCTCGCTGGAGGAGAGCGACGGGCGCGACGAGCGCGTCAAGGGTATCGAGTGCGGGGCCGACGATTTCCTCGCCAAGCCGGTGCGCTACGCGGAGCTGTTCGCGCGCGTGAGGTCGCTCCTGCGCGTGAAGACGCTGCAGGACGAGGTGCGGCGCCAGGCCGAGGAGCTGCGGCAGTGGAACGAGCGGCTGGAGGAGCGCGTGCGCGAGCAGGTGGCGGCGATCGATCGCCTGGCGCAGATGAAGCGCTTCTTCTCGCCGCCGGTGGCCGACGCGATCATCGCGGGCGGCGCGGGGGTGCTCGAGCCGCACCGGCGCGAGATCACGGCGGTGTTCCTCGACCTGCGCGGTTTCACCGCGTTCACCGACCGCGCCGCGCCCGAGGAGGTGATGGACCTGCTTGGCGCCTATCACGAGGCGCTCGGGCGCATCGTTGACCGCTACGCGGGCACGCTGGAACACTTCGCCGGCGACGGGGTGATGATCTTCTTCAACGATCCGCTGCCCGTGGAGCGGCCGGCGGCGTGCGCGGTACGCATGGCTTTCGACCTGCAGCAGGCATTCGCGCCGATTGAGCAGGCCTGGCAGCAGCGCGGCCATAAGGTGGCGCTGGGCGTCGGCATCGCGCAGGGCGAGGCCACGCTCGGCGTGATCGGCTTCGAGAAGCGTTGGGAGTACGCGGCGATCGGCGCGATCCCCAACCTCGCGGCGCGGCTATGCGGGCAGGCGCGCGGCGGGGAGATCCTGATCGACGCCGTGACCTATGCCGACGTGAGCGACGTCGTCGAAGCCGAGCTGGCAGGGCCGCTGGCGCTGCGCGGCTTCACCCAGCCGATGCCGGCGTTCCGGCTGCTGCGCCTTAAAAAAGGGGTCTGACCCTATTTTTGAAAAATAGGGTCAGACCCCCTTTTTCAAACGACTTCGAAGAGCCCCGCGGCTCCCATGCCGCCGCCGATGCACATGGTCACCACCACGCGTTTGGCGCCGCGGCGCTTGCCCTCGATGAGCGCATGGCCGACCAGCCGCGAGCCGGAAACGCCGTAGGGATGGCCGACGGCGATCGCGCCGCCGTCCACGTTGAGCCGATCTTCGGGAATGCCGAGCTTGTCGCGGCAGTAGAGCACCTGCACGGCGAAGGCCTCGTTCAGCTCCCACAGGTCGATGTCGGACACCTTTAACCCCGCGCGCTGCAGCAGCTTTGGCACGGCGTACGCCGGGCCGATGCCCATTTCGTTGGGCTCGCAACCCGCCACCGCGAAGCCGCG
>CAZVZV010000079.1:0-17681 GCA_964631735.1 uncultured Enterobacteriaceae bacterium
ATCAATCGACGATTCATGATTGCCTCCGTTTCATACGCGCTGCTCGACCCAGCCCTTTACTGATGCCAGCGCCGAGGGCAGCTTCGCGGGTTCCGTGCCGCCGGCCTGCGCCATGTCCGGGCGCCCGCCGCCCTTGCCGCCCACCTGCTGCGCGACGAAATTCACCAGGTCCCCCGCCTTCACCCTGGAGGTGAGGTCGGCGGTGACCCCTGCGATGAGCGACACCTTGCCGTCCACCACGGCGCCGAGCACGATGGCGGCGCTCTTGAGCTGGTCTTTCAGCCGGTCCACGGCCTCGCGCAAGGTCTTCGCATCCGCGCCGTCCAGCGTCGCGGCGAGCACCTTGGCGCCCTTCACGTCCACGGCCTGGCCCGCGAGGTCCTCGCCCTGGCCCGTGGCCAGCCTGGACTTGAGGCGCGCGAGTTCCTTCTCCAGGGTCTTCTTCTCCTCGAGCAGACCCAGCACCGCCTTTTCGACCATCCCGCGTTCGGGTTGGGCCCGCAACTGGCGGGCCACATCGTGGAATTCCTTTAACTGGGCGTCGATCATCGCCAGCGCGCTGCTTCCCGTCGTCGCCTCAACCCGGCGGATGCCCGCCGCCACGCCGCCCTGAGAATAGATCTTGAATACTCCAATATCGCCGGTGCGCTCGACGTGCGTGCCGCCGCAGAACTCGCGCGAAGAACCGATGTCCAGCACGCGCACCTCGTCGCCGTACTTTTCGCCGAACAGCATCACGGCGCCCGACTTCTTCGCCTCGTCGATCGACATGACCTGCGCCCGCGTCGGCGAGTTATGCAGGATCTCTGCGTTGACCAACTGCTCGACGCGGCGCAGCTCGTCCTCGCTCACTGGCTTGTCGTGCGCGAAATCGAAACGCGTCTTGTCGGCGTCGACCAGAGATCCCTTCTGCTGCACGTGCGGGCCCAGCACTTCGCGCAGCGCCTTGTGCATCAGATGCGTGACCGAGTGGTTGCGCATGGTGCGCTTGCGCCGCTCCACATCCACTCGAGCCTCGACCCGGTCGCCGGCCTTGAGCACCCCGGTCTTCAGCGCGCCGTGGTGCCCGAACACCTCGGCCTGGATCTTCTGCGTATCCGCGACGTCGAAAGTGCCGCCGGCGCCGACCAGCTCGCCGCGGTCGCCGACCTGGCCGCCGGACTCGGCGTAGAACGGTGTCTGGTCGAGGACTACCACGCCCGCTTCGCCCGCGCGCAGCTGCGGCACGGCGGCGCCGTCGCGGTAAAGCGCGACCACCTTCGCCTGCACGCTCAGCGTCTCGTAGCCGCGGAAGTCGGTCTTGCGCCCGGAATAGTCCAGGCCCGCGCCGGCGCTGAACTTGCTCGCGGCGCGCGCGCGCTCGCGCTGCGCCTGCATAGCGGCCTCGAAGCCGGCCATGTCGAGCATCACCCCGCGCTCGCGGCAGATGTCGGCGGTGAGGTCCACCGGGAAGCCGAAGGTGTCGTACAGGCGGAACGCGGTCTCGCCATCGAGCAGCTTCTCGCCTGAGGCGAGCGCGCCTTCCAGCACGCCCATGCCGTTCTCCAGCGTCTCGGCGAAGCGCTCCTCCTCTTGCTTCAGCACTTCGGCCACCCTCTTCGCCGCGCTCCTCAGTTCCGGATACGCATCGCCCATCGCCTGGTCCAGGTCTGCAACCAGCCGATGGAAGAACGCTTGCTTCTGGCCCAGCTTGTAACCGTGGCGAATGGCGCGGCGGACGATGCGGCGCAGCACGTAGCCGCGGCCCTCGTTGCCCGGGATCACGCCGTCCACGACGAGGAATGAACAGGCGCGGATGTGGTCGGCGATGACGTTGAGCGACGGGTTCTTCAACTGCTTCTGCCCCGTCTCTCGCGCCGCCGCTCGGATCAGGTCCTGGAACAGGTCGATTTCGTAGTTCGAGTGCTTGCCCTGCAGCACGGCGGCGATACGCTCCAGGCCCATGCCCGTGTCCACGCAGGGCTTGGGCAGCGGCGTGAGCACGCCCTTGGCATCGCGGTCGTACTGCATGAACACCAGGTTCCAGATTTCGATGTAACGGTCGCCGTCGGCCTCGGGGGATCCCGGCGGCCCGCCGGCGATGCCGGCGCCATGGTCGTAAAAGATCTCGCTGCAGGGGCCGCAGGGGCCGGTGTCGGCCATCTGCCAGAAATTGTCCGACTGGTATTTCTGGCCGCCCGGCTTGTCGCCGATACGCACGATCCGTTGGCGCGGGATCCCGATGTCGTCTGCCCACAGGTCAAAGGCCTCGTCGTCTGTCAGATAGACCGTGACCCACAGCCGCTCAGGCTCCAACTGGTAGACCCTGGTGAGCAATTCCCAGGCGAAGCGGATGGCATCGCGCTTGAAGTAGTCGCCGAAGCTGAAGTTGCCCAGCATCTCGAAGAAGGTGTGATGCCGCGCGGTGTAACCGACGTTCTCCAGGTCGTTGTGCTTGCCGCCGGCGCGCACGCATCGTTGCGACGTCGTGGCGCGCGTGGTGGCGCGCTTCTCCTTGCCGAGGAACACGTCCTTGAACTGGACCATGCCGGAATTGACGAACAGCAGCGTCGGGTCGTTCGCCGGCACGAGCGAGCTGGAAGCCACGATGGCGTGGCCCTTCGACTTGAAATACTCCAGGAAACTCGCGCGGATCTGGTTCGAATTCATGGCGCCGCTATTCTAAAGGAAGGGCCACGGCGCCCGGGCGCCGTGGCCGACCTCGTTGCCCTAGGCGGCGAGCCGCCCGTACTTCACCAGCCGCGCGCGGATGCCCGTCTGCGTGCGCTGGTGCGCCACGGCGAGATCGCCGAGCGCATTGCCCCCATCGAACGACGCCAGCAGCTTGCGGTCCTCCTCCTCCGTCCACGGCTCGCCGGTCTTCGCCGGCAACTGCTGCTTGCGCCGCTCGAACTGCGCGGCGCGTTCCAGCGCCTCGACGGCGGTGTACAGCGCGCGCACCGTTTGCGGCCGCTGGTAGGCGCCTTCAGCCGGAAACACTTCGCCGTTTTCCGGATCGACGCCGTTGGCCAGCGACTTCACGATCGCCAATGCCTGTGCCTGTTCCATTCTCATCACCTCCCTTCCGCGCAAGTCGCGCAAGGGATCAACGCCCAGCCCGCGTCATCGGATGACAGGAGCTTGCTGATTGTGTCGTGGGAAAAACCGCGTTGCTGCAGGAAGCGCATGCGGCGCGCGCGCTCCTCGCGCGAGGCTGCGGGCACGCGGTATTTCCGCTGCAGGATCGAAGCGGCGCGCTGCAGCTCGTCCGCGACGGAAACACGCTCGATGATTTCCCCGCCAACACCCTTCGCCCTGAGGTCCAGGCGGATGCGCGCCGCGCCGTACTTGCGCGCGAGCTGGCGGGCGCGCAGCTCCGCGTAGCGCTCATCCGACAACTGCTTCTTCGCCACCAGCGCATCGAGCACTTGCTCGAGCACCGCGGGCGATGGCGTGAAAGGCGCCAGCTTGCGGGCGAGCTCGGCTCGCGAATGCTCGCGCCGCACGAGGTACCTTAGCGCCCGCGCTTTGAGCGCCGCGGGCGTCTCAGGGCCGTGCATTCTCAGCCGTTGCTGCCGCCCCGCTTGCGGGTCGGAAGGTGCTCGACCTTCTTGTCTTCGATCGCCTCGGCTTGGACTGCAGCAGCTGCGGCCGGGGCCTTCCCGCCCGCTGTCTCGCGGATTTTCATCTCGATCTCGCGCGCCAGCTCGGGGTTTTCCTTGAGGAATTCGCGCGAGTTGTCCTTGCCCTGGCCGAGCCGGTCGCCCTTGTAGATGTACCAGGCGCCCGATTTCTCCAGCACGCCGTGCGCCACGCCCAGCTCCAGCACCTCGCCTTCGCGCGAGATGCCCTCGCCGTACAGGATGTCGAACTCCGCGGTGCGGAACGGCGGCGCCACCTTGTTCTTCACGATCTTGACCCGCGTCTCCGAACCGATCACCTCGTCGCCCTTCTTGATCGAGCCGATGCGCCGGATGTCGATGCGCGCCGAGGCGTAGAACTTGAGCGCGTTGCCGCCGGTGGTGGTCTCCGGGTTGCCGAACATCACGCCGATCTTCATGCGGATCTGGTTGATGAAGATCACCAGCGTGTTGGTGCGCTTGATGTTGGCGGTGAGCTTGCGCAGGGCCTGGCTCATCAGCCGCGCCTGCAGGCCCATCTGCGGCTCGCCCATCTCGCCCTCGATCTCGGCCTTGGGCGTGAGCGCCGCCACCGAGTCCACCACGATCACGTCCACCGCGCCCGAGCGCACCAGCATGTCGGCGATCTCGAGCGCCTGCTCGCCGGTGTCGGGCTGCGAGATCAGCAGCTCGTCGATGTTCACGCCGAGCTTCTTGGCGTAGGTGGGATCGAGCGCGTTCTCCGCGTCGATGAAGGCGGCGGTGCCGCCCAACTTCTGCACTTCGGCGATCACCTGCAGGGTCAGAGTGGTCTTGCCCGAGGACTCGGGCCCGTAGATCTCGACCACCCGGCCGCGCGGCAGTCCGCCGACGCCGAGCGCCAGGTCCAGGCCCAGCGACCCGGTGGAGACCACCTCGATGTCCTTGATGGCAGCGGAGTCCATGCGCATGATGGAGCCCTTGCCGTACTGCTTTTCGATCTGCGACAGCGCCGCGGCCAGCGCCTTGGATTTGTTCTCGTCCATCCTGTACCTCTTGTTCTGGTTGCCGGCATCTGCGGCAGGCTGCCCCAGGATCAGAGCACCCGGGCCGGCACCGGATACTGTATAAACGTCCATGTATTGTAGCCGTTGACGTGGAGCTGTCAACGCGGCTGCGGTAACATCCGGTTTCCCTAATACAGACAACAGCTTGGGAGAAAAGAGATGGCCAAGGTCGCATTCCTCGGATTGGGCGTCATGGGCTACCCGATGGCGGGTCACCTGCTGAAAAAGGGCGGCCACGACGTGACCGTCTACAACCGCTCGGCGCCCAAGGCGCAGCAGTGGGTCAAGGAGGTCGGCGGCAAGTCCGCCCCCTCCCCGCGCGAAGCAGCGCAGGGCGCCGATTTCGTCATGATGTGCGTCGGCAACGACGACGACGTGCGCGCGGTCGCCTATGGGGACAACGGCGCGCTCGCCGGTCTGCGCAAAGGGGCAGTGCTGGTCGACCACACGACCGCCTCGGCCATCGTCGCCCGCGAGTTGCATGCCAAGTGCAAGGAAAAGGGCGTCGGCTTCGTCGATGCACCGGTGTCGGGCGGCCAGGCGGGCGCGGTCAACGGCCAGCTGGGCATCATGTGCGGCGGTGAGCCAGCCGACTACGACAAGGTGCTGGCGGTGCTCAACGTCTACGCCAAGATGTGCGCCCTGATCGGCGGTCCGGGCTCGGGCCAGCTCACCAAGATGGTCAACCAGGTCGCCATCGTCGGCCAGCTGCAGGGGCTGTCGGAGGCGCTCAACTTCGGCAAAAAAGCCGGCCTCGACATGGAAAAGGTGATCGCCGTGATCTCCAAGGGCGCCGCCCAGTCCTGGCAGCTGGAGAACCGCTGGAAGACCATGGTCGAGGGCAAGTTCGAGGGCTTCGGCTTTGCCAGCGACTGGATGCGCAAGGACCTCAACATCGCGCTGGCCGAAGCGAAGAAGAACGGTTCCTTCATGCCCGGCACCGCGCAGATCGAGCAGTATTACGGCCGCATCAGCGCCGGCGGCCACGGCCGCTGGGACAACACGTCGCTGATGAGCCTGCTGGCGAAGGACTAGCGCCGCAGCCAGGCCTTGGCGCGCGGATGCGCCAGCGCCGCGGCGTCGACCACGAAATCCGGCCGCCGGCCGCCGTGCACGGCGAGGACGGCGCCGATCGCGGTGCGCGCAATGTTGCCGAACAGCTCGTCAGTCCAGCACAGCGCGTGCGGCGTGACGATGACGTTGTCGAGTTTCAGGATCGGGTTCGTCGCCGGCGTCGGCTCTTCCTCGAAGACGTCGAGCCCCGCACCGGCGATCCTGCCCGCCGCCAGTGCCTCGAACAGCGCCTTCTCGTCCACCACCGGGCCGCGCGCGACGTTGATGAGATAGGCGCTCGGCTTCATGCGCGCGAGTTGCCTCGCGTTCACCAGGTGCCGCGTTTCCTCGTTCAGCAGGGCGGTGACGACGACGAAATCCGCTTCGGCCATCAGCGCTTCCAGCGGCACCTTGCGCGCGCCGATGTAGTTGAGCTCCAGCTCCTCCGCGTAGGGATCCGCTGCGAGGAGCTTCAGGTCGAACACCTTCGCCATGCGCAGCAATTCTTTGCCGATGCGGCCCGCGCCGATCACCCCGAGCGTGCGCCCGGTGAGACCCATGCCCATGTGCTCGACGCGATCGTTCCAGCGGCCCTCGCGCGTGATGCGATCCTTGGCGAACAGGCGCTGCGCAAGCGCCAGCACGAAGGTGAGCGCCATGGTGGCCACTGGCCGCGGCACGGCGTTGGGCGTGTTGCACACCAGCACGCCCGCCTTGGTCATCGCCTCTACGTCCACGCTGTCGTAGCCGACGCCGTGGCGCGAAATGAGTTTCAAGCGCAGATTCGCGCCGGCAACCGCCGCCGCCGCCACCCGCGGCGAATTGACGTAGAGCGCGTCATAGGCGGCCGCGTGCTCCGCGGTGATCTCGCGGATGCCCTTTGGCAGCCATTCCCATTCGAGGCCGGCCGCGGCATCGAGCGCCTTGAGCGGCTCGCGGCCGAACACCGGCTCGCCTTTGGCGTCGAGGATGTCGCTCGTGACGCCGACTTTGAAGGCCACGCTCATACCCTGCTAATGTCGTCGAGGGTGCCGCGTATCGCCTCCTGCAGCATCCCCTGGTCGGTGCCCGTGGCGATCATGCGAAAGCCGTGGCCGAGGTACTCCTTGCCAAGCGCCGCACCAGCCGCCATGTAACCCGCGGCCTTGCCGTGCTTCTGCGCCGCGCCGACGATGCGCCGGATCGCATCCTGGAACCTCGGGTGCGAGAACTCGCCCGGAATGCCAAGAAAGTTGGAGAGGTCGAAATGCCCGAGCCACAGCACGTCCACGCCCGGGACGGCGGCGATCGCCTCGACGTTCTCCAGACCGCTTTTCGTCTCGATCATCGCGATGACGAGCGTGCGCGCGTGAATCATGTTCATCTTCCGTACCACGTCACCGCCTTCATAGTCGTCGTGCGCGAAGCCGAAGGCGGCGCCGCGCCGGCCGCCTGCCGGCGGGTAGCGCGTGCACGACACGATGAACTCGGCCTGCGCCGCCGTGTCGACCAGCGGCACCATGACGCCGAGCGCGCCGCAATCCAGCGCGCGCGCGATGAAGTCGTACTCGGTGCCCGGCACGCGCACCAGCGGCACCACGCCAAGCGCGCGGCATAGCGCGAACTGGGGCTTGAGCGTCTCGAAGCCCGCGCCCGTGTGCTCCATGCAGTACATCGCGTATTCGGCGCCGGCGTTCTTTAGCAGGCGCGGCATGCCGGACGTGAAGAACTCGAAGATCATCGAGCCGAACGCGCGGCCGCCCGAGGCGAGCTTCTGCTTGACAGGGTTGTCGTGCATGACCTGGATTATCTCTGAAGTTTCTGCAGCTTCCAGGTTGCGAGTGGCCCGAGCAGCCCGCCCAGGCCGAGCGTCGCCCAGGCTACGCCCCAGGCAAAGGCATCGCCAGATGTCTTGCCGCCGCCCGCCAGGTCCAGCGCCCAGCCGAACACCACGGGGCTGATCACGCCTGTCCCGAAACCGACAACCGAGCGCACGGCGTAGGCCGCGCCCAGGATGTGCGGCGGTACGCTCTCGGCGATCACGGTCGAGTGCACCGAGGAATCGGCGATGGCGGAGAAGTTGTACAGGCAGGCGATGGCGACGAGCAGCGTGACAGGCAACGCGATCATCCAGCCGATGGAGAACGACAGCACCAGGCTGACGCACGACCACAGGAGGATCGCTTGCGTGCGCCCCCAGCGGTCCGCCATTGTTCCGCCGACGATCGAGCCCGCGATGTTCGCCACGTAGGTCAGCGCCGCGAGCGCAAGCGCCATCGCCGCTGCCTCTCCAGCTCCTGCGCCGTTGATCACCAGCGCAGCCGTCAGGAATGCCGGCAACCAGGCCCACAGCCCGAGCAATTCCCAGCTGTGGCAGGTGTAGCCCCAGACCGAAAGCATGCCCTTGCGATTGCGCAGCACCGCCGGAATCGAGGCGAACACCGTGTGGCCTTCGGGCCGGGGATGCACGGTATTGGGCGTCGTGCGCATCGCGGCCACTGCGACCAGCCATGACACCGCCGGCATCGCCGCCACCACGGCGAGCGCCGCGCGCCAGCCGGCGAAGGTGAGCACCAGCCCCGCCACGCCGAGTGCCAAGGCGTAGCCCGCGCTCGAGGCGGCGATCATGAATCCCATCGCGCGCCCGCGCCGCTGGCGTTCGACGTGCTCGTTCACCATGGCGAGCACCGGCGTGTAGTAGCCGCCCTGCGTGAGCCCGGTGAGCGCGTGCAGCCAGAGTGCCGACCAGAAGCTGTCCACGTACAGGACGAACACGATCGGGCTGAGGAAACCCGCAACTCCCGTAACGAGGAAAGCACGCTTGGCGCCGAAGTGGTCGGCGATGAAGCCGACGATGAACAGCGACGCCAGGTAGCCCAGGTGGAACGCGCCCTGGATCGTGCCAGCGTCGCGCGCCGACAGGCCCCAGTCCTCGCGCACCAGCGGCAACACGGCTGAGTAGGCGACGAACCAGGCGGCGGAGAGCACGCGGCTCGCACAAAGCAGCGCGAGCCAGCGCCCGGAACCGGGCGCCGCGATCACGCCGCTGTGGAGAGCCGCACCGGGATGCGTCTCGGACCGAAGGGCTTGCCGAACATCTGGTAGCGGCCGGGCAGGCGAGCGCCGCAATGGCCGCAAGCGCCTTCCTCGGTCAGCCGGTATGACTTGATCTGGTACCAGTCGCGCACGATCACCGGCTCCCCGCACGACGGGCAGGACGTCGTGCCGCCGCCCTCGTCGTGCACGTTGCCGGTGTAGACGTAGCGCAACCCGGCGCGCAGAGCGATGTCGCGCGCGCGCGTGAGGGTCGCGGGCGGCGTGGCCGGCACATCGGTCATTTTCCAGTCGGGATGGAAGGCAGTGAAATGCAGGGGCACGTCCGGCCCGAGGTTGTGCAGGATCCACTTCGACTCGGCTTCCAGCTCGGCGTCGGAATCGTTCTTGCCCGGAATCAGCAGCGTGGTGATCTCGGTCCACACCTGCGTCTCCTTCACCAGGTAGACCAGCGTGTCGAGCACCGGCTGCAGGTGCGCGCCGCAGATCTTGAAATAGAACTCCTCGGTGAAGCCTTTGAGGTCGACGTTGGCCGCGTCCATCTTGGCGTAGAATTCGCGCCGCGGCGCCGCGTGGATGTAGCCCGCGGTCACCGCGACGCTCTTCACGTCGTGCGCGCGGCAGGCATCGGCGATGTCCATCGCGTATTCGGCGAAGATCACCGGGTCGTTGTAGGTGTAGGCCACCGACTTGCAGCCCAGCCTGAGCGCCGACCGCGCAATCAATTCGGGGGAAGCAGAATCCTGCAACCGGTCCAGGTCGCGCGACTTGGAAATGTCCCAGTTCTGGCAGAACTTGCAGGCCAGATTGCAGCCCGCCGTGCCGAATGACAGCACCGACGAGCCGGGATAGAACTGGTTGAGGGGCTTTTTCTCCACCGGGTCGATGCAAAAGCCCGAGGAGCGGCCGTAGGTCGTAAGCACCATGCGGCCGCCTTCCATTTTTCTCACGAAGCACATGCCGCGCTGGCCTTCGTGCAGCCGGCAATCGCGCGGGCACAGGTCGCACTGCACGCGGCCGTCCTCCAGGGCATGCCACCAGCGGCCCGGATGCGAGGTCTCTACTGCAGTGCCGATTGCTTCCACTTGACCACGCGGTAGCGCCACAGCTTGCAGCTCGCGAGGCGCGTGTCGGCGGGAATGCCGGCCTTGCGCATCAAATCGTCGAGGAACTTGCGCTTGTCGGGCATGCCCTCCCACACCTGCGGCAGGAAGGTGGCGCGCCGCCCCTCGTGCTCGAGGATCACCCCGTCCTCGCCCGGTCGCAGCTGCGACAGCATCTCCGCCTCGTCGGCGAATCGCAGCGGCTTCGCGGGCGAGAGTACCGACACCTCGACCTGACAGCGCGGCCATTCCGCGGGGCTGAGTGGCGCAAAGCGCGGGTCGTGCAGCGCCGCAGCCTGCGCGTTCTCGGCCACGTCCTCGCCCAGGCAGCGCGAGGCTTGCAGGCTGCCGATGCAGCCACGGAGCTTTCCGTCCAGCATCAGCGTGACGAAGGTGGCCCCGGGCCGCGCCAGCCAGGGCGCGATATCGGTGCGCGGCGGCTCGGCGTGCACGCCAAGGCGGTGACCGATTGCGGCGCGTGCGATAGCCAGCAGCGTGAGCCCCGCGTCCTCAAGGGACACGCGCTTGCCCTCGTACAGCGAGAACGCCGCATAGCCGACTACGCGGTCCTTGTCGCCGGCGGTGTCGCCGGAATTGCAGGCGCCGACCAGGCGGATGGACAAGCCGTGCGACCTCGCCGCGGCGAGAAAGCCGTTCAATGGCGTCGCGCCGCAGGCCTCTTCGTGGTTGAGGTGGGTGTCGAAACTGGCGATGCGCGACAGCGTTGCCCGGTCGATGGCCCGCGCCTCGTCGTAGCCGTGGTAGTGCGACAGGTCGGTGGACAGCACGAACAGCGTTTCGGTGCCACCCCATAGCTGCTCGATCACCTCGGTCACCTCGTGCGGCTTCGCGTCGCCGACGACGAGCGGCAGCAGCGCGAATTCGCCCAGCATCTTTTGCAGGAACGGCAGCTGAACTTCGAGGGAATGCTCCGCGGCGTGCGCCTCGTGGCTGGTCACCACCTGCCGGAACGGCGCCAGCATGCGCACCGCTTGCGCGTCCACCGGGACGCGCCCGAGCGGCGTGTCAAAAGCCTCCGTGCCCGGTAGCGCCAGGCCGCGCACCGGCACGCGGTGCGCGGGCCCGAGCAGCACCACGCGCTTCACCACGCCGCGCGCGGCGGCGAGCTCGTCGTAGGCGCGCGCGGCCACCGGGCCGGAATACATGTAGCCCGCGTGCGGCACGATCAGGGCCTTCGGGTGGCCGAATCGCGGCGCGAGGTTTTCCACGCCGTCGATCAGCTCGGCGACTTCGGTTTCCAGCTCGCGCGCATCGCCCGGGTAGAACATCCCGGCGACCGCGGCAGGTCTCACGCCAACCATAAATAGCATAAATAGGGTCAGACCCCTTTTTTCAAAGGAGCTGCAGCAGCCCTTGCAGGGCGTGGAGGACAGATTGGCGGCGCACGCTCTCGCGCCCGCCGTCGAAGCGCCTCGTCTCGCTCGAAATCTTACTCCCGTGCGCCCAGGCGAAGCACACCGTGCCGACGGGTTTTTCGCGCGAGCCGCCGGTGGGACCGGCCACGCCGGTAACGGCCAGCGCCACCTGCCCGCGGCCGTTCTTCAGCGCCCCGGCCGCCATCTCGCGCGCGGTCTCTTCGCTCACCGCGCCATGGCGTTCGAGCGTTTCCTCCGCCACCCCGAGCTCTTCGCGCTTGGCGGCGTTCGAGTAGGTCACGTAGCCGCGCTCGAACCAGTCCGAACTGCCGGCGATCGCGGTCACCTCCATCGCCACCCAGCCGCCGGTGCAGGACTCGGCCGTCACCAGCATCAGGCCGCGCTCCTTCAGCGCCGCGCCGACTTTCTGCGTGAGTTCGTTCATGCGAACACGAACCTCTTGGCGAGCGCGAGGACCAGCAGCGTATACCCGGCCGCCAGGATGTCGTCGAACATCACGCCGAAGCCGCCCTTGATGCGGCTCTCCAGCTGGCGGATCGGCGGCGGCTTCACCACGTCGAACGCGCGGAACAGGAAGAACGCCGCCGCCTGCCACCAGGGATCCTGCGGCGCCACTGCCAGCACCAGCAGGAACGCCACCACCTCGTCCCAGCACATCGAGCCGTGATCGCCGATCCCCAGGTGCCGGCCGGTCACGCCACAGGCCCATACGCCGAGCGCAAACATGAACGCAAAGATGCCGAACTGGACGAGCGGCTCGAACATCGGGCCGATCAGCCACCACAGTGGAAAAGCAACCAAGGTGCCCGCGGTGCCCGGCGCGAACGGCGACAGGCCGGCACCGAAGCCAAAGGCGATGAAGTGCGCCGGATGGTTGAACGCGAAGCGCGCAGAGGGTCGGAAGACGATCATGCGAAATGGTCGAAGCCGCGCCCGGCCACCATCGACTTGCCCTGGGCGTCGAGCAGCTGCAGTTTCGCTTCGCCCGTCTGAATCGAGCCCACGCGCGTCAGCGCCAGGTGCAACGCCACCGACAAAGCCTCGATTTCGCGGCACGCCGATTGCGGCGCCGTGAAAACCAGTTCGTAGTCGTCGCCTCCCGCCAGCACGCAGCGCTGCTGCAGTTGCGCATCCTCGCAGGGAAACTTCGGCAGCAGCGCGTAGTGCACCAGCGCACCCGTGCCGGAACGCTCGAGAATATGGCCGAGGTCCTGCGCGAAGCCGTCCGACACGTCGATGGCGGCGTGCGCGATGCCGCGCAACCGCTCGCCCAACCCGACGCGCGGCTCCGGCAGGTGTAGGCGCGAGGCGGCGGCCGCGTTGCCGGCGTCGTGCAAGGCATAGGCGGCCCCGCCGAGCTCGCCCGACACCCAGATGTCGTCCCCCGGCCGCGCGCCGCCCCGCATCAGCGCGAGGCCGGCAGGCACCTCGCCGAGGATCGCCACGCAGATGGTGAGCGGTCCGCGCGTAGTGTCGCCGCCGATGAGATCCACGTCGAAACGCTCGGCCAGCGCGTAGAAGCCGTCCGCGAACGCGGCGAGCCAGTCCTCGTTCGCATGCGGGAGCGCGAGTGCCAGCGTCGCCCAGCGCGGCGTGGCGCCCATCGCCGCCATGTCCGACAGGTTGACGGCCAGCGACTTGTGCCCGAGCGCGCGCGGCTCGGCGCCCTGGGCGAAGTGCCGCCCTTCGAGCAGCATGTCGGTAGACACCGCCAGTTCCATGCCGGCGCTGGACCGCAGCAGCGCGGCGTCGTCGCCCACGCCGAGGAGCGTGTGGCGCGCGGGACGCGAGAAATGCTTGCGGATGATCTCGAACTCGGACGGCATCGCCGTCCCTAGGCGGGCTGCTGCCTGCGCCCGACTTCCTGCGGCCGCAGCCCGGCGGCGAGTTTCTCCAGCACGCCGTTGACGAATTTGTGGCCGCCGGTGCCGCCGAAACTTTTTCCCAGTTCCACCGCCTCGTTGACCACCACCTTGAACGGCGTGCCGGGATGCTCTTGCAGTTCGAAGGCGCCGATGTACAGGATGGCGCGCTCCACCGGCGACAGGCGGCGGAACTCGCGGTCCAGGCAAGGCGCGATCAGCACTTCAAGTTCGGCGGAACGCTCGAGCACGCCGCGCACCAGGGTCTCGGCCAGAGCGCGGTCGGCGTGCGCGTAGTCGTCCATCGCGCGCAGCAGCTCGAGCGCATCGCCGCCGGCCAGCTGCCAGGCGTAGATCGCCTGCAGCGCGATCTCGCGCGAGCGGCGGCGGGCGGTCTTGACGCCCTTCACTTCGCCACCGCCGCCAGCTTGGCCTGCATTGTCGCCATTGCGACGGCCACCCGCACCGCCTCAGCGCCCTTGTCCAGCCGCGCCCTGGCCTGCTCCTCGGTGTCGGTGGTGAGGATGCCGTTGGCCACCGGGATGCCGAATTCCAGCGCCACGTCCATCACGCCGCGCGCCGATTCATTCGCCACGATCTCGAAGTGGTAGGTGTCGCCGCGCACCACGCAGCCGATGGCGGCGAGGCAATCGAAGCGACCCGACTGCGCCAACCATTGCAGGGCCAGCGGAATCTCCAACGCGCCCGGGACCGACTCGACCACCACCTCCTGCACGCCGAGCTTCGCCGCCTCGGCTCTGGCGCGCTGCAGAAGCTGCGCGCAGAGCTCTTCGTTGAACCGGCTCGCTACGATGCCCAGGCGCATGGCCTAGCGCCTCGGGGACTCTGCGTAGCCGGTGACCTCCAGGCCAAAGCCCGTCATGCTCGGCATCTTGCGCGGCGCCGCCATCAGCCGCATGCGGCCGACGCCGAGGTCGCGCAGGATCTGCGCGCCGATGCCGTAGGTGCGCAGGTCCATGCTGCGTGCTTGCTGTGCCGCGCGCGCCTCGGTCAGTCGCGCATCGAGCGCCGCGGAGGTCTCGTGGCAGTTCATCAGCACCATCACTCCGGTGCCGGCCCTGGCAATCGCGGCGAGCGCTTCGCCCACGCTCCAGGAGTGCGTGCCGGGCCCGCTGTCGAGCAGGTCTATCACCGACAGCGGCTCGTGCACGCGCACCAGCGTCTCGCTATCGACGCGCAACTTGCCGGCGACGAGAGCGAGATGAGTGGCGCGCGTCGGCAGGTCGTGAAACGCGACCAGGCGGAAGCGCCCCCACGCCGTCTCGATGTCGCGCTCGAAGCTGCGCTCGACCAGCGATTCGTGGCGGCTGCGGTATTCGATCAGGTCGGCGATGGTGCCGATCTTCAGGCCGTGCTGCGCGCTGAATTCCAGCAGGTCGGGCAAGCGCGCCATCGTGCCGTCGTCCTTCATTACTTCGCACAACACCGCCGCGGGCGCGAGCCCCGCCAAGCGCGCAAGGTCGCAGCAGGCCTCGGTGTGCCCGGCGCGCACCAGCACGCCGCCCTGCTGCGCGACCAGGGGAAACACGTGGCCGGGTTGCACGATGTCCTCCGCGCGCGCGTTCGCGGCGGAGGCCACCTTGATGGTGAGCGCGCGGTCCGCGGCGGAGATGCCGGTGGCGATGCCTTCGGCGGCTTCGATCGACACGGTGAAGTTGGTGCCGTGCCGCGATCGGTTCAGCTCCACCATCGGCCGCAGGCCCAGCCGCAGCGCGTGCGGCTCGGTGATCGGCATGCAGATCAGGCCGCGCCCATGGGTGGCCAGGAAGTTGACCTTGTCCGGCGTGACGAACTCGGCGGCGAACACCAGGTCACCCTCGTTCTCGCGGTCCTCATCGTCCACCAGGACCACCATCCTGCCGGCGCGGATGTCGGCGATGATGTCGGCGACCGGGCTGATGGCGGTGGTTTCCCTGCGCATGGGGGTGATTATGAAACAAAAACGGGGCCAGCGGCCCCGTCGTGGAAAATGGGGTCTGACCCTATTTTTGCTCTTCTTCGGCGCCGCCGACCTTCTCGCGGATGCGCGCCGACTTGCCCGAGCGCTGGCGCAGGTAGTAGAGCTTCGCGCGGCGTACTTCGCCCTTCCTCTTCACCTCGACCGAGGCGATGATCGGCGAGTAGGTCTGGAAGGTGCGCTCCACCCCCTCGCCGGAAGAGATCTTGCGCACGGTGAACGAGGAGCCGAGCCCGCGGTTCCTCTTGGCGATCACCACGCCCTCGAAGGCCTGGGCGCGCTTGCGCTCGCCCTCGACCACGTTGACGTTGACGATCACGGTGTCGCCGGGAGAGAAGTCGGGCACGGTCTTCCCCAGCCGCTTGATTTCTTCCTGTTCGAGTTTCTGGATCAGGTTCATGGTTGCGCTCCGCTCTGCGTTTCCCGCTTGAATTCCTCAAGCAGCTTCAGTTCTTCGTCGCCCAGCCGCCGCGCCGCAATCAACTCCGGCCTTCTCAGCCAGGTCCGGCCCAGCGCCTGCTTCAATCGCCAGCGCCGGATCTGCTCGTGGTGCCCGGACAGCAGCACCGCCGGAATCCCCTCGCCTGCATGCGTCTCAGGCCGAGTGTACTGCGGGCAATCCAGCAATCCCCCGGCGAACGACTCTTGCGCCGCCGACTGCCCGTCGCCCAGCGCCCCGGGCAACTGCCGCACCACCGCGTCGATCACCGCCATCGCCGCCAGTTCCCCGCCCGAAAGCACGAAGTCCCCCAGCGACAACTCTTCGTCCACCCGACGCCGGATGAGCCTCTCATCCACGCCTTCGTAGCGGCCGCACAGCAGCGTCACCGCCTGCCTGCCCGCCAACTCCATCACCTTTTCGTGATCGAGCTTTTTTCCCTGCGGCGAGAGGTAAATCACCTTCCCGCCGCCTGCGCCCTTCGCCGCATCCAGCGCCTTCTCCAGCGGCTCGGCCAGCATCACCATGCCGGGCCCGCCGCCGTACGGACGGTCATCGACCGTACGGTAGTTGTCGCTGGTGAAATCGCGCGGATTCCACAAGCCGAGCGACCAGAGCCCGGCTTCCAGTGCCCGCCCGCTGATGCCGCTCGCCGTCACTGCCGCGAACATCTCCGGGAACAGCGTCACCACATGGAAGCGGATCACCAGTCCTGCCTTTACCAATCTTCCTGCCACTCCACCTCGATGCGCTTTTTCTGCAAATCGACCTGCTTTATGTAGGCCGGAACGAAAGGCAGCAACCTGTCCCGTTCGCCTGCCACTTCCATCACATCGTGGGCGCCGTTGGATGACATCTGCTTCACCACGCCGAGCACCAATCCCTGCTCATTCACCACCTCCAGCCCGACCAGGTCGGACCAGTAATACCTGCCTGCGCCCGGCGCCGGCCGCGGTATCTCGACCGCCTTGCCTTTCAACTTCTGCGCGGCTTCCGGATTCTCGATGCCTTCCAGCTTCGCGAGCAGCGTACCCGAGTGCGGCTTCGATTCCTGCACCACCTGCGCCACGCCGCCGATCCACCAGACCGGCGCCGCCGCGAGCAGTTCGGGTTCGTCCACCACCACCCTGAGCCAGCCGCGCACGCCGTAGGAACCGGCGACGCGCCCGTACTCGATCAAGTCCTCAGGCGGCTTTCTTGGCCTTGCCAAACTGCTTGACCAGCCGCACCACGGTCGACGAAGGCTGCGCGCCCTTGTCTTTCCAGTACTTGATGCGCTCGACGTCGACGCGCAGCGCCTCGCGCCCCGCGGGCGCCTTCGGGTCGTAAAAGCCCACGCTCTCGATAAAGCGGCCGGTAGCCGCACGGCGTGAATCGGCCACTACCAGATGGTAGAAGGGCCGCTTCTTGGCGCCGCCTCGCGCCAGTCGAATAACCACCATGTAGAGATCCTCTGCTACTGCGAAAGGGAGCGGATTATACGCAGGAATCCTCTGCGCATGCAGACAAGTATGACTCCAAAGTAAAGGGGACAATATTTACTTGACACCTTGTGACATCTTATGGATACTCCCTTCGACGCCTTTTCTCACCAACAAATTAGAGGACCCAATGATGCCAACCATTCGAGTAGAGGACGACGTGTTCGAGGGCCTAAAGAAACTCGCTGAGCCTTTTGTCGATTCGCCAAGCATGGTAATTCGCCGCCTGCTTGAAGAGCAGGGTGTTCTCAAGAAACACGAGATCGCAGTTCCGAAATCGAGCTCGGGCACGCCGCAGAAATCTAGCGATGGCGTTGCTGCTGCAGATGCATTGACCCCCCAGTCGACGTATGAGAAATACCTTCTTTACGTACTCCTTAGAGAATTTGACAGCAAGGGCCACAAGCGCGATGTAACGCACCCCATCATCAAGCGAATGATGAAGGATGGCCATATCGGTCCGGCGGACCAGGAACTAGTAAGCACGGGGGAAACCAAAGCGGAGAACACTATTGCTTGGGCTCGCAATGCACTCAAAGATCGTGGCTACATCAGCAGAATCTCGCCTCGCGGAATCTGGGAACTAACGCCTAGCGGGAAAGAAGCCGCCGGAAAAGTCATATTGCCGAAATCCGGATAAAACTAAGGCTTCGCACGAATTGCTTTGGCCTAAGCGTCTTTAATCCGTGA
>CAZVZV010000080.1:0-30449 GCA_964631735.1 uncultured Enterobacteriaceae bacterium
TGGCGGCGCGCGCCGCCGTGCTGCTCGCTTGCGCCTGGCCGCTGTCGCTGCATTGCGCGGTGCTGCTGGATGCCGCGCAGTGGGGGCCCCGCCTGACCGCAATCGCCATCGTGCTCGCCGCCGCCCTCTGGGCTTGGTCGCAGCGGCGCTACCTCCCTGCCCTCGGCGTGTCGCTTGCCGCTGTTGCGGCCGCGCTTCTGGCGCCGGCGACCCTGCTCTACGCCCCGCCGGTCCTCATCAACCTGGCGCTCGCCATAGTCTTCGGCAGCAGCCTGCGCGCGCCCCGCGAAGCGGTCATCACGACATTCGCCCGGATGGAGCACGCCGAGTTGCCGCCCGACCTGTCGCTCTATACTCGCCGCTTGACTCTGCTCTGGACCGCACTGTTTGCCGCAATGGCGGCCATCGCACTGGCCCTGGCGCTCGGCGGGTCGCTCGCCACCTGGTCGACGTTTACCAATGTGGTCAGTTACCTGATGGTTGCCGCGCTGTTCGCCGGCGAGCACGCGTACCGCCGCCGGCGTTTCCGCCAGTACCGGCACGCGACGCTGTTCGAACTCGTGCGCAACGTGCGCAATGCGGGACTGTTCACCCGACGCTAGCCCGCGCCATGCTTGAATTTCCACTGGTCAGGGGCCACAGCCTGGACGACCCGGTCGGCTGGCGTGACAGCCGGCCTGTTGTGCTGCGCTCGCTGCTGCAAGCGGCACATGCGCTTGCCAGCCGCCTGCCGCACGGCGGGCATTGCATCAACCTGTGCGAAGACCGCCTGAATTTCATTCTCGGCTATGCCGCGGCGCTGATCGCACGCTGTACTACGCTACTGCCGCACAGCCGGGCACCGGAGGTGCTGAACGATCTGCGCCGCAGCCACGCCGGCGCACAGACCATCGCCGACTACGACGACGCTGAGCATCCGGGCGGCCTGCGCATCGACGCGCGCGCTTGGTCGGGCGCGGGCATGCCCGCGCCCGTGCCAACGATACCCGCAGATCATGCGGCGGCGATCCTTTTCACCTCGGGCAGCACCGGAGCACCGCAGCCGCACACCAAGAGCTGGGGCTCGCTGGTGCGCGCCGCGCAGGCGGCGCAGGCGCGCCTGCCGGTGGCCGCAGGCAGCGCCTTGCTGGGCGCGGTGCCGGCGCAGCACATGTGGGGCTTCGAAATGACCGTCATGCTGCCGCTGCAGGCCGGCTGCGCGGTGGACGCCGGCTGTCCGCTGCTGCCGGCTGACATCGCCGCCGCGCTCGCGCGCCTGCCGGTTCCGCGATGGCTGGTGGCGACGCCGCTGCACCTGCAGGCCTGCCTGGCAGCGGGGCAGCGCATGCCGCCGCTCTCCGGCGTGTTGTGCGCCACCGCCACCTTGAGCCCGGAGCTGGCGCAGGCCGTGGAGCAGACGTGGGGCGGCGCGCTGTGGGAAATCTACGGCAGCACCGAGACCGGGGCGCTGGCGACGCGGCAACCATCCCGCGACACGCACTTCCGGACGATGCCGGGAGTGACCCTGCAGGCGCAGTCCGGCCAGACGCTGGCGCGCGGCGGGCAGCTCGATGCGCCGGTGGCGCTGGGCGACCTGATCGAACTGTACGACAAAACTACTTTCGCGTTGCGCGGCCGCACCGCGGACCTGGTCAAGATCGCGGGCAAGCGCGGTTCCCTCGCCGCGCTCCACGCCGAACTGTCGCGCGTGCCCGGGGTGCTGGACTGCGCGTTCTGGCTGCGCGATACACCGGGTGAGCAGCGTGTGGCTGCTTTCGCGGTGGCCCCCGGACAGACTGCGGCGCAAATCATCGGCCAATTGCGCAAGCGCGTGGACCCCGTGTTCCTGCCGCGGCCCCTGCTTCTGGTCGACGTCCTGCCGCGCAACCGCGCCGGCAAGCTCACGCAGGAAAGCGTGTGCGAGCTCGCCGCGCGCCACGGCCTCGCTGTCGCCGGCCCTGACGGCGTCACCGGCTGGCCGCAAGTGCCGCATGCGCATCCCGCACTGCCGCACCATTTCCCCGGCGATCCCATCGTCCCTGGGGTCTGGCTGCTTTCGCTGGTCGAGCAGGCGGCGCGCGAGCGCTTCGGCGCCGCGCTGCTGGTCAAGGGCCTGCCGGACGCGCGCTTTCGGCGAGTGCTGCGGCCCGGCGAGCCCTATCGCATCGAGCTCACGCGGGTTGCGCCCGACCGGCTCGAGTTCACGGTCGATTCGCGCCACGCACGTATTGCCGACGGCACGCTGATCGTGCAAGACGCGGCATGAGCGGTGCCTGGCAGCAGCAGCGCGAGCGCGGTAGCCTGGGCGCGCTGCGCTTCATGACCTGGCTGGCGCGCTCGCTCGGCTACCGCAGCGCCAGCCTGCTGCTCGCCCCGATCTGCCTGTATTTCCTCGCCTTCGCGCCGCGCGCGCGCGCGGCATCGCGCGAATTTCTCGGCCGGGTGCAGGGCCGGCCCGCGAGGCTCGGCGAGGTTTACGGGCATTTCCATGCCTTCGCCGGCGCGCTGCTCGACCGCATCGAAGTGCTGCGCGGACGCGGCGGGGATTTCGAGGTGCGCGTGCACGGCGGCGAGGCGCTCGATGCCGCACTGGCGCCACGGCGCGGCTGCCTGCTGCTTGGCTCCCACCTGGGCAGCTTCGAGGTGCTGCGCGTGCTCGGCGAGGCACGCAGCGGACTCGCCATCAACCTGGTGATGCATGAAGGCAATGCCCCGCACGCAAGCCGCTGGGCTCGGGCGCTGGCACCCGAGCTGGCCGCGCGGATCATCGCTCCCGGCACGCCGGAGACGCTGCTGCGAGTGCGCGATTGCCTGGAGCGCGGCGAGCCCGTGGCAATGCTCGGCGACCGTGTCCTCGGCGGCGAGCGCACTGTGACCTGCGACTTCCTCGGAGCCGCCGCGCGCTTTCCGTCCGGGCCGCTGCTGACCGCCGCAATGCTCGGCGTGCCGGTGGTGACCTTCTTCTGCCTGCGCCGGGGGCCGCGCAGCTATGACGTGCGTTTCGAGCTGCTGGCCGAGCGCATCGAGCCGGATCGCGCGGGCCGCGAGCAGGCAGTGGCTCGATCGGCATGCGCCTTTGCAGCGCGCCTGGAGGCGCACGCGCGCGCCGCGCCCGACAACTGGTTCAACTTCTACGACTACTGGGATGCGCGCTGATCCGCGCTGGACGGCGGCCCTGCTGCTGCTCGCCGCATTCCGGCTGTCCGCAGCGGCAGAATTCGGTCCCGCGGACCTGATGCAGGCTTTCGCTGCGGTACCCGCGGCGCAGGCGCGCTTCACCGAAGTCCGGCGCTCGGATGTGCTGCGCGCGCCACTCGAGCTCAGAGGCACGCTGCACTACCAGCGCCCGGACACGCTGGAGCGCCGCGTGGTCTCCCCCTATCAGGAGTTCACGCGCATCAAGGGGGATCTCGTCACCATCGAGAACCCGGCGCGCGGCGACCCCAAGACGCACTCACTGGCGGCACTGCCCGCGGCGCTGGCGCTCATCGAAGGCCTGCGCGCCACGCTCGCCGGCGATCTGGCGGCGCTCGAACGCCACTATCGCGTCACGCTCGAAGGCGGCCGCGAGGCCTGGACGCTCAACCTAGCGCCGCGCGACGCGGCGATCACCGGGGCGCTGGCGGGAATGCGCCTCTCGGGATCGGCGGCGCGCCTCGCCCGCGTAGTGATCGAGGAATCGTCAGGTGACCGCGTCACCATGACGCTCAGCGATCAGCAGCCGTGAACATGCGAGCGCGCCTCGCCGTGGCGATCTGGCTGGCGGCGCTCGTCGCCAGCGGCACCTGGCTCGCGCAGCGTGTCACCGTCACCACGGACCTGGGCGCTTTCCTGCCGCCCGCGGCGACCCGCGTGCAGGAAATCCTGGTCGACCAGCTGCGCGCCGGCGCCACCTCGCGCCTGCTGCTTGTTGGCATCGACGGCACGGACGAGGCGGCGCTCGCCAAGGCGAGCCGCGAGCTTGCGCGGCGCCTCGAAGCGAGCGGCACATTTGGCATGGTCGCCAATGGCGAAGCGGAGCGATTCGCGCGGGATCGCGACCGGCTGTTCGCGCTGCGCTACGCGCTGAGCCCTGGCGTGCGGCCGGAACGCTTCGGCGTCGAGGGCCTGCGCGCCGCATTGCAGGAAGAGCTCGAGCTGCTCTCCTCGCCGCTTGGCCTGCTCAACCGGCGTACGCTCGCTGCCGATCCAACCGGCGAGCTGCGCCGACTCGCGGCAGCGCTGACCGGCACCGCGGGGCCGGTGCCGCGATATGGGGTCTGGATGGCAGCCGACGGCAGCCGGGCCCTGCTCGCCGCCGAAACGCGTGCGCCTGGTTTCGACCTCGACGCGCAGGAGCAGGCTGCGGGCCTGGTACGGCGCCTGTTCGCCGAAATCGCGCCGCCCGGCGCGGCCCTGCAACTCGCCGGTCCCGGTTTGGCGGGAGCCACCGCGCGCGCCGCGATCGAGAGCGACGCCAGGCGCGCAACGCTCGCTTCGCTGCTGGCGGTCATCCTGCTCCTCGGCGCGACCTACCGGTCAGCCTTGCCAGTGTTGTTGTCAGGCTTGCCGGCGCTCTCCGGTATGGCGATCGGGGTCACGGCGGTCAGCCTCTGGTTCGGCCCGGTGCACGGCATCACGCTGGGCTTTGCCGCGATCCTGATCGGCGAGGCGGTGGACTATCCGACCTACCTGTATGCGCATGCCGCAAGCGGCGAAACACTCGCGCAAACGGCAAAGCGCATCGGGCCGACGCTGAGCCTCGCCATCCTCACCACCGCCTGCGGCGCAATCGCCATGCTGCTCTCCAGCTTTCGCGGCCTGGCGCAGCTCGGGCTGCTGACGATGGTCGGAATCGCCGTCGCAGGGCTGGTCACCTGGTTCGTGCTGCCGTCGCTCACGCCGGCACGCGCCCTCAAAGGAAAATTGATGCGCCTGCCGTTCGAGGGTCGCTCACTTGTGCCCGGCCGCCGACTGTGGCTGGCGGCGCTGCTCGTCGCCGCCGCGCTGCTCGTCATCGCCGCCAAGTCAGGCGAGCTGTGGGACGACGACCTCGCCAATCTCAGCCCGTTGCCGGAGCCCGCCAAGGCGCTGGACACGCAATTGCGCAGCCAGATTGGCGCGCCTGACTTGCGCCATCTCCTCGTCGTGACCGCGCCAGAGCGCGAGGTCGCGCTACAAAAGAGCGAACAGCTTCAGCCTCTGCTGGAGCGCGCGGTGGCCGCAGGCTGGATCGGCGGCTACGACCTGGCGGCACGCTACCTGCCCAGCCGCCACACGCAGGAAACGCGGCGCGCCGCGCTGCCCGACGGCGCTGCGCTGGCCGCACGGCTGGCGCAGGCGCAGCGCGGCCTGCCGTTCCGCGATGGTGTGTTCGCGCCTTTCCTGGCCGACGTGGAGCGCGCACGGACCGCGGCTCCGCTGGAACTGGACGCCTGGCGCGGGACGGCGCTCGCGTCGCGGCTGGAGGCGCTGCTTGCCGAGGGTACGGAGGGTTGGGTGGCATTCGTGCCCCTCACGGTATTGCGCGACGCAGAGGCCTTGCGCGCCGCGCTGCAGGCGCACGGCGACGAGAGCGTGCTGCACATCGACCTGAAGCGAGAAGCCGACGCACTGGTCGCCGGTTACCGCGCGGAGTCATTGCGCCTGGTGCTGTTCGGCCTGGTGTGCATCGCGGCCCTGCTAGGCGCGGGCCTGCGCGACCTCGGTCTGACGCTGCGCGTGCTCGCGCCCGCGCTCGGCGCCGCACTGCTTTGCGTCGCCACGCTGCTCGCGGCGGGCGCGCGGCTGAGCGTGGTGCACCTGGTGGCGCTGCTGCTGGTGATCGGTGTCGGCCTCAATTACGCGCTGTTCTTCAACCGGAGGCCGGCCACCGAAGCCGAGCGCGCGCTGACCCGGCTGTCGCTGGTGGTGGCAGGCGTCGCCAGCCTGTGCGCGGCGCTGGCCCTCGCCGCCGGAAGCACGCCCGTACTGCGTGCGATCGGTGCCACGATCGCCCTCGGCAATGTGTACGCGTTCCTGCTGTCGGCGCTGCTGGCGCGGCGCTCGCCGCTGGCGGCTGTGTAACATACGCAGTCCACGGCATGACCCCACTTCCGATCACCGCGGTCGCCCTCGCCAGCGCGCTGGGACACGGCACCAGCGCGGCGCTCAAAGCAATGCGCCACGGCCAGAGCGGCCTGCGGCGCAATGATTTTCTCGATTCCGCGCTCGACACCTGGATCGGACGCGTCACCGGGCTCGAAGACGCTGCGCTCGACGGCGGGCTTTCTCATTTCGACTCCCGCAGCAGCAGGCTGGCGCAGCTCGGGCTGCAGCAAGACGGCTTCGAGGCAGCCGTGGCTCGCGCGGCGGCGCGGCATGGGGCGCATCGCGTCGCCGTTTACATCGGTACCACCAGTTCCGGCATCCTCGAAACGGAGCTCGCATTCAGGAACCGCGACCCGGTCTCGGGCACGCTTCCCGCCACACTGCGCTTCCGCGACACCTACAACCTGTATTCCGTCTCGAGTTTCGTCCAGCAACGGCTAGGGCTGCGCGGGCCCTGCTGTACCGTTTCGTCGGCCTGCGCCTCCAGCGCCAAAGCCTTCGCCGCAGCGCAACGGTCCATTGCCGCGGGCCTGTGCGACGCGGCGGTTGTCGGCGGGGTCGAGACGCTGTGCTTCACTACCCTGCAGGGATTCGCCTCGCTGGAACTGCTCTCCAGCCGGCCCTGCCGACCGTTCGACCCGGAGCGCGACGGCATCTCGATCGGCGAAGCCGCCGCCTTTGCACTGCTCGACAAGGACGGGCAGGGCGGCTTGGGGCTTACGCTCCTGGGCTGCGGTGAGAGTGCGGACGCCTTCCACATGTCCACGCCGCATCCCCAAGGCCACGGCGCGGCGCGGGCGATGCGCGCTGCACTGGACGCGGCGGGCCTGTCACCGGAGGGCGTCGACTATCTGAACCTGCACGGCACCGGCACGCGCAACAACGACGCGGCGGAGAACGCCGCGGTCGCCGCCGTATTCAGCGAGCGGCTGACCTGCAGCGCGACCAAGGGCTTCACCGGACACACGCTGGGGGCGGCAGGTGTCGTGGAAGCGGTGCTCACCCTGCTTGCCTTGCGCGATGGTTTCGTTCCCGGTACCGCCAACACCCGGCACGCCGACCCGCAGTTCGGCATCCGGTTGGCGCTCGAGACTTCGTCGCAGCCCCTGCGCCACGCCATGTCGAATTCCTTCGGCTTCGGCGGCAGCAACTGCAGCCTGGTGTTTGGGCACGCGTGATGCGGGTCCTGCTCGCCGCGCAGGGAATACTCGGTCCGGGCCTGCCCGACTGGACCGTCGCGCGTGCCGTGCTCTCCGGCACTGCGCCCTATGTACCCGCCCCGGCGCCGGATCCTGCGCCCGCGCTGCTCCCTGCAACCGAGCGCCGCCGCACCTCCGCTTCGGTACGCTGGGCGCTCACGGTGGGCGAGCAGGCACTGCGCGCCTGCGGGCGCGAAGGTGCAGAAATCGCTACCGTGTTCGTGTCCTGCGGAGGCGACGGCGTCATCACCCACCAGATCTGCGAAGCGCTGGCCACGCCGCCGCACGCCGTGTCGCCCACTCGCTTCCACAACTCGGTGCACAACGCGCCGGCCGGCTACTGGAGCATCGCGGTGCAATCGCACGCGCCCTCCACCAGCCTGAGTGGCTATCACGGCGCCTTCGCCATCGGGTTGCTCGAAGCCGCGACGCAGGCGACGGTGGAGGAGCGCAGCGTGCTGCTCGTCGCCTATGACCTGCCCTACCCCGAACCGATGCATGCACTGTGGCCGATCGCGCAACCTTTCGCGGCCTCGCTGCTGCTCGATCCGCCGGCGAGAGCCGGCTTGGCGCTGGACATCGAGTTGCGTGAGGGCGCGGCTCGCGAGTCCTGGCCTGGCATGTTGCCGGGCGAGTTGCGCGCCAACCCGGCCGCGCGCGCGCTGGAATTGTTCGCTGCAGCGCTGCGCAGCGGCGCGTCGCGCGTCGAGCTGCCCTACAGCGAGGACAGTCACCTCGCGGTCGAGGTCCGCCCCTGATGCCGCCGGACATCACGCAGCTGGTGCCGCAGCGGGGCCCGATGTGCCTGCTGCACGAGGTCGCGCACAGCGACGAGCGCGGCATCGTGTGCAGCGCAGTGAGCCACCGCTCGCCCGACAATCCACTGCGCCGCGCGGGGATGCTGCCGGCGCTCGCGGGCATCGAGTACGCCGCACAGGCGCTGGCTGCGCATTGCGCGCTGCTGGCCGCCGGCGCCGAGGGCGCGCCTGCGCAAGGCCTGCTGGCGGGCGTGCGCGAGGTCGCGCTGCACGTGGCGCGCCTGGACGACATCGATGCGCCCCTTACCGTGCGCGCCGAACGGCTGGTGGCTAACGGCTCGCGCCTGCTCTACGGATTTTCCATCGAGGCGGGGCAGCGCGAATTGCTGAACGGGCGCGTGGCAGTCGTGCTGCGTGCGCAGGCGACGGCATGAAGCGCGCGCTGGTGAGCGGCGGCAGCGGCGAAATCGGCGCGGCGATCTGCCGCCAACTCGCGCACGCGGGCTGGCAGGTGACTGTGCTTTCGCATGCCAATGCGGCGCGCGCCACCGAGCTGGCGGCGCAGATCGGCGGGCACAGCCTGAGCTTCGACCTGCGCGACCAGGCAGCGGCGGCGGACGCGCTCGCCGGTCTGCTGGCGCAGGGCCCGATCCAGGGCGTGGTGCACAACGCCGGCACGCATGACGACGCGCCCCTCGCCGGTATGAGCGCGCAGCAGTGGCACGGCGCCATCGACGTGTCGCTGCACGGCTTCTATCACCTGGTGCAGCCGCTGCTGCTGCCCATGCTGCGCACCCGCTGGGGCCGCATCGTCAGCCTGTCCTCGGTCGCGGCAATGCTGGGTAATCGCGGGCAGGCCAACTACGCGGCGGCCAAGGCCGGGCTGCACGGCGCAACGCGCTCGCTGGCGCTCGAGGTTGCCTCACGCGGCGTGACGGTGAACGCGGTGGCCCCGGGCATCATCGCCACCGCCATGAGCGCCAATGCCTTCGGGCCGGAGCGCATAGCGCAACTGGTGCCGCTCAACCGGGCGGGCACTACTGCGGAGGTGGCGGAGCTGGTCGGTTTCCTGATGTCGGACCAGGCCGGGTACATCACCGGCCAGGTGATCCCGATCAACGGCGGCATGACGTGAGTGAGCCTGCGCTCGCGGCGGTCGTCATCCCGGCCTACAACGAGGCGGCGACCATCCGCGACGTTGCCGCGCGCGCGCTGCAGCAGGCTGCGCGGGTAATCGTCGTCGACGACGGCTCCACCGACGGCACGGCGCAGAGGCTAGAAGGGCTCGGCGCCGTCGTCCTGCGCAACGAGGGCAACCAGGGCAAGGCGGCTAGCCTGCGCCGCGGCGCCGACGAGGCGCTGCGGCTCGGGGCGCTCGCCATCGTCACCCTGGACGGCGATGGCCAGCATTGCCCCGAGGACATCCCGCTGCTGATGCGGGCCTGGCTTGCCGCACCCGGGGGCATCGTGATCGGCGCGCGGCTGCATGCGCGGGAGAGAATTCCGCCCGCGCGCTACTGGGCGAACCGCGTCGCCAATTTCTGGATCGGCCTGGCCGCCGGCTACCCCATCGCCGACAGCCAGTCAGGCTTTCGCATCTACCCGGCGCGCATCTTCCGCGAAGCGCGGGTGCAGTGCGGCCGCAGCCGCTCCTTCGTCTTCGAAAGCGAAGTGCTGATCGAAGCCGCGAGACTGGGCATCACGACGCACTGCGTGCCGGTGCAGGTGGTCTACAGCGGCCGCGCGCGCGCGAGCCATTTCCGGCCAGTGGTGGACATTGCGCGCATCGTGCGCATGGTCGCCTGGCGGCTGATCGCTCAGGGTTTCGCCGAGCGCGCGGCGGCCTTGCGCCGCGTGTAGGCGGCCGCGGATCCCGTGCCCTTGTAGGGGTTGCGCCCGGTGCGAAACTCGATGCTCAGAGGAGTGCCCTGCAGTTCGAAGGCTTTGCGAAAGTACCCTTCCAGATAGCGCCGGTAGGTGTCGGGCACTGCGTCGAGTGAATTGCCGTGAATGATGACGCGCGGCGGGTTGTGCCCACCCTGGTGCGCGTAGCGCATCTTGGGCCGCCGCAGGCCCTTGCGCGGCGGCGACTGGCGCTCGACGGCGGCGATCAGGGCGCGCGTCAGTTTCGGCGTCGACAGCTTGGCCATGGCGGCGGCAAAGGCGCCGTCCACCGAGTGCATGAGTTCGCCCGTGCCCTTGCCGCTCTTTGCGGAGATGAAGTGCGTATCGGCGAAACCGAGGAAACCCAGCTTCCAGGCGAGGTCGCGCTTGATGCGCTCGCGCGCCTCCTTGCCGGCGGCGTCCCACTTGTTCACCGCCAGCACCACCGCGCGGCCGCGCTCCAGGATGTAGCCCGCGACATGCGCGTCCTGCTCCGACACGCCGTCGGCCGCGTCGAGCACCAGCACCGACACATTGGACTGCTCGATCGCCTGCAGCGTCTTGACGATGGAGAACTTCTCCACCGCCTCGCCCTGCTTGCCGCGCTTGCGCAGCCCGGCGGTGTCGATCAGCGTGTAGCGCCGCCCGCTGCGCTCGAACGGCACCTCGATCGCATCCCGCGTGGTGCCCGGCTCGCCGAAGACGATGACGCGCTCCTCGCCGACCAGCGTGTTCACCAGCGTGGACTTGCCGACGTTCGGCCGGCCGACGACCGAGATACGCGGCTGCTTGTCGCGCTCCAGCGCTTCTACCTCGCTGGAGAGCGGGAATTCCGCCAGCACGCCCTCGATCAGGTCGCCGACGCCTTCGCCGTGCGTCGCCGAGATCGGGTTGGGCGCGCCGAGGCCGAGCGCGTGGAATTCCGCCACCGCTGCATCACTCGCCATGCCTTCGCACTTGTTCACCACCAGCCAGACGCGCACCTCGAGTTTCCTCAGGCGCCGGGCGATTTCCCGGTCGACGTCGTGCAAGCCCTGGCGGCCGTCGGTGAGGAACACCACCGCGTCGGCCTCGGCGATCGCCTGGTCGGCCTGGCGCGCCATCTCGAGGAAGATGCCATCGCGCGCGCCCGGCTCCAGGCCGCCGGTGTCGATGACGGTGAACGGGCGCGCGCCGACACGCCCTTCGCCGTAATGCCGGTCGCGCGTAACGCCCGGCACGTCGAGCACGATCGCGTCGCGTCGCCGCGTCAGCCGGTTGAACAGCGTGGACTTGCCGACGTTGGGTCGCCCGACCAGCGCGATGACCGGCTTCACGGCGCGCCTTGCACGCTACAGCGCCAGCGCGTACAGGCTGCCGCCCTGCGTCTGTACCAGGAATCCCACGGGCAGTCGCAGCGGCGCCGCGCGCACCGGGCTGCCGTCGGTGGCAACGCGTCCCGCGAAGGCGCCGGATTCCCGCGTCAGCACGTGCACATAGCCCTCCAGGTCGCCTAGCACGATCTCGCTGCCCAGCGGTAGCGGCAGCGACAGCTGCCGGTGCGCCAGGCGGTCCTGCTTCCACAAGCTGCGGCCGGTCGAGCGGTCGAGCGCGTGCACGGCGCCCCGGTCGTCGCTCACGTAAGCGAGGCGCGCATCGACGCTGGTCCCGGTGACCGTGGACATGTCGCGCGCCCAAAGCTGGTTGCCGCTCTGGGTGTCGAAGCAGGCGACGCGGCCCTGGAAAGCCGCCGCGCACACTTCGCGGCCGACGAGCGCCGGGTCGCCGACGATGTCGGTGACGCGCTCCAGCTCGGTTGCGCCTTTGGGCACCGCCACGGTCGCCTCCCAGCGCAGCGCGCCGTTGGCCAGGCCCAGCGCCACCAGCTTGCCACCGGGGAAGCCCGCGTACACCGAGCCCTGCAGCGCGCTAAGGCCAGCCGGTGTGCGTATCATCAGCGCGGACGAGGCGCGTTGGTAAACCCAGCGGCGCTTGCCGTCCTCGGCATCGAAGGCAAAGATGCGGCTGTCGGCGCTGCGCACCAGCACCAGGCCGCCCGCGACCTGCGGCGCGGCCAGCACCTCGCTGGACACCCGCGCACGCCAGCGCGTCTGGCCCGATTCTGCGTCCAGCGCAAGCACCTCGCCTTCGTCAGTGGCCACCGCGACCGTGCGCGGGTCGGCGCCGGCACCCGCGGATAGCGGCACGCCGAGCTCGGTGCGCCACACGGGCCTGCCGTCGGCTAAGCCCAGCCGCAGCACCGTGCCGTCGCGCGCCGCAGCCACCACGCTGTCGCCCACCAGTGCCGGGCTGAACACGAATCCCTCCGCCGTACCCACGTGCGCCGACCAGAGTACGCGCGGCGGCTGTGCCTTCTCCAGCACGGGTAGATCCGCCGGCTTCGGCCCGCCGGAACTCGAAGAGCAGGCGGCGAGAAGGAAGACGAGGAGGACGGCGAGCGCCACGGGCGCCGCACACCGCGCCACGTTCAGCCTCCCAACGCGTCGAGGCGCGTCTGCACGCTCTCGCGGAACGCGCCGCTGCCGCCGCTCGCCTTCTCCAGCGCCAGCTGGTAGGCCACTTTCGCCTCCGCCGGCAGGTTCTTCGCCAGCAGCAGGTCGCCTTTCAGCGCCGCGAACTGCGCCGCGTAGGCCTGCGCCGGGTTCGCCTCGAGCAGCTTGAGCGCTTCGTCGTAGGCCTTCTCGTCGAGCAGCAGTGCACCGAGCCGCAGCCGAGCCAAATCGCGGAAATCATCCGACGGCGAGCGCTCCACCACCCATTGCAGCTGCGCCTTCGCGCTTTTTGGCTCGCCCCGGTCGGCGTGGAAGCGCGCCGCCAGCATGGCGCCCATCGAGGCGTACAGCGTGCGCGCATAGCCCTCGCTGAGCGCGCCGCCTGCATCGCGCAAGGCCTTGGCGTCGCCTGCGCGCACGGCTTTGGACAGCGTTTCGTACAGGGCGCTCGCCTGCGACGCCTGCTGCCGCTCGTGCCAGCGCCAGCCGCCCCAGCCGGCCACGGCCAACGAGGCGGCGATGATCGCCAGCAGCACCAGGTTGCCGTACTGCTGCCACCATGCCTTGAGATCGGCGACTTGTTCCTGCTCTTCCAGATCGAGGTTCTGCATTGCCATGTCTAGGATCCCTTGAGAAATTCACTGAGCCGGCGCGCCAGTTCACCGCGGCCGACGCGCTGCTGCGGCCGCGCATCGCGCAGCGGCTTCACCGTCACCGCCGCCGCCTTGAGTTCGTCCTCGCCGACGATCAGCGCCAGCGCCGCGCCGCTGGCGTCGGCTTTCTTCATCTGCGACTTGAAGCCGCCGCCGCCCGCGTGCAGCACCACCGCGTGGCCCGCTGCGCGCAATTCCTCGCCCAAGGCGAACGCGTAGTCGAGCGTGCCTTCGCCCTGGTAGACGAGATAGGCGGCCGGCAGGCGGCGAGGCACGGCGCGTCCCGCATCGCGCAGCAGTGCGATGAGCCGCTCGACCCCCGCGGCAAAGCCCACGCCCTGGGTCGGCTTGCCACCGAGCTGCGCGAACAGGCCGTCGTAGCGCCCGCCGCCGCACACCGTGCCCTGCGCGCCGAGGCGATCGCTGGTCCACTCGAACACGGTGAGATTGTAGTAATCGAGCCCGCGCACCAACCGCGGGTTGACCGTAAAGGCGACGCCCGCCGCCGCCAGCAGTCGCCCGAGGCCGGCAAAATGCGCGAGCGACGCCTCGCCCAGGTACTGCATCAGGTCCGGGGCTTTCGCCACCACCTCCTGCACCGCCGGGTTCTTCGAATCGAGCAAGCGCATCGGGTTGCTGTGCAGCCGGCGCCTGGCGTCGGCATCGAGCTTTGCCTCGTGGGCCTCAAAGTGGCGCACCAGATCGGCGCGGTAGCGGACGCGCTCCTCGGTGGCGCCGATGGTATTCAACTCCAGCCGGATGCCTTGGAGTCCCAACTCCCGCCACAGCGCGGCACACATCACGATCAGCTCGGCGTCGACCTCGGGGCCTTCGAAGCCGAGCGCCTCGGCGCCGAACTGGTGGAATTCGCGGTAGCGGCCTTTCTGCGGCCGCTCGTGCCGATACATCGGTCCCTGGTACCAGAGGCGCTTGGGGCCGTCGTAGACCAGGTGATGCTCGATCGCCGCGCGCACCGTGGAGGCGGTGGCCTCCGGGCGCAGCGTCAGACTCTCGTCGTTCAGCGCGTCGGTGAAGGTGTACATCTCCTTCTCCACGATATCGGTCATTTCGCCGATGGCGCGCCGGAACAGGCCCGTTTGCTCCAGCAGCGGCGTGCGCAACTGCCGGTAGCCATAGCGCGCGAACCATTGCGCCACCACGCCTTCGAACCACAGCCACAGTTCCGCCTCGTCGGGCAAGACATCGTTCATGCCGCGCACGGCGCGGATGGCTGCGCTCACGGGTCAGGCCGCCTTGATCGGTATGTGCTTCGCGCGGGCGCGCGCCGCGCCGGGGGCGTAATTCTTGCTGACATACTCCTCGACCAGCGCCTGAAACTCCTCGGCAATGCGAGCGCCTTTCAGCGTTACGGTCTTGGCGCCGTCCACGTACACCGGCGCCACCGGCAGCTCGTTGGACCCCGGCAGGCTGATGCCGATGTCGGCGTGCTTCGATTCGCCCGGGCCGTTGACCACGCAGCCCATCACGGCGACGCGCATTTCCTCGACGCCGGGAAATTGCGCGCGCCACACCGGCATCTGCGCCCGCAGATAGCTCTGGATGCGGGAGGCGAGTTGCTGGAACAGCGTGCTGGTGGTGCGCCCGCAGCCCGGGCAGGCAGCCACCATCGGCGTGAACGAACGTATGCCCATGGTCTGCAGGATCTCCTGCGCCACCACCACCTCGCGCGTGCGGTCGCCGCCCGGCTCGGGGGTGAGCGACACGCGAATGGTGTCGCCGATGCCCTCCTGCAGCAGCACTGCCATCGCCGCGCTCGAGGCGACGATGCCCTTGGAGCCCATGCCGGCCTCGGTCAGCCCCAGGTGCAGCGCGTAGCTGCAGCGGCGCGAGAGATCCCGGTACACGCCGATCAGGTCCTGTACCCCGCTCATCTTGCACGAGATGACGATGCGTTCTGCCGGCAGGCCCCACGCCTCGGCCTGCTGCGCCGAATCGAGGGCCGAGCGGATCACCGCTTCGCGCATCACGGCGGACGCCTCGAGCGGCTCGGGGCGGCGTGCGTTGTCATCCATCAAGCGCGCCAGCAACTCCTGGTCGAGGCTGCCCCAGTTGACGCCGATGCGCACCGGCTTGCCGTAGCGGATGGCGGCTTCGATCATGGTGGCGAACTGCTCGTCGCGTTTGGCGCCCCTGCCGACGTTGCCGGGGTTGATGCGGTACTTGGCCAGCGCCTGCGCGCAATCCGGAAACTGGCTCAGCAGCTTGTGGCCGTTGTAGTGGAAGTCGCCGATCAGAGGCACGTCGCAGCCCATGGCGTCCAGCCGCGCCCGGATGCCGGCCACTTCGGCCGCCGCTGCGGTCGAATTCACCGTGATGCGCACCAACTCGGAACCGGCGCGCCATAACTCCGCCGCCTGGCGCGCGGTGCCCTCGGCATCCGCGGTATCGGTGTTGGTCATCGATTGCACCACCACCGGCGCGCCGCCGCCGATGGCGACGGCCCCGACCATCACGCGGCTGGAAACCCTGCGCGCACCCATCGCTAATCCAGCGTGAAGCGCGCGACTTCGACCTTGACATGCGGCATCAGGTCCACGGGCTTGTCGTTGTAGGAGAGGCGCACCTGCTGCGCATTGCCGATCACTACCGCGAAAGGCGGCACGCCAGTCACCACGCGCTCGGTTCCGCCCAGATGCAGCTGCGACACCAGCAGCTTGCCGTTGCCGCTGCGGATTTCGACCCACGACTCGCCGTCGAACCGCATTTCGATGCGGCGCCAGCCTGCCGCCGTCGTGCGCTCCTCGGGCGGCGCCACGGCCCGCGTGGCCAGTGAAGGCGCTGGCGCCGCGCTCGCCACCGCCACCGCCGCGCGCGGCGGCTCGGCGGGCTGCTGCACGGGGGAAACGAACGCCGACCGGGGCACGCCGGCGCGTTCCTGGCGCCACTCGAGCGCCACCGCCGCCACCACCACCAGCAGCGTCAACGACAGCGCGACATAGGCGAGGTTGGAGCGCCGCGCGCCATCGGAGAACGGGACCGGCTGACGATAACGCTGCGCCAGGCGCTCGGCGTCCGGCGGCGGCACCCGGGCGTCGACCTGCGCCAGCAGCGCTTCGGCGTCGAGGCGCAGCAGGCGCGCATAGCTGCGCAGCATGCCGCGCACGACCGTGCCGCCGGGCAGGCGCTCCAGCTCGCCAGCCTCCAGGGCCACCATCTGGCGCGGCGCGAACTTCAGCTGTCGCGCCGCTTCCTCCAGCGACATGCCTGCCGCCTCGCGCGCCCGCGCCAGGGCGGAGAACCCCTGCTCACTCATACTCGCCGCGCTGCAGGGCCTGCGCCTCCTTCGACTGCGGGAAGCGGCGGCGCAACTGGTTGGCGTACGAAAGTGCGCTGTCGCGTTGCCCGAGACGGCGCTCGATGCGCAGCGCGAGCCACAGCGATTCCGCGGTCGCATCCGCGACCTTGGCGTGCCGCGCCACCAGCCTGCGCGCCTCGTCCAGGTTGCCCTGGCGAAAGCGCAGCTGGGCAAGCTGCAGCAGCGCGGCCGGCTGGCCCGGGTCGATGGCGAGTGCCCGCTGCAGGTAGTTTTCGGCCTGCGGCAGGTTGCCGCTGCGCAGCGCGCAGCTGCCGGCGGCGGACCAGGTTCGCGCCGGCGTCGCATACAGCGGGTTGCGCAGGGCACGCACGAAATATTCGTTCGACTCGACTTCCTTGCCGGTCTGGCACAGGAACCAGCCGAAATTGTGGTTGATGTCCGAGTCATCCGGCGACAGGGCCAACGCGCGCTCGAAGCTGGAGCGCGCCAGCGTGTTTTCGCGCAGCTCCATGTACACCAGCCCGAACATGCCGTGCGCAGTGGCGAAATTGGGGTCGGCGGCCACCGCCAGGCGCAGCTCGTCGAGCGCGACATTCATGTTGCCGCGCGCATAGTACAGCGACGCCAGTTCCGTACGGACGCGAGCGCGGTTGCGCGGATCGGTCGACTCGCCGACGATGGCGCCCGATTCGGTCTTCGGACCTGCGGACTGCGGCGCCGCTGCGCACCCGGCGAGCAGCGCGAACGCCAGGCCCAGTGCACCTCTCATGCACGCACCTCGACGATGCGCAGCGCCTTCGTGCGCCGCGTGCGGTCGGCGACATCTCCAGCCAACTGGCCGCAGGCTGCGTCGATGTCATCGCCGCGCGTCTTGCGCGTGGTCACCGTGACGCCCTTGCGCTGCAGGATCTCGGCGAAGCGCCGGATGCGCTCCGGGGGCGAGCGGCGAAATTCCGTCCGCGGGAAAGGATTGAACGGGATCAGGTTGAACTTGCAGCTGACGCGCGCGGCAATGCCGGCGAGCTCCTGCGCCTGCGCGTCGGTGTCGTTCACCCCGTCGAGCATCACATACTCGAAGGTGACAAAATCGCGCGGCGCTTTTTCCAGGTAGCGGCGGCAGGCTTGCAGCAACTCGCGGATCGGGTACTTGCGGTTGACCGGCACCAGTTGGTCGCGCAATGCGTCGTCGGGTGCGTGCAGTGAAACCGCCAACGCCACCGGGCATTCATCGCGCAACCGGTCCATGCCAGGGACCACGCCGGAGGTGGACACCGTCACGCGCCGGCGCGACAGGCCATAGGCGTTGTCGTCGAGCATCAGGCGCAGCGCCGGGATCACGTGGTCGAGGTTGAGCATCGGCTCGCCCATGCCCATCAACACCACGTTGGTCACAGGCCGCTTGCCTTGCAGTAATCGGTTGGCCAACCACAGCTGGCCGACGATCTCGGCCGTGCTCAGGTTGCGGTTGAAGCCCTGCTTGCCGGTGGAGCAGAATGCGCAGTCGAGCACGCAGCCGGCCTGGCTCGACACGCACAGCGTGCCGCGCGAGGTCTCCGGGATGAACACCGCGTCCACTGCGTTGGCACTGTCTACCTTCAGCAGCCACTTGCGCGTGCCGTCCGCGGCCAGGTGATCGCCGACGATCTGCGGCGCCTCGACCGTCGCTCCGGCGACGAGCTTGGCGCGCAGGTCTTTCGCCAGGTCGCTCATGCGGGCAAAATCGGACTCGCGGCGCTGGTGCACCCACTGCAGCACCTGGCGCGCGCGAAACGGCTTCTCGCCCAGCGTCTGGAAAAACGCGGCAAGGCTGGCAGCGTCCAGGCCGAGAAGGTTGGTTTTCATGTCAGCGCGAAAACACCTCGCAGGCGGGAAAGAAGTACGCGATCTCGGTGCGCGCCGTCTCCGCACCGTCCGAACCGTGTACCGCGTTGGCGTCGATCGAGTCGGCGAAATCCGCGCGGATGGTGCCCTTGGCGGCTTTCTTCGGGTCGGTGGCGCCCATCAGCTCGCGGTTCTTCGCGATCGCGTCCCTGCCCTCCAGCACCTGCACCAGCACCGGACCCGAAATCATGAAACCGACCAGGTCCGTGAAGAACGGCCGCTCGCGGTGCACTGCGTAGAAGCCTTCGGCCTGCGCACGCGACAGGTGCATCATGCGCGCGGCCACCACGCGCAAGCCCGACTTCTCGAAGCGGGCGACGATCTGGCCGATCGCATTCTTCTTCACTGCGTCTGGCTTGATGATGGACAGGGTGCGCTCGACCGCCATTCCCGATGCTCCGTGGATCGCTGAAAATGTGAGCCCGGGATTCTAGCATGGGCGAGCTGCGACTTGCGTAGAAACAAAGGCTTACGCTGAAACCGAACCTCTTGTGCGCAAGCGTTGCCAGAGATAGAGCGGCACGCCGATCGCGAGCCCAATCAGATCGGTGATGGTGCCGGGGTGGATCAGGCACAGGGCGCCGCCAAACAACAGTATGCGCAGCGGCATCGCAAGGCGTCCGCCGAACCAGCCTTCGGTGGAGCCCGCCAGCATCCAGACACCGATCGAGCCCGACACCGCGGCCTGCGCGATATCGAACCACGATCCTTTCCAAAGCAGGATCGGGCTGAAGTAGAACATGAACGGCACGATGAAGGTCGCCAGCCCCATCTTCAGCGCCACCCAGGACGTCTTCCAGGGATCCGCCTGCGCCATCCCCGCAGCGGCGAAGGAAGCGAGCGCCACCGGCGGGGTGATCGCGGAGATCACCGCGAAATAAAAGATGAACATGTGCGCCACCAGCACCGGCACGCCGATCTTGATGAGGCCGGGCGCCAGCACCGCGGCGGCGATGGCGTAGGCGGCCGTCGTCGGCATGCCCATGCCGAGCACCAGCGCCACTAACGCGACGAACAGCATCGCCAGCAACTGGTTGGCGCCGGCGACACCGAGGATCAGCTCCGAGAATCGGCCGCCGATCCCGGTCAGGGCGACCACGCCGACGATGAGGCCGGCGACCGCGCACACCGCCACCAGCTGGATGGTGTCGCGCGCCGCCAGATTCAGCGCGCTGAGCGTGCGCCGCCAGCCGAACAGGAACGCCGTCACCAGGATCAGCGCGGTCGCGAAACCATAGCCTGCCCAGTCGCCGAATGGGCCGCTGATCGCCTTGAAACCGACCACGGTGGCGCCATAGAGCGCGCCTGTGGCAATCACCAGTACGACCGCGCGCAGCAGCAGCGCGGCAGCGACCGCGGCTGCGGATTCCGCCACCCTCGGCACCGCTCCGGATTCGTCGATGTCGTGGAACATGCGCGACAGCCAGCCCGCGATCAGCGCCACCAGGATGCCGAGCCCGCCGGCACGGAACGGCGAGTAGCCCTCGAGCAGCGCCCACACCAGCACGACGATGGGAGAGAACAGGTACAGCATCACCAGCATGCGCTTGACAGAGGGCAGCTCGGCGCGCGACAGCCCGCGCAGTCCGAGCCGCACGGCGTGGTAATCGACGTGCACCCAGCAGGCGACGTAGAACAGCAGCGCCGGCAGCACGGCGGCGAGCGCGATCTCGCCGTAGGGAATCCCCGTGATTTCGGCCATTAGGAACGCGCCAGCGCCGAGCACCGGGGGCGTCATCTGCCCTCCGGTGGAGGAGGTGGCTTCGATCGCCGCCGCGGTCTGGCGGTCGTAACCGACCTTGCGCATCATGGGAATGGTGACCATGCCGGAGGCCACCACGTTGGCCACCGCCGAGCCCGAGATGGTGCCGAACAGCGCGCCCGAGGCGACGCAGGCCTTCGCCGGTCCGCCGCGCGCCCAGCCGAACAGTGAGTTGCACAGGTCGTTGATGTAATCGCCGACCCTGGACACCTGCAGGAACGCGGCGAAGCACACGAACAGGATGATGTAGGAGGATGAGACCTGCGTCGTCACGCCGAACATGCCGTACTCGCTGTACATGTAGGTGAAGACCTGGCCGAAGGAATAGCCGCGGTGCTGCAACACCCCGGGCATCCACTGGCCGACGAAGCAGTAAAGCAGGAATACGCCGGCAATCACCACCATCGCCAGGCCGGAGGTGCGGCGGCCGAATTCCAGCACCAGCATTGTGCCGACGAAACCGACGACCACGTCCAACGTCGTCCACTGCGCGCCGGCGCGGAACAGCAGGCCGTCGAGTTCGACAGTGATGTAGGCGCCGCAGGCGATCGAGGCAAGGACCAGGATCCAGTCGTACCAGGGCACGCCCGCCTTGGTGCGGGTGGTGATCCCGTACAGCATGAAACCGAGCGCGCCGCCCCACGCGACGTGGATTGCGCGAAACAGCAGTGGCTCGAGGGAGTAGACGTTGAGGACGAACAGGTGGAACAGCGTGAAGCCGACGCACAGCACGCCGAGCAAGGCGGTTTCCCAGCCGTTCAGCGTCCGCTTGTTGCCGCCGAACTCCTCGTCGGGGAGCGGCGCCAGCTGTTCCGCGGTCGCATTCATGAAAAAGCCGCGCTGAGCCTCACCCCAGCGCGGCCTTGGATCAGCGCCGCCTTACTTGCCGCCGGCCAAATTGGCCGGAAGGTTGATGCCCTTTTCCTTGTAGTAGCGCACTGCACCCGGATGGAACGGCAGGAAGGTGTTGCGGTTCCAGTTCTCGACCAGCGTTTCCTTGGCCGCGGCGTGGCCCTTGACCATCTGCGGGTTGTTCTCCAGCACCGCCTTCATGATGCCGTAGACGAGGTCGTCGGGCAGGTCCTTGTGCGCAATGCCGAAGTTGTACACGCCGACCGTCTTGTGGTCTTCGGTCTGCTGCCGGTAGGTGCCCTTCGGGATCGTCGAATTGGACAGTTCCGGCATCGCCTGCTGCAGTTTCTTGATTTCCTCGTCCGTGTAGGTGAAGAAGCGCACCTTGTTGGTGGTCTCCAGTTCAGAGTAGGCCGCGATCGGCACACCGGCGCAGAACGGGAAGGCGTCGATCAGGCCATCCTGCAGGTTGGCAGCCATGTCCGAGCCCTGCCCGTTGCGGATCGTCGTATCCACCCCCAGCGCCTTGAACATCATCGGGAAATAGGTGCCGCAGGTCCCGGCCCGGGGGCCAACGCCCGATTTCTTGCCCGCCAGGTCCTTCACCGACTTGATGCCGGACTTGTCCAGCGCAATGAAATGGAACGGCGTGTCGTACATCGGAAAAGTGGCGCGGATGTTCTGGAACTTCCTGCCCTTGGTCCACTCGCCGGCGCCATTCCAGGCCTGCAGCGCCACTCCCATGGTGGTCATGCCGAGGTCGATCTTGCGCTCGTCGGTGAGGATGATGTTCTGGTTCGGGCCCTGCGTCTGCTGCGTGCTGATGCTGGTGCCGAGCTTCTCGTTGACCAGGCTCGCCCACACCTGCCCGTAGACGAAATACGTGCCGCCGACCGACGCCGTTCCCAGCGTGATGGTCTTCGACCAGCTGGGATTGGGCGTCTGCGCCGCCGCGCCGGCGGCGAACACGCTCGCGGCGAACAGCGCCGCGACCTTGGCGATGGTGGATTGCATGTCGCTTCTCCTTTTATGCATGGACTGGTGTTTTGACTGTCGCGCCAAGGATAGCAGACCGGGTATTCACCGCCTAGCGTCGCGCCACTCGGGGACGATGCCGGGTGACCTGCTGCCCGCCTGCCATGCCGCATCCACGCCGAGTCCCGGCACCCAGACCAGTTCGCTGCCACAAAACAGCATCGGCAGCCGCTCCCTTTCCCAAGGCGACACGCCGGCTTCCTGGAACAGATTCTTCAGCGTGCGCCGCGGCCGCCGCGGGTCCGGTCTCAGGCGCTCGCCGCCGCCGCGCGGGCGCACGCTGAGCGCGCGGCCCTCGACCAGCGCCGCCGCGATGCCGCGGCCGCGCGCGCGGCGAAAATGCAACTCGCCCTCGAGCGCAGGAATCGCCAGGCGCCGCTCGCCCTGCCAGTCGATCGCCGCAAATGTGGCCGGCACGCCGGCCGGCGCGATCTGCACCTTGCCGCGATAAACGCGCAATTGCCTGCCGTCGTGGCCGATCAGCGTGCGCGCGCCGCGCGCGGTGAGCTGCTTCAGCATCTCGACGAGTTTCGCCTCGCTCGGCGCGCCCAGCCCGCGCGCCGCGAGGAATTCGCGCAGCGCGCGGCTGGCGCCGGCGTCCGCCGCGGCGAAATGCCGCGCGGCGCGCGCCAGCCCCTCGCGCCAGCGCGGAAAGCGCTGCTCGAGGAGCGGGCCGACGCGCAGGCGCAGGAAATTGCGCGTCAGCGCGTCGTTCAGGTTGGACTCGTCCTCGATCCACGCCAGCCCGTGCGTGCGCGCGTACGCCAGGATTTCGCGGCGCGGCACCGCCAGCAGCGGGCGCAGCAGCGTCTTGGTGCCGAGCCTTCCCGCCGCCGGCATCGCCGCGGCTCCGCGCGTGCCCGCGCCGCGCAGCAGATTGAGCAGCACGGTCTCGGCCTGGTCATCGAGCTGGTGCGCGAGCGCAATCACGTCCGCGCGCAGGCGCGCGAACACCGCGCGGCGTGCCTCCCTTGCCGCCGCTTCGAGGCCCCTGCCCTGCTTGCGGATCTCTACGCGGCGCACGGTGAGCGGCACGCCCCAGTCGCGGCACAGCTGCCGGCAGAAGCGCGCCCAGGCATCGGCGTTCGGGCTAAGCCCATGATGCACGTGGACTGCGCTCAGGCGAAAGCCGTGGCGCGGCGCGAGATCGCGCAGCAAGTGCAGCAGGACCACCGAATCGATGCCGCCGGAAAGTCCGGCCGCGAGATGCCTGCCGCGCAGGTCCGCGGCAAGGCTAGCGTTCAGCCGTTTCCTTGAACTTGCCATAGCTCATTAGGCGCTCGAGACGTTCCTCGACGAGCTGTTTGGGCTTCTTCTCGCGCAATTGCCGGAACGCCTCGGCGAGCGCCTTGCGCAACGCTTGCGCCGCGGCCTGCGGGTCGCGATGGGCGCCGCCCAGCGGCTCCGGCACCACCTTGTCCACCAGTCCCAGCGTCTTCAGGCGGTTGGCGGTGATGCCCAGCGTTTCCGCCGCTTCCGGGGCCATGTCGGCGCTCTTCCACAGGATCGAGGCGCAGCCCTCCGGCGAGATCACGGAGTAGGTCGCGTACTGAAGCATGATGGTGACGTCGCCCACCGCGATGGCGAGCGCGCCGCCCGAGCCGCCCTCGCCGATGATGGAAACGATGATCGGCGTGCGCAGCGCGGCCATGGCGTAAAGGTTGCGGCCGATCGCTTCCGACTGGCCGCGTTCCTCCGCGTCGATGCCCGGGTAGGCGCCCGGCGTGTCGACGAAAGTGAATACCGGCAAGCCGAACTTCTCCGCCATCAGCATCAGGCGCAGCGCCTTGCGGTAACCCTCGGGCTTGGGCATGCCGAAATTGCGCGCGATCTTTTCCTTGGTGTCGCGCCCCTTCTGGTGGCCGAGCACCATGCAGGGCACGCCGTCGAAGCGCGCGAGGCCGCCCACGATCGACGCATCGTCGGCGAACATGCGGTCGCCGTGCAATTCCTCGAACGCGGTGAACAGCGTGCCGACGTAATCCAGGGTGTAGGGCCGTTGCGGGTGACGCGCCACCTGCGCGACCTGCCAGGGGGTGAGCTTGGCGTAGATCTCCTTGGTCAGCGCCTGGCTCTTCCTGGTGAGGCGCTGGATTTCCTCGGAAATGTCGACCGCCGAGTCGTCCTGCACGAAGCGCAGTTCCTCGATGCGCTGCTCGAGCACGGCGATCGGCTGCTCGAAATCGAGGAAAGTGATCTTCATCGCCCGCGCATTCTAGCCGAGGGTCAGGGCTCGGCCTCCACGCGGTTGCGGCCACCTTGCTTGGCACGGTACAGGGCTCGGTCGGCGCGCTCCACCGTGCGCTCCGCCGAGTCACCGGGCCGATGCTCGGCGACACCGATCGACACCGTGATGCGCCGTCCTGCCGGCAGGGCGGGCACCTGCATCTCCTCTACCACGCGTCGCAGGCGCCCGGCGGCGGCGAGCGCGGCCTCCAGCCGCGTCTGCGACAGCACGACGAGAAATTCTTCTCCGCCCCAGCGGCCCAGGCCGTCAGTCGGCCGCAGCGTGCGCAGCGCGGCGGCAGCGAAGGACTTGAGCACTTCGTCGCCGCACGCGTGCCCGTGGGCGTCGTTGATCGACTTGAAGTGATCGATATCCACCAGTGCGACCGACAATGCACCGCCGCGCTGTACGCGCTGGGCCTCGACCTGCAGCTGGACGAACGCCTGCCTGCGGTTGCTGCAGCCGGTGAGCGCATCCGTGGCGGCGAGGACTTCGGAGTTGCGCAGCGCGGCGGAGAGTTCGTCGTTGGTCCTGCGCAGCTTCGCGCGCAATCCGCTGTAGTAGCTGCCGAGGATGGTAAACCACGCCAGCAACAGCGCGAATACGACAAGCTGGAACAGTTCGCGTCGCAGGTCGACGGTGCCGCCACCGACCTGCACCGAGAGCGCAATCGTCGCCGCGTAGAAAGCGACGAAACACACCGCCACCCCAGCCAACCGCCGCGCATCCAGCGTCAGCATGCCGAACATGAACGCGCTGAGATAGATCGCGGTCAGCGTCGCCCGCGCCTGCGCCCCGACGAACACGATGTAAGTGGTCATCGCGCCTGCGGCGAGCAGCATCGGCACCGTGAGGCTGGGGTCGGAGAACCGCAGGTTTACGCCGCTGCGAATCAGGGCAAAGAACACTGCCGCGCACAGGCCGGCGCCGCCTGCATACACCAGCATCGCGCCAAGCGGCAGGTAGCCCGCCAGCGCGGCTGCCAACGCGATGACCACGGCGATTACCGTGGCTGCGATCCCCAAGCCCAGGCGCTGAACCCGCAGTTGCTGCCGACGGTCCCGCATGCGCACTAGTATTCCACGGCAAGCGGGTCGAGCGAGCGCCACAAGTACCAGGTGGCGACCGAGCGCCATGGCTGCCAGGTGGCGCCGAGCTTCCTGATGCGCGACAGCGGTACCTTGCGCCCGTTGAAATAACTCGCCCGTACGGCCTTCAGCAGCCCGAGGTCGCCCAGCGGGTATATGTCCGGACGCAGCAGGTTGAACATCAGGAACATCTCGGCGGTCCAGCGGCCGATGCCGCGCACCGCCACCAGCTCGGCGACCACGGCCTCGTCGTCCATTTCCGGCCAGCGCTGCGGATGCACGGTGCCGTCGGCGAAGTGGCGCGCCAGGTCGGCGATGTATTGCGTCTTGCGCTCCGACAACCCGCAGGCCCGCAGGCGCGGCCGCTTGAGCGCGAGCACTTCGCCGGGCGTCATGCCCGGCGCGACCGCGAGCACCCGGTTCCACACCGACTGGGCCGCCTTGACCGAGATCTGCTGGCCCACGATCGCACGCGACAGGGTCTGGAACGGCTCGCCGCGCGCCACCAGGTGCACGCGCGGGTGGCGCCGCATGATCGCCGCCAGCACTGGATCGCGGCGCGCCAGCGAGCGCTTCGCCCGGTCCCAGTAGTCTGGTTTCAGGTCTGGTTTCAGGTCTGGTTTCAGGTCAGGCTTCATGCAGCGGCAGGTTGGTCAGCAGGTTCTGCGGCTTCATGCGCACTTCCTGTTCCGCGTTCGCGCTCAGCGCCAGGTACACGGTGCGTCCGGCGATGTCCGGGCGCATCGCCGCCGGCTCGGCGAAGCGCATGCCGAACAGGGCGATGATGTTGCGCATGCGGCCCGGCTCCACCTGGCTGCCTGCCCAGAGCTCGTTGAGAATCTCTGTGGACTCGGCATCCAGGCCGATATGCCAGGCCCAGCGCGCCTCGTCGATCTTGCGCAGCGGTTTCACCTCCACCTGCACGCGGTGGAAATGCAGCACCCACGCCTCGATCACGCGGCACAGCGCCTCGAGCGCCGCGCGCCCGTAGCTCAGGCTGATCACCGTGTCGTGGCGCGATTCGCGCTCCCAGTAAAGCGCGGCGTTGGCGCGGTCGAGCACGTCGAGGTCGACTTTGCCGATCGAGCCCTGCGCCTCGACGATCAGCTTGCCGAGATTGCCGTACCTGTTTCCCGCCGCATGCATCGCCACGGTCTCGAGGTCGGCGAGCAGTACGTGCCCGTCCTGCAGCGTGGCCTTCTGTTCGCGAAAAAACAGTTCTGCCGCGCGCAGCACGAGCGGGTCGTCGCAGTCGTCGAGCAGGTTGCGCAACGTGACGTGCGCCAGCTGCTCGATGAACAGCGGCGGCACGTCGATCGCGCCCTTGAACAGGGACATGTAGCAGCCCTCCACCGTGCCGGCGGCCAGCAGGCGATCGCGAAACCCGAGCAGCATGCGGTAGTTGTGGCGTGCGTCCAGGTCCTCGAGCGCCTCGATCTGCGCAGCAGGCACCTCGCGGCGCGGCGCCTGCATGAGCGAGGCGTGCAGGCGCCGCTCGGCGTCGCAGGACTCCTCGACCGGGTGGATTTCCGGGCGCAGGTAGTAGGCGCGCAGGAAATCGTCCGTGACCCGCAGCAGTCCGGCCGGGTCGCGTTCTAGGAGATGAAAGCCGCTATTGCGCCAGAAGTCAGGCAGGGGCCACAACCAGGCGGCTGTGCGACGCGACGTGCTGCCGCAAGAACTCCATCTGGTCGGCGAGGATGCGGCGGTTGGTGAGGATCAGGTACTCCGCCTTGTTCGGCACGTAGGGCGCGTAGAGCAACTGCAGCCCGGATTCCTCCGGCAGCCGGTTGCGCTTGCTGCCGTTGCAGTGGCGGCAAGCGGTGACCACGTTCATCCAGGTGTCGCGGCCGCCGCGCGACAGCGGGGTGATGTGGTCGCGCGTCAGCCGGAAATAGTTGTGCTCGGCGCCGCAGTAGGCGCAGGTATGCCGGTCGCGCCGGAACAGCTCGCGGTTGTTCAGCGGCGGCACCTGGTGGAAACCCTTGGCCGCCAGCGCCTTGCCGCGGATGGCGATGATCGAGTGCGCGGTGATGCTGGAGCGCTCGCCGGTCAGGCGCGAGATGCCGCCGTGGAACGTGAAGGTGCGCTCGCCCAGGGTCCAGGCCACGAGGTTCTTGGCGTAATAGAAGCAGGCTTGCTGCCAGCTGATCCAGCGATGCGGGACGCCGTGGCTGTCAAGCGTGAGGATCAGCAGGTTGTCCATGACCGCAGGGATTCTGCCACAAAGGGCCGCGAGGCGAAGCTCGCGGCCCGCTGAATTGTCGCCGGCCGCTAGCGGCTGGAGACGCGATCCTTGAAGCCCTGTCCGGCGGCAAAGGCCGGCACGGTCTTGGAGGAAATGCGGATTTCCTTGCCGTTCAGCGGGCTGCGCCCGGCGCGCGCCTTGCGCTTGCGCGGCAGGAAAGTGCCGAAGCCGACCACGGTCACGCGATTGCCCTTCGCCACGCCCGCCACGATCGCGTCGAACACCGCGTTGACCGCTTCGCCGGCGCTGGACCTGCTGAGATTCCCGGCACGCGCTGCTGCTTCCACCAGATCAGCTTTGGTGACGGACCGCATGTCTTGCGCTCTCCCCTTCCCGCAAACGAGCGTGCATCATAATCAGATCGCAACGCGAATTCAATGCGTGCGCGGAAATTTTCGCAACCAGCGAAAAACTATTTCCTGCGCACTCATGTCCCGCCACCGGAGTGGGTCACCGCGCCGCGATTGGCGGGGCCGACCAGCCGGGCATATTTCTCCAGCGCGCCGGAGAGCCTTGCGCGCCGCGGCATTTTCCAGGCGCGGCGCCTGGCTGCCAGCTCCGCCTTCGGTACGTGCAGGGTCGCGCTCGCCTTGCGCGCGTCGATCGTGACGCGGTCGCCAGTGCGCACCAGCGCGATCGGCCCGCCGTCCGCGGCTTCGGGCGACACGTAGCCGATCATCATGCCGCGCGTCGCGCCGGAGAAACGCCCATCGGTCAGCAGGGCGACCTTCTCCCCCAGGCCCAGACCGTAGATCAGTGCCGTGACGCCGAGCATTTCGCGCATGCCCGGTCCGCCGCGCGGCCCTTCGTAGCGGATCACCAGCACGTCGCCGGGCCGCACCTTGCGCGCGCGCACCACCGCCGCGCAGGCCTCTTCACTGTCGAACACGCGCGCCCGGCCGTCGAACACCAGGGTCTTGAGGCCCGCCACTTTGATCAGGCCGCCGCCGGGGCAAAGGTTGCCCTTCAGCACCACCAGCCCGCCGGTCGGCGAGATCGGCACGCGGCGCACCACTGCGCCATCGGCGCCGGGATGGCCGGCGAGCGTCTGCTCGAGCGTCTTGCCGGACAGCGTCAGGCATTCACCATGCAGCGCGCCGTGACGCAGCAACTCCTTCAACACGGCGGCCACGCCGCCGGCGGCATGCAGGTCTTTGGCAAGAAAACGCCCACCCGGCTTCATGTCGGCGATCAGCGGTGTGCGCTTTGCGACGCGCGCGAAATCGTCCAGGTCGAAGCGGATGCCGGCCTCGTGCGCGATCGCCGGCAAGTGCAGCGCCGCGTTGGTCGAGCCGCCGGTCGCCGCCACGGCGGCGCACGCGTTCTCGATGCTCTTGCGCGTCACCAGCTCGCGCGGCAATGGGCCGCCTTCGCGCAGGAGCCGCATCACTGCGGCCCCCGCCTCGCGCGCTACAGCAGGCCGGCCGGCGGCGACTGCGGGGAGCGTCGCGCTGCCGGGCAGCGCCAGCCCCAGGGTCTCCGACACCATCGCCATGGTATTGGCCGTGAACTGGCCGGGGCAGGAACCGAGCGTCGGCAAACAGACCCGCTCCAGTTCATCGAGCTCCACCTGCGGCATGTCGCCGGCGATCACGGCGCCGACGGCCTCATAGGTATCCAGCACGGTGACGTCGCGTCCGTGCCAGCGGCCCGGCAGCGCCGCCCCGCCATAGACGAACACGGCGGGAAGATTCAGCCGCACCATGGCCATCATCATCCCCGGCAGTGTCTTGTCGCAGCCGGCAAAGGTGACCAGGGCGTCGTAGGCGTGGCCGCGCGCCACCGCTTCCACGCCATCGGCGATCAATTCGCGCGACACCAGCGAATAGCGCATGCCGGCATGGTTCATCGACATGGAGTCCGCCACCGAAACCGAGGCGAAATCGAAGGGCACGCCGCCCGCCTCGCGCACGCCGGCGCATGCCTCGCGCGCAAACTCTCCGAGCAGCGCGTTGCAGGGCGTGACGCGGCCGTCGGTCGAGGCGACGCCGACGAATGGCTTGGCCAGATCCGCGTCGGTGACGCCGAGCGCGCGCAGGAAGGCGCGGTGCGGCGCCCGATCGAGCCCCTCGACCGTGACCCGCGAGGGCAGGATAGGTATCGTGCGCGTGCGCGTGGCCACGCTCAGTCGAGCTTGGCGCCGGAAGCCTTGACCACTTCCGCCCATTTTGCGATTTCCGAGCGGATCAGCGCGCCAAACTCCTCCGGCGTGCTGGGCGCAGGCTCGGCGCCCGCGGCGATCACGCGCTCGTGGATCTCCAGGCGCTTGAGCGCAGCGACCAGCTCCGCGTTCATGCGACCGACGATCTCGGGCGGCGTGCCCGCGGGCATCACCACGCCGAACCAGCCGACGGCCTCGTAGCCGAACAATCCCGCCTCCGCGAAGGTGGGCACGTCCGGCGCCGCGCTGATGCGCTTGGTGGTCGTCACTGCCAGCGCCTTGAGGCGGCCTGCCTTGATCTGCGTGATGGCAGAGGCCACGTCCACCATGGCCAGCGACAGTTGGCCGCCCATCGTATCCAGAGCCGCCGGGCCGCTGCCCTTGTAAGGCACGTTCACCAGCTGGACCTTGGCCATCAGCTTGAACAGTTCGCCTGACAGGTGCATCGCGGTACCGTTGCCGCCGTGGCCCAGCATCAGCTCACCCGGCTTGGCACTCGCCAGCGCCACCAGCTCCTGCAGATTGTTCGCCGGGAGCAACGGATTGGCGATCAGAAAAAACGGCACGAAAGCCACATTCGACACCGGCGCGAAGTCTTTCACCGGGTCGTAGGGCATCTTCGGGTAGAGGCTGACGTTGGCGGCGAGCGCGCCGGCCGCGCCCAAGCCCATCGTGTATCCGTCGGGGGCCGCCCTGGCGACAACCTCCATGCCGATGTTGCCACCCGCGCCGGGGCGGTTCTCCACCAGCACTTGCTGTCCCAGCCGGTCGGCAAGAATGGGAACCAGCGCGCGCGCGATCAGGTCGGAGCTGCCGCCCGGGGGGAAAGTGACGATGAAGCGGATCGGCTTGGTCGGATAATTCTGCTGCGCCGCCGCCAGGCC